>NZ_JBEXRT010000013.1:0-167843 GCF_040613235.1 Streptomyces sp. NPDC006296 | reverse complement strand
CGTCGTCGCGCCTGTTGTGCTTGGGGTCGTGGCCGGGGGCGCCGCGGGCCCTGGCGGGCGTGGCCTGGCTGTGCGGGCTCGTGGGGTCGGCCGGCACCCGGCGGGCACGGCCCGCCGCTCGTCCGCCGGGACGGCTACGGAGCCGAGGACCCGGCGCGGTACGACAGCCCGTGGCCGACCGGGTACAGGTTCCGGTCGGGCGCGTCCGCCCGCTGCACCGGCACCGGGAGCCGCCCCTCGGGCCGGGCCCGCCCCGCGATCACCCGGGCGGCGGCCCGCAGCTCGACGTCCGTCCAGGAGTACGTGGCGAGGCTCGCCGCGTAGCCCGTACCGGCCAGCTGCGCGATGTCGTACGGATTCCGGATCGCCACCGTGACCACCGGGACGCCGGTCGCCGCGAGGGCGCTGACCAGGGTGCGCTGCGAGCTGGTCGCCGTGACGTTGTACGTGCCGACGACCACCGCGTCCTTGCCCCGGGCCGCCGCGACCGCCTCGGCGATCTTCGCCTCGGTGGGCGCCGTGCCGGTGGACAGCGCGGTCGCCGCGAACCCCAGCTCCTGGAACGCCCCGGCCAGCGTGGTGGTCGGAGGACCGGTCGTGCCGGACGGCGAGGCCGGATCGGCGCCGACCACCAGCAGGTTCCGGTGGGACCTGCGGGACAGGGGCAGCAGCGCACCGTCGTCGGCCAGCAGGGTGGTCGTCCGCTCGGCGATCCGGTCCGCGGCGGCGAGGTGCGCACGGACGCCCACCGTGCGGTCGACGCCCCGGCGGGTGACGAACGGGTCCCGGAACAGCCCGAGCCGCGTCTTCAGCCGCAGGATGCGCAGAATCGATTCCTCGATACGGGCCTCGCTGATCTCGCCGCTCTTCACGGCGTCCAGCACGGCGTTCCAGGCGACTTTCAGGTCCGGCGGGTTGAGCAGCTGGTCGACGCCCGCCAGCAGCGCGAGCACCGGGACGCGCTCGTCGCCGTACTTCGTGCGGACGCCCTCCATGCCCAGCGCGTCGGTGACCACGACCCCGTCGTAGCCGAGCTCCTCGCGCAGGATGCCGGTGAGGATCGGACGGGACAGGGTGGCGGGGTCCTCCGACGGGTCGAGCGCCGGCACCACGATGTGCGCCGTCATGATCGAGTCGATGCCCGCGGCCACCGCCGCACGGAACGGCGGGGCGTCCAGCTCGGCCCACTGCTCCCGGGTGTGCGTGATGACGGGCAGCCCGGTGTGGCTGTCGGTGCTGGTGTCCCCGTGTCCCGGGAAGTGCTTGGCCGTGGAGGCGACCCCGGCGCTCTGGTAGCCCTTCACCTGCGCGGTGACCATCCCGGCCACCGACTCCGGGTCGGAGCCGAAGGAGCGTACGCCGATGACGGGATTGGCCGGGTTGACGTTGACGTCCGCGTCCGGCGCGTAGTTCTGGTTGATGCCCAGCGCCGCCAGCTCCGCCCCGGCGATCCGGCCCGCCGCCCGGGCGTCGGAGCGCGAACCGCCCGCGCCCAGGGCCATCGCCCCCGGCAGCAGCGTCGCCGGTTCGCCGACGCGGCACACGATGCCGTGCTCCTGGTCGGTGGAGACCAGCAGCGGCAGCGGGGTGCGTCCGGCGAGCCCGGCCCGCTGGATGCCGTTGGACAGCTCGGCGATCTGGTGCGGGTCGCGGGTGTTGTGCGCCCAGGAGAAGTAGATGATCCCGCCGACGTGGTAGGTCGAGATCAGCTCGGCGGCGTCCCGGACCCCGATCTCGGTGAGGTTGGCGTCGACGTCGGCCTGGTCCGGCTCGGTGGCGGAGTGTCCGTACACCCGCATCACGAAGAGCTGGCCGACCTTCTCCTCCAGGCTCATCCGGGCGATGAGCCGCTCGAGGCGGCTGTCCGACGAGGTGCCGGACGCGGCTGCCTGCGCGGCGCCGGGAAGAGCGGCGACGCCGGTCGCCGCCGCTGCGACGGTCACCGCGGTCGCGGTGAGGAGAGTACGTCTGGAGGTGCGGTGGTGCACGTGAGCCCCTTCCGGTACTGAAAGAAACTTCCAAGAAGGTACGGATATAGGGAAAGTAACTACCAGTCAAGGGGGCGGCCCGAGAACACCGCGACACCCGGAAGGACGGCCGGCGCCCGCACGGCGCCGGAACCTCACCGCTCAGGATCGATGTCGTCGCAGGTCAGACCCGCTCCCGCACCGTGCCTGCGCAGCACCGACACCGCCGCGGTGATCGCGGGCCGCCGCGCCGCCTCCGTCCGCCACAGCGCGTACAGCCGCCGCACCGGCACGGGGTCCAGCGCCACCGCGACGACGCCCTCCGGCAGCGGCCCCCGGCCCAGCCGCGGCATCATCGCCACCCCCAGCCCGGCCGCTACCAGGGCCAGCTGGGTGTGGTTCTCCTCCGCCCGGTGCCGGATGTCCGGCTCGCACCCCGCCGCCCGCAGCGTCCGTACGAGCCAGTCGTGGCACACCGTGCCGGGCGGCTGGCACACCCACCGCTCGGTGCCGAGCTCCTCCCGCCGCACGCCCTCCCGGCCGGCCAGCGGGTGCCCCCGCGGTACCAGCAGATCGCACCGGTCGTCGCCGAGCACCGCCTGGGCGACGCCCTCCGGTGCGGGCAGCGGGCTGATGTCCCAGTCGTGGGCGACCGCGAGATCGGTCACGCCCTTCGCCACCAGGTCGACCGACAGGTGCGGGTCGACCTCGGTGAGCCGCGCGTCCAGGGCCGGGTGCTCCCGCTCCAGCTCCGCCAGCACGCCCGGCAGCAGCCCGCGCGCGGCGGAGGCGAACGCCGCGATGGTCAGCCGCCCGGTGGGGAGCCCCCTGCGCTGCTCCAGCGTCGTCTCGGCCTGCTCCACGATCGCCAGCAACCGCTGGGCGGTGGACGCCAGATGCAGCGCCTCCTCGGTGAGCGCCACCCCGCGCCCGCGCCGTTCCAGCAGGGTCGTCCGGGTCTCCCGCTCCAGCTTGGTGATCTGCTGGGAGACGGCCGACGCCGTGTAGCCGAGCGCGGCGGCGGCGCCCGCGACGGAACCGTGGACGGACACGGCGTGCAGGGCGCGCAGCCGGGACAGATCGAGCACCGGGGCCTCCGGGGGAGCGGGACGCGTAAGCGGCGCTCAATCCAACCATGAAGAGATCCGCGCTGGTGCTACATGGTCACCGCACCGGATGCTCGGTGCATGCGTCCCCTCCACATCGCCCTGGCCGTGCTGGTCGCCGCCGTCTGGGGTGTGAACTTCGTCGTCATCGAGCTGGGCCTCGCCCACTTCCCGCCCCTGCTCTTCTCCGCCCTGCGCTTCCTCGTCGCCGCGCTGCCCGCCGTGTTCCTCGTCGGGCGCCCCACGGTGGCCTGGAGATGGATCGTCGGCGTGGGCCTCGTCCTCGGGGTGGCCAAGTTCGGGCTGCTCTTCATCGGGATGGACCGCGGGATGCCCGCCGGGCTCTCCTCGCTGGTCCTCCAGGCCCAGGCCGTCTTCACCGCCCTGTTCGCGGCCCTGTTCCTGTCGGAGCGGCCCGGCCGGCGGCGGGTCCTGGGGATGGGCGTCGCGCTCGCCGGCATCGGGGTGGCCGCCGTCGACGAGGGGGCGGGCGGACCCGTCCTCGGCTTCGCCCTGGTGATCCTCGCGGCGGCCTGCTGGGGCGTGTCCAACGTACTGACCCGCCGGGCCGCCCCGCCGGACTCCCTCAACTTCATGGTGTGGGTCTCCACCGTGCCGGTGCTGCCGCTGTTCGGCCTCTCCCTGCTCGTCGAGGGCTGGGACCGGGACGCCGAGGCCCTCGCCGCGCTCGATCCGGCCGGCGCCGGGACCGTGGTCTACGTCGCCTGGATCTCCACCGTCTTCGGCTTCGCGGCCTGGGGCTTCCTGCTCCGCCACCACCCGGCCTCGTCCGTGGCCCCGTTCACCCTGCTCGTCCCCGTCTTCGGGATGTCCTCGGCCGCGCTCCTCCTCGGCGAGGACGTCGGCCCGCTGCGCTGGTGCGCGGCCGCGCTGCTGGTCGGCGGGGTGGCCCTGACCTCGCCGGCCCGGTCCCGCCCCGCCGTCGCACCACCGCGGCCGGAGGCCCGGGAGGCGCGCGTCTGAGCTACTGCTTCGGCGCGCCCAGCCGCAGGAGGTGCTCCCGCCCCGCCGCCAGCAGCTCCGGCAGCGCGGCGGCCTGCGGGTACCACCGCTTCTCGTACTCCCAGCAGACCCAGTCGTCCTGGTCCAGCAGGTCCAGGCACGCCTGCAGCGGCAGCACCCCCGCGCCGAGGGCCAGCGGGGTGGTGTCCTCGGCGGAGGCGACGTCCTTCACCTGCACGTATCCCAGGTGCGGGGCCAGCACCGCGTGACTGGCGGCGGGTTCCTCACCGGCCAGCCAGGTGTGCAGGACGTCCCAGACCGCGCCGATCCGCCCGTGCCCCACGGTGCCCACCACCCGTGCCACGTCGGCACCCGCACGGTGCGAGTCGTGGGTCTCCAGGAGGATCCGCACACCCAGGTCGGCCGCGTGCGGGGCGGCGGCGCCCAGCCGGCGGGCGGCGATCGCGTCGGACTCGGCGGGATCCTGGCCGCCGCCCCCGGGGAACACCCGGACGTACCGGGCGCCGAGGTCGCGGGCCAGCTCCACCAGTCCGGCGAGCTCCGCGAGCACCGGTGCGTCGTCCCCCGCGGCGGCGGCCTTCACATAGCCGGCCACGGTGAGGACCTCGACCCCGCCCCGCTCGAACTCCGCCACCACGGAGGCCCGTTCGTGCGACCCGAGGCCGGGGTGCACCGGCTCCTCCGGATGGGCGCGCAGCTCGACCCCCTGGTACCCGTGTCCGGCGGCCAGCCGCACGACGTCCGCGACGGGCATGCCCGGTACTCCGAGGGTCGAGAAAGCGAGCTTCACGAGGTGCGTCCTTCCGCTGGGGCCGGCGCGGGAACGGCCCGGCGCTCTCCCGGCTCCTGCCCGTCACGACCGCCGTCACTCCCGCGCCGCGGCCGGTGTGCGCACCCTCAGCCCGCGCCCCGCAGCAGCCGCTCCAGGCTCCCCAGCAACTGGAGCGCGTCCTCACGGCGTTCGCCCTCCAGCGCCCCGCCGCACGCGCCCGCGGGATGCGGGGCGAGCACCCGCAGGGCCGCCGCCGCCTGCCGGGCGAACATCGCCAGCAGATCCAGTTCGCGCACGCCCGACCGGGCCTGCGGCGAGGGGTCCAGCACCTCCAGCACCCCGAGCACCCGCGCCTCGCTGATCAGCGGGGCGGCCATCAGGGCGTCCGGGACGTACTCGGTCGACTCCGCCAGCGAGCGGTCGAACGAGGTGTTCCGGCTCAGGTCGTCCACCACCATCGGCTCGCCCGACATCGCCACCCAGCCGGCGATCCCGCTCCCCGCCGGGAACCTGCGCCCCACCAGGAACTCCTCGCCCTCGCCGGAGACCGCCTGGAACACCAGCTCGTCCGCCTCCTCGTCGAGCAGGCACACGGAGCTGGCCGCCGCCCCGAAGATGGCGCGCGCCACGTCGACGACCGACTGGAGCAGCTCGTGCCGGGCGGCGTCACCCGGGGCGTGGACGGACGGGGAGGGAGGCATGGCGTCAGTTCTCGGAGTCGTCACGGGTGTCTCCTGCCGCTGTGTGAGGACGCGGGTCCGCGTGCACGTTGGCCGCGGAGAGGTAGAGGGCGTTCTTGAGCTGGAAAGCCGTCATCCGGGGGTGCCCGGAGAGGACGCGGGCGCACAGCCCCGCGACGTACGGGGTGGCGAAGCTGTTCCCGGTGGTGCGGATCGTCCGGCCGCCCAGCCACGGCACGGACACGTTCTGCCCGGGACCGAAGAACTCCACCGGCGGGTCCGGGTTGTAGAGGTGGAGCTCGTCGTCCTCCTGGTGGCTGCCCACGGAGATCACCGAGGCGAACCGCCACGGGAAGCTCTCCACGGGCGTGTTGTGCGCCGAGGCGACGATGACCGTACGGCTGAAGTAGGCCCGGTCGGCGAGGCCGTGCAGCTCGGGGGCGAAGCGGGTGCGGGTGGTCGACAGGCTCAGGTTCACCACGTCGAAGCGCTGCTCCACGGCCCAGCGCAGCCCCGCCATCAGGACGTCGCCGGTGCCGGAGAACCGCTCGCCCAGCACCCGGACGCTGTGGATCTCGCAGTCGGGCGCGGTGCGGCGGATGATCCCCGCGCACGCGGTGCCGTGGCCGCAGGTGTCGCCGGTGTCCGTCGGCTCGACCGTGATCGACCCGCTCTCCGGGTCCTTGACCACCACCCAGGAACTCTCCACCGGGCCGACCAGCGGGTGGTCGAGCTCCACACCGGAGTCCACCACGCACACCCGCACCCCGCGCCCGGTCGCCTGCCGCCCGGGCAGACCGCCCGGCGGCCCCTCGTCCGCGGGCACCGGCACGTCCTCGGGGCCTCGCCCCCGCAGGCTCCAGGTGAGTCCCTGCCCCGGTACCGTGCCTGTTCCGACGGTTCCCATCGGTCAGCTCCTCTCCGTCGTGGTGACCATGGCCTCGTCCGGCACGCAGCCGGCGGCCCGGCGGGCCCCCGGCAGGTGCCCCTTGCTCACGAAGTGCTCCTGTGCCGCACGTGCCGAGGCCAGCGCGGGGGCGTGCCGCCCCAGGGCGAACAGCGTCCGGGCCCGGTCCAGTTCGGCGTTCGCGCGGACCAGCGGGGAGTCCGTGAGCAGCGACGCCCGCACGGCCCGGTCCGCGTGGCCGGCCGCCTCCGCCGGCCGCCCGACGGCGGCGGCCAGCCGGCCCCGCAGCCCGTTCAGGTCGACGGCGTCCGCGGGGCTCAGCCCCGCGGCGTCCCCGATGCCCGCGATCCAGGCCGCCGCCCGCCGGGAACGGCCCGCGTCGAGCTCGATCCGGGCCGCGTCCAGCGCGACCGCGGTCCGCAGCCCGGCCGCGTCGGCCCGCCGGGCGGCCTCGTCGGCCCCGGCCAGCAGGTCCAGGGCCGCCGCACCGTGCCCGAGCAGCGCCTCCACGGCGGCCCGGAACACCGGCAGGAACACCTCGGCCTCGGCGAACCGCAGCTTCCCGGCCAGCTCCCGGGCCTCGGCGAGGCAGGCGTACGCTTCGCGGGGCCGGTCCTGGAGCGCGTAGAGCACCGCCAGCGGGCAGTTCAGGGTGAGCCGGACCGTCGGGCGGCCCTCCCCGTGCGCGGCCAGCAGGCCGCGGCAGCGGGACACCGCCTCGGGGGCGGGCACCGGACCGCGCCACAGCGAGATGCCGATGGCCCCCAGCGCACCGGCCCGTTCCGGTTCGGCGCCGGCCAGCACCGCCTGTTCCAGGGCGCGCGCCTGGTCGCGTTCGGCCTCCTCGTGCCGGCCGGCCTGCTGGAGGTGCTGGGCGAGCCGCAGATGGGACCTGGCCCGGCCGGTCGCGTCGCCCGCCGCCTCGAAGACCGGCAGCACCGCCCGCGCCGTCGCCGTCACCCCCGGGCCGGGGCCCGCGGGGTCCAGCACCGCGAGCGCGAGCCTGGCGTGCGCGGACTCCACCTGCGCCGACTCCGTCGCGGACACCCGGCGCAGCAGCCGCGCCCCGTCGGCGGTCCGGCCCAGTGCCACCTTGACCTCACCGAGCCTGCGGACCGCGCCCACGTCGTCCGGATCCAGCTCCACCGCCCGCCCCAGCAGGTCGTCCGCCCAGGCGAGGTCGGCCCGGGACGCGGCCTGGGCCCCGGCGCGGCCCAGCGCGGCGGCGGCACGGCCGCGCAGCCGCCCGGTCCGGTCGTCGAGCAGCCCGAGCTCCGTCCGGTAGCGGCAGGCGCGTTCGAGATGGCCGCCCACGGCACCGTCCCCGGCCCGCAGCACCCCGGGCAGCTCGGCCGCCCATGCGTGCCGGTCCGCCTTGGCGCGCTTGGACAGCGACGCGTACGTCACCTCGTGCACCAGACCGCTGCTGAAGCGGTACGCCGCCGGCTCCGGGCCCGGCCCCGGCTCCACCAGCCGCCGCCCGGCCAGCGCCACCAGCACCTCCTCGATGAGCCCCAGCCGCTGCGCCCGGTCGGCGGACGGGACGCTCACCGCCGCGGGTCCGCGCAGTTCCGCCAGCCGGGCCGAGGTCTCCAGCAGCAGGAGTTCGGCCGAGGTGAACTCCCGGCCGATCACCGCGGCGAGTCCGACCATGACCCGCTCGTTGCGGGCGAGCGCCCCGATCCGGGCGCCCAGCAGCGCCTGGAGCGTGGGGGGCAGGCCGGAGCCGGGACCGTCCATCCGGCCGTCGACCAGGAGCTGTTCGAGATAGAGCGGATTGCCCTCGGCACGGGCCAGCAGCCGCTCGTCGACCGGCTCCGCACCCCCGTCGAGCCGGTTCAGCAGGGCCGCGAGCCGGGCGCTCTCCGCGCCGGGCAGCCCGGTGAGCTGGAGGCAGTCCACGGAGTCGGCCGTCCCGTCCGGGCGGCCCGCGCAGACGATCAGCACACCGGCGGGCCCCGAACCGTCCGTCAGCCGCTCCAGGGTGCGGGTCAGCAGGGGCGCCGCCTCGTGGGCGTCGTCGAGGACCAGCACGACGGGCCGCTCCCGAGCCGCCCGCCCCAGTGCGGTCGCCAGCGCGGCGCACATGTCCTCGAACGGGGCGTTCGGCGTGCCGTCGCGCAGCAGCCCCGCCGACAGCAGGGCCGTCGCGTCGTCGTCCGCGGCCGGTGCCCCCCGGGGCGCGGCCGGCGCCGGCAGGGCGCGCAGGGCGTCGGCGAGGGGAGCGAGCGTGCCGCGCTCGCCGTGCCCGCGGCACCGCCCGGCGCCGTAGGAGAGGGCGCCCGACGCGGACAAGCCGGCCAGCCACTCCCGCACCAGCCGGGTCTTGCCGATGCCGGGCTCGCCGACCACCCGCAGCAGCCCGGTCCGCCCCGTCCGCACGGTGTCCGCCAGCGCCGCGTCCAGGGCGTCCCGCTCGGCGCGGCGCCCGACGAACGGCACGTCGAAACGGCGCAGCAGCTCGGGATCGTCCGCCCCCAGGGCCAGCAGCCGGTAGGCCTCCACACGGTCCTGCTTGCCCTTCAGCCGCAGCGGCCCGGTGGGTTCGGCGGAGACCGTGGGGCCGGCGGCGAGCAGGGTCTCCGGACCGATCAGGATCTCGCCGGCGCCCGCGTGCTGCTCCAGGCGCGCGGCGATGTTGACGGTCTCTCCCGACACCAGCGCCTGCCGGGCCGACGCGTCGCCCCCGGCCACCACCTGGCCGGTGTTGACACCGATCCGGGTGGCCAGGGTGATGCCGAGGGTGGCGTGCAGCTCCTCGTTGAGCGCGGCCAGCGCGTCCCGCATGCCGAGCGCCGCGGCCAGCGCCCGCCGGGCGTCGTCCTCCCGCACCACCGGCACCCCGAACACCGCCATCACGGCGTCGCCGATGAACTTCTCCGGGGTGCCGCCCCGGGCCACGATCTGGGCGCTCATCGCCTCGAAGTACCGCAGCGTCACCGTGCGCAGGGTCTCCGGGTCGAGCACGCCCGACAGCGCGGTGGAGCCGACGAGATCGCAGAACAGCACCGTCACCGGCTTGCGTTCGTCCTCCTCGGGCACGGCGGCGACCGCGCACGGCGTCCCGCAGGACGAGCAGAACCTGGCGTCCCGCGGCAGGTCCTGGCGGCATGTGGTGCAGTTCATGACGTTCCCTTCTCTCCGGAGGTGGGGGGCCGCGCGGCTGCCGGGCGGGCCGGGCCGGTGCGCCGTCCGTTCCGGCCGCACCGCCCCGCACCCGCCCGGGGCCGCTTCCGCGCGGAGCCCGGAACCGGGCGTCCTGCGCGGACCCGGCTCAGAACAGGGCGCCGCCGGCGATCTCGCCGTGCGCCTGGACCTCGGGCTCCACCGCGTCCAGCCGGCTCTTGATGTCGAGCAGCACGGCCAGCTCCTCCTCCGTCAGCTCGCTGAGCACGAGGCGCTGTTCGTCGGTGAGCGAGTCCACCGGCAGCCCGGCCTCGTACAACGCGGCGGGCAGCGCGGGCCGTTCGGCGCCCCCCGGTGCCCGGGGCGTGCCGTTGCCTTCGGATGGTCGGGTCATGGGGTGACTCCCGTCGGTGAGAGAGGTCCGGCCCCCCGCGGCGACGGCGCCGCCGCGGGGCGCCCGAGCCGGACGAACAGCCGGGTGAGCGCGTCGAGGGAGTGCAGGGCGCTGACCGTCACGTCGGACTGCTGGCCGCGGGTCAGCGGCAGCCGGTCCAGCAGCGCGTACAGCCCGTCCAGGTGCCCCGTGTCCAGCGCGGCGTGCTCCCGCACGGTCCGCAGGGCGGCCTCCGGCAGACCGGTCGAGAGCGCGATGCGCGAGGTCAGGTCCGCGGCGGGCGCGTACCCCTCCAGCACCGCGATGTAGCCGAGCAGGACCACCGGGTGGTGGTGCTCGATCCAGTAGTACTGCGCGCCCGCGAGCGCGGCGACGACCGGCGGCGGCATCGGGCCGAGCGCGTCGGCCGGCAGCGCCCCCGCCGCCCGGATGTCCTCCAGCAGCCAGGCGTCGTGGCCGGCCTCCTCCCGGATGTGCCCGCGCAGGTACGCCGCCAGCGGACCGGCCACCGGGTCGCCGCCGAGCTCCAGCAGCGTGGCCCGCTCCAGGGCGCGCTCCATCAGCGGGACGGAGGCCCGCACCACGGCGTGCATGGCGCACAGGTAGCGCCGGTAGCGCGGCAGCAGCTCCTCGGCGCGCCACATCCGCTCCATCGCGCCCAGCAGCGGCGCGTCCAGCAGCCCCAGGGCGACCCCCAGCCGGGCCGAGTGGCCCGGCCCGGGAGCGCTCACCGGGAACCGCCCCCGGCGGGAACGCGGGCCACGACCAGCGGCGCGTACGCGGAGCAGCCGTGGTGCCGTACGACGCCCACCGGGCCCTCCGCGGCGCCGCGCCGCGCCGCGGTCAGGTCCAGCAGGGCCCCGACGGCCCCCGAGGCCACCGAACGGGCCTCGGCCGCCACCCGGTCGTCGGACCCGAGGGCCCGGCAGCCCTGGCAGTAGGGGGCGCCGTCCGGCACGACCCCGGCGCGCGCGGCCAGATGGGCGGGGCCGACGGTGCGGATCATGCGCAGCACCGGCGATTCCAGGGCGCGTCCGCGTACGGTCGCCCAGTCGTCGGTGCCGATGTGCCCCAGGTACAGGTGGGCGGGGGCCGGCCGCAGGTCCACGGTGTCCTGGTTGCAGCAGGCGAGCACCGCGCCGTCGAAGGCGACCACCGGCCAGGCGGCCATGGCGCACGGGGACAGCGCGCCGGCCTCCGGGCCGGTGCGGGCGGGCGCGGCCCAGGAGGCCGCCCGGCCGAACGGCCGCACCTCGTTGACCAGCGAGGGCACCGCGCCGCCGAACTCCGCGTCGACGGCACGGGTGATGTCGGCGAGGTAGGGGTCGTCCGCCCCCGCACCGGTGAGGTGGAAGCTCACCGCCACCCCCGCCTCCCGGATCCGGTGCACCGCGCGGAACACGTCGGCCCGGGGGATCTCCCGCTCGTGGTGCGCGTCGAGGCTGGCGGAGAAGTGGTCCACGCTCCCGACCGCGCGCAGCACCGGCGGCGGGATCTCCCGGGAGCGGGCGAAGAACATGCCGCTGAGCAGGGCCGTACGCGATCCGGCGGCGCGGGCCCGGGCGCTCAGCCGCTCGACGAGCGCGGGCAGCAGCAGCGGTTCACCGCCGGTCAGCATCACCACGTCGGGACGGTTCTCCCGGGTGAACGAGCCGACGAAGCGCACCAGGTCCGCGCCGTCCGGTTCCTGACGTGTCGTCAGGGACGATCCGGTCGAGCAGTGGGCGCAGCTGAGCGGGCAGCGCCGGGTGAGGCCGAGCAGCAGTCCGGCGGCGGGGAACGGCCGCCGTCCGACGAGTTCGCCGAGTTCCATGCGGGGGCCGCCTCCTTCTCGGGGCCGGAGCGTGCGCACCGGGGACCGTTTCCCGTGGCCCCACCGGCGTGCGCGGACGTGCACCCAGGCTGCGGTGCGGCGGTTCGGCGGCGGTCCGCGGATGCCTCGGAAGCGGTATGGGCGCAGGCCGGACGGTGTCCCGGACCCGCCGCGCGACCGGGGCGCGGCGTCCGGAGCCGTCCTGGACTCGGCCGATACCGGGGCCATACCGCCGCCGAAGCGTTCGCCAGGCGGGCCCTCCTAACTTTCTCGGCAACGGCAGGCAACGGCCCGCCGCACCGGAAACCCGGCACCTCGGGGCCCCCGGAACCAGTGCAGTCACACATGGACGGAGACCACCATGGCCGAGAACACCAAGCCCGCCGCCGACGACAACAACGAGGAGACCCCCGAGGTCGAGGCGCACTCCGTGCTGGACCTCCAGGAGACGGCCGTCGACAAGGTCGTGGCGCCGGGCAGCTGCGTCAGCGTGATCAGCGTCGTCATGGAGAACTGACCGGGCGCACCGGGGCGGCGCCACGGAGGCCGAGGCAGGTCCTCCCGCCGTGGCGCCCGGCCGGCCGGTGATGTGGGGCGGTTCCGTCGCGACGGAACCGCCCCGCCGTCGCTTCCGGCCGGTCCCGCCGCCCTCCGCCGCGTGCTCCCGCCCCGCTCGCGCGGGGGCCGGGTCCCTCCGCATCCCGCGGGCCCGCACGGGCCCGCCCCTCGCCACGGCCCCGACCACCGACGGGAGTTCACGATGACCACGCCGCTGCGCGGCAACAGGGATTTCAGGCTGCTCTGGCTGAGCGGCCTCTTCGCCGTGCTGGGCGGGCAGATGAGCGCCCTCGCCCTTCCTCTGCTGGTGCTCAGGGAGACCGGCTCCGCGGTCCGGGCCGGAGCCGTCGGCACGGTGTCCGTGGGAGCCGTGCTGATCACGATGCTGCCCGGCGGGGTGATGGCCGACCGCGTCGAACGCCGCCGGCTGATGCGGGTGTGCGACGTCGGCAGCCTGACCGTCGTCACGGCCCTGGCCGTCGCCGTCTGGTCCGGGCACGCCCCGATGCCCCTCGTCCTGCTCGTGGCCGCCGCGGGCGCGGTGATCAGCACCGTCTACGCACCGGCCGTCTTCGGCCTGATGCGCGCGATCGTCCCCGCCGACCAGATGGGCACCGCCACCGCCCGGCTCCAGGCCCGCAGCCAGACCGCCCGGCTCGTCGGACCCCTCGTCGGGGGCGCGCTGTTCGGCCTCCACCCGGCCCTGCCCTTCGCGGCCGAGGCGCTGGGCCTGCTCCTGTCGACCGTCTGCGTGGCCCTCGTACGGACCCGCTCCCGGGCCAGGGCGAAGGCGGGCGCGGTGTTCAGCCGGCGCGAGCTCACGGCGGGCCTGACGTTCCTGTGGGGACTGCCCTATCTGCGCACGGTCCTCCTGGTGTTCGGGCTGGGCATGAACTTCGCGTTCGGGGCACTCACCTTCACCGCGCTGACCGCGTTCTCCGACGGGGGCACGTCCGGGATCGGCGGCGGCTTCGTCCTCACCTGCGTCTCCGCCGGGGCGCTGGCCGGGGCGCTGCTCGCGCCGCGGATCGGCCCCGACCGGCACTCCCGGCTGCTGATCGTCGCCACCTGCTGGACCTGCGTGGCCGCCGCCGGGGTGATGGCCTGGGTCGGACAGCCCCTGGTGGCCGGGCTGATGTGCGCGCTGTGCATGTGCCTGTCGACCGTCGCCAGCATCGGATTCCTCTCGAAGCTCCTCGTCGTCACCCCCGAGGAGCGGGTGGGCCGGGTGCAGAGCGCGGCGGGGTTCCTGTCCTCGATGGTCCAGCCGTTCGGGCCGCTGGCCGGCGGAGCCCTGCTGACCGCCTTCGGCGCCCGCTGGGCGTTCGCGCTCACCGGCTGCGTGCTGGCCCTCTCCGCCCTCGTCGTCACCTTCGCCCCCTCCGCGCGGACGGAGCCCTCCGCGCCCGCCGGACCCGCCGAGGCGCCGGAGCCGGCCACCGGGCCCGCGGGGGAGGCGGACGGTGCCGGCCCGGCGGCCCCGGCGGGGCCCGGCCACCCGCCCGCCGCCGCGCGACGTGCCGTCCCCGGGGACTGACCCCCACCGCCACCGTCCCTGCTCCCCAGCGGGCTTCGAGAAGAGAGAGCCGCGTGCCAGGCACCCAGGAAACCCAGCTGTACTGCCTCGCCGACCGTACGTACTTCGACACCCCGGCCCGGCTGCCCGACGGGGAGTCCCGCTACCGGCTCGACACCGATCCGCCTCCGGCGGGCTGGCGCCGCGAGGCCGTGGGCCTGTGGACCTCGCTGGTGCCCGAGGGGGTGCGGCCGGCCGAGCAGGGCTGGAAGATCCACGTGTCCACCGTCCCCGGCGAGGCCGAGGCCACCCTGCGGGACACCGCCCGGATCTGCCTCCGCCACGGGGTGCCCTTCAAGTTCCTGCGCAGCGAGAAGGCGTTGCTGCTGATGGCGGACAAGCACATGCACCGCAGCGGCGCGGGGAAGTTCGTCGCGGCCTACCCGCCCGACGAGACCGCGTTCCTCGCCCTGGCCGACGAACTGTCCCGCGCGCTCGCGGGACGCAGCGGCCCCTACGTCCTCAGCGACCTGCGCATCGGCGACGCACCCGTCTACACCCGCTACGGGGCCTTCGTCCCCCGCTGGTGCGCCGACGCCGACGGCCGCCAGGTCCTCGCCCTGCGGGACCCCTCGGGCACGCTCGTCCCGGACGAACGCGGCGTCGTCTTCCGCGTGCCCTCCTGGGTCGAGGTCCCCGCGGCCCTGCGCCCGCACCTCGCGGCCCGCGCCGCGGCCCGCGACGAGACCTTCCCGTACACGGTCACCGAGGCCCTGCAGTTCTCCAACGCCGGCGGGATCTACCTGGCCGAGGACCGGGGGTCGGGACGGCGCGTGGTGCTGCGCGAGGCGCGCCCGCACTGCGGCCTCGACAGCGCGGGCGACGACGCCGTCACCCGCCTGCACCGCGAGCACCGGGCGCTGACGACGCTCGCCGGACTCGACTGCGTGCCCGAGGTGTACGGGGTGCGGACCGTCTGGGAGCACCACTTCCTGATCGAGGAGCACATCGAGGGGAACACCCTGCTGGAGGAGATCGTCAACCGCTTCGCCCTCGTGCGCGGGGCGGACTCGGCCGACGAACTCGCCCCCTACGTCGCGTGGACCGAGGCGGTCACCGGCCGGCTCTCCCGGGCGCTGGAGGAGATCCACGCACGGGGCCTGCGCTTCGGCGACCTGCACCCCTCCAACGTCATCGTCCGGCCCGACGGCCGGATCGCCCTCGTCGACTTCGAGTACGCCACCGCCCTCGACGACCGGGACACCCCGCTGGCCGGCGCGCAGGGCCTCCAGGCACCCCCGGGCACCCCCGGCGCGGAGGCCGACGCCTACGCGCTCTGGGCGACCTGGCTCTCCCTGCTGATGCCGGTCATGGAGATGGCCGGTCTGGAGCGGGCGAAGGCCCTCACCCTGGAACGCTGGGCCCGCCGCCGCTACGCACTGCCGGCCGGAGCGGGACCCGGCCGGCCCGGACTGCTCCGCGGCCTGGACGCCTCACGACGACGCGAGGCCCGGGTGGCCGCCCTGTTCGACGGCCCGGAGGTGGACTGGGCCGGGCTCCGCTCCGGCCTCCTCGCCGGGATCCGGGCCGGAGCCACCCCCGGGCGGACGGACCGCCTCTTCCCCGGAGCCCCCGCCCTCTTCGCCACCGGCGGCACCGACCTCGCGCACGGCGCGGCGGGTGTGCTGTACGCCCTGCACCGGACCGGCGCCCCGGTCCCCGCCGAATGGACCGACTGGCTCGCGGCGGCGGCGCTGCGCCGGGACCCCGCCGGAGCGGCCGGACTCTACGACGGACTGCCCGGCGTCGCGCTGGTGCTCTCCCTGCTGGGCCGCCCCGGACAGGCACGGGAGGTGTGGGAGCGCGCGGTGCCGGGCGGCGCACCGGTGACGGCGTCGGCATCGGCGGACCTCTTCACCGGACGCGCCGGCACCGCCCTCGCCGCCCTGCGCCTGGCCCGCGCGGGGGGCACCACCCCCGATCCCGGTCTGGTCGACACCGCGCTGGCCACCGCCCGGGATCTGGACCGGCTGGTGCGCGGCGAACCGGTGGACGGCCTGCGCCCGCCGGAGTCCGCCGGACTGCTGCGCGGGCTGAGCGGCGCCGCCCTGCTCCTCCTCGAACTGCACACGCTGACCGGCGAGTCCTGGCTGCTCCGGGCCGCCCGCACCGCCCTGGGACACGAGGCCGGACACCTCGTCACCATGGACGACGGCTCGCTCCAGGTGAAGGACGGCCGGCGCCACCTGCTCTACCTCGGCCAGGGCAGCTCCGGGGTCGCCCTCGTCGCCCGGGCGTACACCGCCCGTCACGCGGACGACGCGCTGAGCGCCCTGGTCCCGGGCGTCGCCCGGGGCTGCGCGATGGAGTTCGTCCGCGAACCGGGGCTGTTCACCGGGCGCGCGGGCCTCGCCGCCGCCGCCGGCCAGCTCGACCCGGTGACCCGGACCGGCCCCGGCGTCCTGGCCTCCGTACGCAACCTCGCCTGGCACCTCGTCGCCGACGAGGACCGGCTGCTCGTCCCGGGGGCGACGCTGCGGCGCTTCTCCGCCGACCTCGGCACGGGCGCGGCGGGACTCCTGCTCGCCCTGCACTTCCTGTCCGGGGGCCGGGACGCCGCCGCCGACACCGCCGCGGACGCCCCGGCCACCGGGGGGAACGCCGCCGGGGAGGGGCTCCCCGGCCTGCTGGACCTCCTCACCCTCGGCTGAGGAGGCGGGCGGCACCGCCCCCGGCGAGGAGCGCCGGCTCCCGCGGGCCGGTCCCCCCGGGGCCCGCCTCCTCACGGGCGTACAGACAGAGCAGCCGCGGCACCTCGTACAGCGCGGCGTGTGCGGTGACCTCGCCCGAGGGCGAGGTCACCGCACCGCTGTCGATGAGCGACTCGACCGCGCGTATGGCACCCCGCTCGTCGCGGTCCAGCGCCGCCATCGCCCGCTCCAGCGTGAAGCCCCCGTCCCACGCGAGGCCCGCGATCCGGACCAGCGCCCCCCGGTCACGGGCCCCCAGGTCCCGCCAGCCCGCGGCGAGCCGGGAGCGTACGGACACGTCGCCGGCCACCAGCTCGTCCAGCGCCCCCGCCGGATCGTCGAGCCGGTCCGCGTACTCCGCCAGCGGGAGGTGCCGCAGCACCCCCAGCCGCATCCCGCTCACCGCCACCGCCAACGGCAGCGCCCCGCACGCCCGCACGATGCGCAGCGCGGCGACCCGGTCCGTCCGCAGCCGGTCCGCGCCGATCAGCGTCCCCAGCAGCTCCAGCGCCTCGTCCTCGCCGGGCGCGGCCAGCGCCGTCCGGTGCACGGCTTCGAGACCGGCGAGCTGGCCGCGTGCGGTGAGCAGCACCGAGCACCGCCCGGACCGGGGCAGCAGCCCCCGCACCGACGCCTCGTCCGCCACGTCGTCCAGCACGATCAGCGCCCGGTGCCGCGCCAGCCACCCCTGCCAGGCGTCCTCCGCCTGCGCGGGGTCCGGCCGGCCCCGGCCGCCCGCCCCGCACAGCCGCCCCAGCTCCTCCAGCAGGTCGACCCGGGTGCGGACGGAGCCGTCCTCCCGCCGCGCCCGGACGTGGAAGCGCCCGTCCGGGAAGCGGTCCGCGAGCAGGTGGGCCGCCCGCACCGCCAGGGCCGACTTGCCCACCCCGGCCGGGCCGGAGACGACCAGCACCGCACCCTCGGGGCCGCCCGACACGTCGACCAGCCGGGCCAGTTCGTCCTCGCGGCCGGTGAAGTGCCTGCTGTCCGCGGGCAGCGACACCCCGCCCGCAGGGCTCCGGGGGGCCGTGGCCCGGGACGCCCGGCCCTCGCCGAGCATCGCCCGGTAGAGACCCGCCATCGCCGGGCTGGGCTCCAGGCCCAGCTCCCGGGCGAGCAGCTGCCGGTAGTCGTCGTACACCGCCAGCGCCTCCGCCTGACGCCCGGTCTGGTGCAGGGAGTTCATCCACGCGGCGCGCAACCGTTCCCGGAGCGGGTGGCGTTCCACCAGGTCCCGCAGCCCGTCCAGCGCGACGCCCGCCCGGCCCGTCTCGATCTCGGCCTCCGCCCAGTCCTCGTAGACCGTGAGACAGCGGGCCTCCAGCCGCTCGGCCTCCTCCGCGACCCCGGCGGAGTCCCGGAGGTCGTGCAGCGGCGGACGTTCCCCCCACAGGTCCAGGGCCTCCCGCAGCAGCCGGGCGGCGGTGCGCAGGTCGCCCCGCTCGGTCGCCGCCCGGCCCGCCCGGGCCAGCGTCCGGAAGCGCAGGATGTCGAGCTCGCCCTCCTCCACCCGCAGCCGGTAGCCGCCGCAGTCGTGCACCACCCGCCCCCGGTCGTCACCCCCGACGGGCCCGAACAGCGCGCGGGCGGCGCTGACGTACACCTGGAGGTTCTTGCGCGCGGTGCGCGGCGGGCCCTCCGGCCACACCACGTCGGTCAGCACGTCGACCGGCACCGGGGTGTTGGGCCGGGACAGCAGCGTCGCCAGGACCAGCCGCTGCTTGCGCGGTCCGAGCGGCAGCGGCCTGCCGTCGGCCACCGCCGAGAGGGGCCCGAGCAACGAGAAGTACACCGCACCGGGTGTGGCGGGGCGGACGGGGGGAAGGGGCATCAGCGGGCCTCCTGGCCGGGGGAGGGGCGACGGGCTGCCGTACTCCGCCGATGCTCCCGCGGCGCGGCACCGGGCACATCGGTGCGCGCCCCGCATCTTCCGGCGGGCGCACCCGACCCCCGCCGCCCGACGCCCCCACATTGCGGGGCCGTGCCCCCATCCCGACGGCCCGCCCCCCGTGGGCGGCCGGCGTTCCTTCGCCGGGGCGGCGCCACTCAGGGCAGGTCGACCACGCACTCCGCCGCGAACTCGCACAGGGCCGAGCGGTTCGCCCGGCCCGTCTTGCTCAGCAGGCTGGCCAGATGCTTCTCCACCGTGCGCGGCGAGATGGACAGCTGCCGGGCGATCTGCTGGTTCCCCGGCCGCTCCGCCAGCAGCACGAACACCTCGTACTCGCGCGGGGTCACCCCGTTGGTCCGCAGCGGCGGGGGGATGCGGTCCCGCCCGCCCCGGTGCTGGGTCACGCTCACCCCCGCCTGCCGCAGCGCCGCCCGGCACGCGGCGGCGGCCGGCTGCACCCCGGCCGAGTGGAAGAACTCCTCGGCGGTACGCAGCCACACGACCGGCTCGCCCCACCCGTCGGCGAGCGCCGCGTCCGCGACCAGCCGCAGACCGAGGTGCCGGGCCACCGGGAAGGCGCCGGACCGGAGGTGGAACGAGGCCATCCGCTGCTCGGCCCCCGCCGCGTCGCCCTCCCTGCCGAGCAGCACCGCCTCGGTCAGGTCGAGGAACTGCCGGTTCCAGGCCAGCGCGGCACCGGACGCCCCGGCCACCTCCTCGTACGCCCCGCGCCCCGCGTCACCCGCCAGCACCCGGAGCAGCGGGCGCAGCCCGTAGCGTCCGCTCAGGTAGTAGTAGCTGGGGTGGTCGCGCTCCCAGGCCAGGGCCGCGTCCAGGGCCGCTGCCGCCCCGGGGCGGTCCTCCTCCAGCAGCGCCCCGATCGCCCCGCAGAACCCCAGCCGCAGCGGCACCAGCGAGGACTGCTCACCGCCCGCCCTGCGGAACGCGGCCAGCGCGCGGTCCGTCTCCCGGCGGCGGCCCCGGTGCGCCGCCGCCGCCGCTCCGGCCAGCAGCAGATAGCGGTGCGCGCCGTGGTTGCCGATCCGGGCGCTCGCCTCCACCGACCGGCCGGTGATCTCCTCCGCCTCGTCCCACCGGGCGCACATCACCGCGTTCATCGCGAGCAGCCCGTCGACCGTCTGCGCCAGCAGCAGGGAGCCCAGCTCCGCCGCCGCCGCGCGCGCCGAGTGCAGACGGGCCGCGTCGCCGGTCCGCATGAAACCGTTCACCCCCAGCCGCACCAGCGCCTCCACCCGCCACAGCGGCAGGGAATGCCGGGTCGACAGGTCGAGCATCCGCTCCAGACACGCGTCGGCGGCGTCGAAACCCCGCTCCCGGTGCAGCAGCGCCAGCAACTGCCAGGCCTGGCAGGCCACCACCGGCAGCCCCTGCGCCTCGGCGGTCGCGGCGGCCTCCCGCGCGGCCCGCTCGGCCGCCTCCGGCTCCCTGCGGTCCTCGCCGGGGAGCAGCGAGAGGTGGCCGTCCACGACGGCGAGCGAGGCGTGCCGGGCCGGGGACGGCGCCGGGCCGAACAAGGCCCGCGCCGCGGCGATCTGACGGGCCGTGTCCTCGGGGCGCTCCGCCATCACGGCCACCCAGGCGATCTTGATGTGGGCGTCCCCGCGCCGGGCGGCCGCCTCCGAGCGGGCGGGCAGCGGCGGCAGGGCGTCGGCCAGCGCCAGCGCCCCGTCCAGGTCGCCGCCCTCCGCCCGGGCCACCGCCAGGGACTCGGTGACGGCCGCCAGATCGGCGTCCGCCGCCAGGGAGCGGGCCCGTTCCAGCAGCACCACCGCCGAGCCGTGCGAACCCGAGGCGAGCATCCGCCGTCCCGCCTCGGCGAACTGCACGGCCGCCCCGGCCCGGTTGCCCGCCGCGAGCTCCAGCGAGGCCACCAGCTGCCGCCGGTCCTCGTCGAGCGGCTCCCCGGACGCCTCGACCGCCGTCGCGGCGCGCCGGGCGAGCGCCGCCCGCTCGGCCGGGGCGAGCGAGGAGACCAGCGCCTCGGCGGTGAGGGTGTGCCGGAAGGCGTAGCGGTCCGGGGCGGCCCCGTCGGGGGCGATCACCCCCGTCTCGACCGCGGACCGCAGATGGGTGAACAGCGCCCGGTCCTCCAGACCGGTGACGGTCTGCAGCACCGCCACGGAGAACTGGCCGCCCAGGGTGGCCGCCGTCAGCAGCAGGTCCCGCACCGGCTCGTCCATCCGGTCCAGCCGGTGCGACCAGCTCCGCAGGATGCGCGACGGCAGGGCCCCGCCGGGCGCGCCGGCCTCCTGCCAGCCGTCCTCGGTGCGCCGCAGCCTGCCGGTGTCGAGCAGGTCGTCGAGCAGCACCTCGACCAGGTAGGGATTGCCCGCCGCGCGCTCCACCAGCCTCTGCTGGACCGCCTCGGGTATCAGCTCGGGCGGCGTCTCCAGGCAGGCGCCGGTCAGGGCCCGCACGTGGGCGTCGTCGAGCCCGCGTAACTCCACCACCGCCGCGGTGTGCCGCTGCTCGGCGGAGCGCACCAGGTCCAGCGCGGTCCCCGGCTCCGGGCGCAGGGTGCCCAGCAGCAGGACCGGGAGGTCCGCCAGGTTGTCGATGACGTACTCGACGACCGCGACGGTCTCCGTGTCGCAGTCGTGCAGGTCCTCCAGCAGCACCACGCAGCCGCTGTCCCGGCCCAGGACCGACAGCAGCCGCAGCAGGGCCTCCGCCAGCTCGACCACGGTCTCCGTGTAACCGGCCGGCGCCCCGCTCCGCCACTCCGGCACCAGCCTGGCCAACGCCGGGTGGTACGGGGCGAGTTCCGGGTCCTTCGGGGTGCCCGCCGCGCGGAAGTGGGACGACAGGGCCTCCACCAGCGGACGGAACGGCACCACCAGACCGGTGGAACCCGCCCGGCCGCGCAGCACCGGCATGCCCAACCCGTAGGCCCGGTAGGCGCATTCGCCCACCAGCCGGGACTTTCCGATCCCCGCCTCACCGACGAGGAACAGCGCGCGCCCCGAACGCCGGCGTGCGGCGTCCAGGGCGCTGCTCAGCAGACCGATCTCCTCGTCACGCCCGACGACGACCGGCGAATTCGCACGCATGGCCGCAGGCTACTGGAGCTGCACAGAGTGCGGCAGTAGGCACATTCCCGGCCATGACGTGCGCAGTGGCGGGGAAAAGGGTCACATCGGGACGGTGAACGTGGTCCACGGCAGGTCGGGGCCGTCCCCGTACCCGTCCGACGCGCTGAGAAGTCTGGTCCGCAGACCGAGTCCTCCGTTGTTCCCCAACGAGATCCGGCCCGCGGGGTGCTCGGGGGCGCCCTCGTGCGCCGCGGTGACGTCCACGTATCCGGCCGATTCGCTGATCTGCGTCATTTCTGCCTCGTCCTCTGGTCGTTGGTCGGGAAGGTCATGGGCGCGTGGGTCCGGTCGGACCCCGCGGAGTGGCGCATGAGCAGTGCCGGGCCGATCCGGTCGGGGAACCCCGCCCGCAGCAGCCCGTGTCCGATGCCCGCCAGGCCGGTGAGCAGCCCGGGGTGAGGTACGTGTCCGGGCGTCCCGCAGTGCGGCTGCGCCCGGTCGGCGGCGGCCAGCAGGGTGCCGGTCCGGCGCAGCCAGTGGGGACGCAGCCGGGGGAGGGAGGCGTGGCCGAGGAGTTCCAGCACGCCCAGTTCGCCGTGGCACAGGCTGTCGTCGCCCTGCGGCGCCGCCCGGGCCACCTCACCGGCCCGCTCGGCGAGCCAGTCGCGCAGCTCCGGGTCGGCCAGCGCCTCGGGGCTGTCGGCGACCGCCAGGGCGACCCCCGACACCCCCGCGCACCAGGACCTGGCGGGGCCCGCGCTCCGCACGGCACGGCGCAGCGCGTCCAGCCCGGCGGACCGGTGGCGCGGGCCGCCGCCCGCCGCGGCGAACCGCAGCAGCGCCCAGCCGACGCCCGCCGCCCCGTCCGCGAAACCCCCCTCGGCCGGGCCCCGGTGCGTGTCCCCGGGCGCCGCACCGGACGCGTCCCCCGACGGGTCGGCAGCGGCCGCGAGCAGCCGCTCGGCGCAGCGCTCGGCGCCGCGCCACGCCTCGGTCCTGCCGGTGGTCCGGTGCACCGCGAGCAGCGACACCAGCCCGCCGGCCGCGCCGCCGCGCACCCCGAGCCCCTCCTCGGCCGAAGCCGCCGCACAGGTCAGGCGGGTGGCGGGGCCCGCCCAGTCCAGCACCCGGCTGTCGTCCAGCAGCGTCCCGACCTCCGTCAGGGCGTACGCGATCCCGCCGAGACCGGCGAACGCGCCGGAACCGAGCGCCCCGAGCTCGTCCCCGCGCAGATGCAGCGCGTCCAGCAGGCCCGGCAGGGGCGCCAGAGCGGCCCGGGCCGCGTCGGCGTACCTGGCCGCCCCGGTCAGGGAGGCCAGTTGCGCGAGGAACAGCGCGGGCCCGGTGTAGCCGCCCGCGAGGTCGGCGGCCAGCGGGGTGAGACGCCAGTAGCGCTCGCCGAGCAGCTCCAGGCCGAGCCAGTTGGTCCGGCTGCCGCTGTCGTACGCGAGCGAGACGAGCTGGTCGCCGACCGAACGGGCGGCGGACAGCAGCCGCTCCGGCTCCGGCGCGGTGGCCTCGGTGCGGGGCCGCGCGGACCCGGTACCGCCGTGCGGGGGCTCGGTGGAGGTGCTCACCATGGCCGTACGGATGATCCGTTCCTGGTCCAGCCGGTCCACGGTGTCCAGGGCGCGGACCTTCGCCTCCACCCGTGCCAGCCCGGAGGGCCCGGCGGGCCCCGGCAGTCCGCGCCCGCCGCCGCTCCACACGTCCGTGCGGTCCGGGCGGGTGGTGAACACCGGGACGTCGCCCTGCCAGAGCTCCGCGATCTCCTCGTCCTCCAGGCCGGCGAGTGCGGGGGTGCCCAGCGCGCCGGTGCGCAGCAGGGCGAACACCTGCTGGCGTTCGGCGGCGTCCCGCATCAGGTCGGGGTGGGTCGACTCGTGCAGCAGCGTGGCGTAGGTCCAGGTCGGCCGGGGCACGAAGCGGGTCTCGTCGTCCGCGAAGAGGCGCAGCAGCCCCTTGGGCCCCAGCAGTTCGTCCCGTGCGTCGGCGACGGCGGTGTAGGCGGCCCGGAAGCCGTCGCACAGGGCGTCGGTGAACCGGAACGGATCGGCGGGCGCCCCGTCCAGGGTGGGGCGGTTGGCCGAGGCGGCGAACCGCCCCGTGGCGCGCACCAGATGCATGGTGTCGGTGCCCGCCGCCGCCCAGGAGGCCGTCTCCAGCGGGGAGGAGGCCGCCCGGCCGCCGCCGACCGCGGACATGTCGAGCGCGGTGGCGTCCCCGATCAGCAGCTGGGGGAGCAGCCCGACGCGGTGCACCGAGCCGTGCAGGGCGCGGGCGGCCGGATCGGCGTGCGGTACCTGGGTCAGCGGCGGGTGGAACAGCGTCTCCACGTCGACCAGGACGGGATGCGCCCCGCACGCGATGAGGTTCTCGTGGTGCAGGTCCGTGCCGTCCAGGACGTGCAGCAGGGCCAGCAGCGCGCCCAGGCGCCGGTAGAAGAGCGTGGTCTCGGACGCCGAGCGGCAGGGAGCGCCCTCGACGAACTCGGCCCAGCCGTACGTGCCCCGGTCCAGGACCCGGGGCACCCGCAGGCCGGGCGTCCCGGGAAGGGAGTCGAACCACCGCACCACACTGCCGAAGTGGCGGTGCGCGGCGAGCGGGCGCGGCTTGTAGACCAGCCGGGCGCCGTCGGCGAACCGCAGCAGCATCACCGACCGCCCCCCGCGGTGGCTGTCGCCGGTCCCCGGATCGACCTCGGTCAGGCTGTCCGGACCGCGGCCGGCGAACCGTCCCGCCCCCCGGTCCCCGGGCACCGGCGCGGAGCCGAGGAGATCCCCGCCGCCCGGCGCCGGGAAGGAGCCGAGGAGATCGCCGTCCGCCGCGAGCCTGCCGAGCATCTCGGCGAACGCGTCGGCCGCGTTCATGGCCGACCGCGCCAGCACCCGGGCCAGCACCGGATAGGCGGTGACCAGCGAGGACAGGCCCGCCCGGCTCGCGGTCAGCCGCAGGAAGTCCCGGAAGCGCTCGTGCGGCCCGGACCCCGTCAGCCTGCCGCCGATCCGTGCCTCGTGCAGTTCCGACACGAGGGTCCGGGCCGCCAGCACGGCCAGGCGCCGTTCCACGTCGCGCCGGAAGCCGTCGCGGACCGCGGCGGAGCAGGCGGCCGGACCGGGCACCGTGCCCGCCATCCGGTCGGCGGCCCGGGCCGCGAACGGGGCGACGACCAGGGCGAAACCGGTCAGGTCCGGATAGTCCCGGTCCGCGATCCGCGGCGAGCGCGGCGCCCGGGCGACGGCCTCCCGGACGAACCCCGCCCACGCGGGCTCGGCCGCCGGACGCGGTCCGACGGTGCCGGGCGCCCACCAGGGGTCGCCGTGCTCCCGGAAGCCGAGGAGGCCGGCGGTGTCCGGTACGGCCGCACGGCCCCCGTCGTCCGTGTCCCCCGACAACGCCGTACCGCCGATCGCTTCCTTCTCCACCACCGCGTTCACCTCCCCGGCCCGGGGAGCCCCGGCGGTTCTCCCGTGCCCATCCTGGAGTGCGGCCGGGCCCGGCACATGGGGGAGTCGCCCCCATCTTTCGGGGTACGGCACCCCGGCGGCCCGGGCGTACCAGGTCAACGTGGGTCCGGGGCCCGACGCGACGGGCGCGTAGGGAGTTCACCGGGTGCCGGGACGGGTGCCTACGGGATCCGGAGCGGTCGGGATGCGCGTGGGTACGGGATCCGGGGAGGCCAGGGGTGCGCGTGCGTAAGGGGTCCGGGGCGGTCAGGGATGCGTGGGGGGAGCGGTCCCGGGCGGACGGTGGCGCGTGGGCCGGCACGGGTCCGGGGCGGCGGGGGAGTGCGCACCGACCCGTCGTGGCGGGCGGGCGCGGGCGCGTACGGGCCCCGGGTCAGCCGGCCGCCGGGGCGGCGGTCGATCCCCGTTCCATCAGCTCGGCGGCGATGGTCGCGGTGCCCCCGGGCGGCGGCGTCTCCTTGCCCATCGCCAGGCGTCCCGCCCGCGCCCCCGCCTCGAACAGCGGCAGCCGTACGGTCGTCAGCGCCGGGACGGCGTCCACCGAGAACGGCAGGTCGTCGAAGCCGGCCACCGAGACGTCCTCGGGGATCCGCAGCCCCAGGTCCCGCACCGCCGCGCAGGCCCCCAGCGCCACCGTGTCGTTGGCGGCGACGACGGCCGTCAGCCCGGGCTCGCGGCGCAGCAGCCCGAGCGTGGCGTCGTAGCCCGAGGCCCGGTCGTAAGGACCGTGCACGGTGACGCTCTCCTCGTCGCCGTACAGCCCGGCCGCCTTCATGGCCGCACGGTGGCCCTCCAGCCGGTGCCGGGTCGTGGTGCGTTCCCGGGGCCCGGCGACGTAGCCGATCCGCCGGTGCCCCAGGCCGATCAGATGCGCGGTGAGGCGTCGGGCGCCGCCCCGGTTGTCGAAGGCCAGCGCCGCGGTCACCGCGTCGGTGTCCGGCAGCGGGGGGCGCCCGCACAGGACGATCCGGGTCCCCGCGTCCGCGAGCTTGGCCAGCTTCACGGCCATCGCGGCCTGGTGGGCCGGGTCCTCCAGGGCGCCGCCGGTGAGGACCAGGGCCGCGGCCCGCTGGCGCTGCAGCAGGGTGAGGTAGGTGAGTTCACGCTCGGGGGAGCCGCCCGTGTTGCAGACCACCGCGAGCTTCTCGCCGCCGGCCCGGCCCGATCCGTCGCCCGGCCCGCCGATCTCGCTCTGCGCGGCGCCCGCCATGATGCCGAAGAAGGGGTCGGCGATGTCGTTGACCAGGATGCCCACCAGGTCGGACGTGGCGGCGGCGAGCGAGCTGGCCGGGCCGTTCAGCACGTAGTCCAGCTCGTCGACCGCGCGCAGCACCCGGTCCCGGGTGGACGACGCCACCGGGTAGTTGCCGTTCAGGACACGGGACACGGTGGCCGGGGACACCCGGGCGCGGGCCGCCACGTCCGCCAGGGTGACGGTCATCGCTCTCCTCCGAGGAGTCGTGGAGCGCCCCTCTTGTCCGGGCCGCTGTCGGCAGGCTAGCGTCATACCGGATAGAAAGCGCTTGCTACGGCTGTACGGAGGGAACTTTCGTGACACGCAGGACAGTGCGCATCGCCATGAACGGCGTCACGGGACGCATGGGGTACCGGCAGCACCTGGTGCGCTCGATCCTCGCGATCCGCGAGCAGGGCGGCCTCGACCTCGGTGACGGCGAGGTGCTCTGGCCGGAACCCGTGCTCGTCGGCCGGCGCGCCCACGCCCTGGAGGCCCTCGCGGACCGGCACGGGCTGACCGAGTGGTCCACCGACCTGGACGCGGTGCTCGCCGACGAGTCGATCGACGTCTACTTCGACGCCCAGGTCACCTCGGCACGCGTCGACGCGATCAAGAAGGCCGTCGCCGCCGGCAAGCACGTCTACACCGAGAAGCCCACCGCCACCGACGTCGAGGGCGCCCTCGAACTGGCCCGCCTCGCCCGCGACGCCGGCATCAAGCACGGCGTCGTCCAGGACAAGATCTTCCTCCCGGGCCTGATCAAGCTGAAGCGCCTCATCGACGGCGGCTTCTTCGGCGAGATCCTCTCCGTGCGCGGCGAGTTCGGCTACTGGGTCTTCGAAGGGGACTGGCAGGAGGCCCAGCGCCCCTCCTGGAACTACCGCGCGGAGGACGGCGGCGGCATCGTCGTCGACATGTTCCCGCACTGGGAGTACGTCCTGCACGAGCTGTTCGGCCAGGTCACGACCGTCTCGGCGCACGTCACGACGCACATCGCGCAGCGCTGGGACGAGCAGGGCAAGCCCTACGCCGCCACCGCCGACGACGCCGCGTACGGCATCTTCCAGCTGGCGGGCGGCGCCGTCGCCCAGATCAACTCCTCCTGGGCGGTCCGCGTCAACCGCGACGAGCTCGTCGAGTTCCAGGTGGACGGCACCCACGGCTCCGCCGTCGCCGGGCTGCGCAACTGCCGTGTCCAGCACCGCTCCGCCACCCCCAAGCCGGTCTGGAACCCCGACCTCCCGGTCACCGAGCCGTTCCGCGACCAGTGGCAGGAGGTACCCGACAACGCCGAGTTCGCCAACGGGTTCAAGGCGCAGTGGGAGCTCTTCCTGCGGCACATCGCCCTCGACGAGCCCTACACCTGGGACCTGATGGCGGGCGCCCGCGGCGTCCAGCTCGCCGAGCTCGGGCTGAGGTCCGCCGCCGAGGGCCGCCGCTTCGCCGTACCGGAGCTGAACCTGTGACCATCCACCTCCCGCAGGGCCCGTACGAACCCCGCACCACCCCGCTCGACCTGGCACCCTCCGGGGCGCCGCTCGTCTCCCGTACGGTCTTCTCCGCCGCCCACGTGGTGGCCGACCCGTACGCCGACGTCAGCCCCGGCGACCCGGCCGCCGTCGACTGGGACGCCACCCTCGCCTTCCGCCGCCACCTCTGGTCGCACGGCCTGGGCGTCGCCGAGGCCATGGACACCGCCCAGCGCGGCATGGGCCTGGACTGGGCCGGCGCGGCGGAGCTGATCCGCCGCTCGGCCGCCGAGGCCAGGTCCGTGGGCGGCCGGATCGCCTGCGGCGTGGGCACCGACCAGCTCACCGGACCCGCCACCCTGGCCGAGGTGCGCGCCGCGTACGAGGAGCAGCTCGCCCTGGTCGAGGAGAGCGGGGCGCAGGCGATCCTGATGGCCTCCCGGGCGCTGGCCGCCGCGGCGAAGGGCCCCGAGGACTACCTGGAGACGTACGCCCACCTCCTGCGCCAGGCCACCGAGCCGGTGATCCTCCACTGGCTCGGCCCGATGTTCGACCCGGCGCTCGACGGCTACTGGGGCAGTACGGACCTCGACGCCGCCACCGGCACCTTCCTGAAGGTCATCGCCGAACACCCGGACAAGGTCGACGGCATCAAGATCTCGCTCCTGGACGCCGAGCGCGAGATCGACGTACGGCGCCGCCTCCCGAGCGGGGTGCGCTGCTACACCGGCGACGACTTCAACTACCCCGAGCTGATCGCGGGCGACGACCGGGGCTTCAGCCACGCCCTGCTCGGCGTCTTCGACCCGCTCGGCCCGCTGGCCGCGCACGCGGTGCGGGTCCTGGACACCGGGGACCCGGCCGGCTTCCGCGCCCTGCTGGACCCCACGGTCGCGCTGTCCCGGCATCTGTTCGAGGCCCCGACCCGCTTCTACAAGACGGGTGTGGTCCTCCTCGCCTGGCTGGCGGGCCATCAGGACCACTTCACGATGGTCGGCGGTCTCCAGTCGGCCCGCTCGCTGCCGCACCTGGCGAAGGCCTACGAACTCGCCGACCGGCTGGGCCTGTTCCCGGACCCCGGGCTGGCCGAGTCCCGGATGCGCGCCCTGCTGACCGTCCACGGGGGAAACCGATGAGCAGCGAGCTGTCCCGCCTGTCCGTCAACCAGGAGACGGTCCGGCAGCTGTCCCTGCCCGAGCTCGTCGCGGGCTGCGCCGCGGCGGGCGTCGGCAGCGTCGGCCTGTGGCGCGCCCCGGTGCAGGAGTACGGCGTCGAGCGCGCCGGGCGGCTGATGAAGGACGCGGGCCTCACCGTCACCAGCCTCTGCCGCGGCGGCTTCCTCACCGCGACCGACCCCGCCGAGCGGGCCCGCGCCCTGGACGACAACCGCGCGGCGGTCGACGAGGCCGCGGGCGTGCACACCGACACCCTGGTCCTCGTCTCGGGCGGACTCCCCGCCGGGGACAAGGACCTGCACGCGGCGCGGGAGCGGATCGCCGACGCCCTGGCCGAACTGGCGCCGTACGCCGCCGAGCGGGGCGTCCGGCTGGCGATCGAGCCGCTGCACCCGATGTTCGCCTCGGACCGCTGCGTGGTCTCCACCCTCGCCCAGGCCCTGGACCTCGCGGAGCGGTTCCCGGCCGAGCAGGTCGGGGTGGTCGTGGACGCCTACCACGTCTGGTGGGACGACCGGGTCGCCGCCCAGATCGCCCGGGCGGGCGCCGGCGGACGGATCCACTCCTTCCAGCTGGCCGACTGGATCACCCCGCTCCCGGCGGGCGTCCTGGTGGGCCGGGGACAACTCGGCGACGGCTGTGTGGACTTCCGCGCCCTGCGCCGCCAGGTCGAGGCCACCGGCTTCGACGGCCCGATCGAGGTCGAGATCTTCAACGAGGGGCTCTGGGCGCGTGACGGCGCCGAGGTGATCGCCGAAGTGGCCGCACGCTATCTGGAACACGCCTGCTGAGAGGCGGTCGACGACGTAAAGGTAAAGAGATCGTCA
This sequence comes from Streptomyces sp. NPDC006296, assembly GCF_040613235.1. Lineage (NCBI taxonomy): Bacteria > Bacillati > Actinomycetota > Actinomycetes > Kitasatosporales > Streptomycetaceae > Streptomyces > Streptomyces sp. NPDC006296. The sequence goes on along the minus strand of NZ_JBEXRT010000013.1, from coordinate 138,151 downwards.
AGGCGTGCAACCTTTGCGTACCCTCCCCGGTCGTACTCTGCGTCGGGACTTCCGGGGAGGGGTCCGGGGGGATTCGGGAAGCCCGACGGAGGGGGAGAGCGAGGGGGGTCCGGCCTCATGGCCGGGCCCCATTCCGCTTTCTGCGCACCCCGTCCCGCGTTCTGCCCGGAGCCCCGTGCCCGGCGCAGCCGCACGGTCCCGGACGCCGCTCCGCGCGCCGGCCGGACGCGGACCGGCGCCGGAGGCCCCGCGGCTCCGCTGCCGGCGCGCCTCGGGCGCCGGAGGTCTCAGCCCTCGAAGGCGCGCCGGGACGCCTCGATGTGGCCGAGGTGCCGGTGGGTCCAGTCGCACATCACGTCGACCGTCCTCCGCAGCCCCTGGCCCGGCCCGGTCAGGGTGTACTCCACCTTCGGCGGGACCGTGGGGTGCACCGTCCGCTCGACCAGCCCGTTGCGCTCCAGCATGCGCAGGTTCTGGGTGAGCATCTTGTGGCTGATGCCCTCGACCTCGGCCCGTACCTCGCTGAAGCGCAGGGTGCGCTCGCCCAGCGCCTCGATGATCAGTAGCGCCCACTTGTTGGCGACGTCCGAGAAGATCTCCCGCGCGAGCGAATCGGCCCGCCGCAGATCCGCCTGCTCCTCGGGCGAGCCGCTGAACTGCTTGGTCACCATGAGGTTCCCCTGTCACCGAAAAGTGCGTTCTTCCACGTCAGCCCACACTCTCCTACGGTGACCGAGTATCCACAAGAGAGCACGTGGGCCGGCCGGCCCACGCGAGGAGGAGGCACAGAGCATGACCGTCACCCTGATGAACCCCGCCGGACTGCCCGCGATCGACGTCTACCGCCAGGTGTCCGTCGCGACCGGCTCGAAGCTGGTCTCGATCGCCGGCCAGGTGGCCTGGGACGCCGACGGCGTCACGGTCGGCGAGGGCGACCTGGCCGCCCAGGTCGAACAGTGCTACCGCAACATCGGCACCGCCCTGGCCGGGGTCGGCGGCTCCTTCGACGACGTGACGAAGCTGACCGTGTACGCCGTCGACTGGACCCCCGACAAGATGCCCCTGCTCCTCGCGGGCATCGCCCGGGCCACGGAGCGGCTCGGGATCACCGCCGCCCCGCCGGCGTCACTCCTGGGGGTCGCGGCGCTGGACGTCCCCGCCCACCTGGTGGAGATCGAGGCCACCGCGGTCATGGACTGAGCGCGCAGGGGCGTGCCGTCGGTGCCGGACTCCGTCGGCCGACCATGGCCGGCGCAGTTCCTGTACCGTCGTGCCAGGTCCGGGCCGTTGAGGCACATCAGCCCTCGCTCTCCGTCAAGGCGCCTGCTGGGCAGAGGACTTCGCCCACCCGGTGGCCGAGGAGGGTGGGCCCGGTCGCGCGTGGCTGCGGAGCGTGGAAAACGACGCCCCCTATGAGTGAAGGAAGTCGCATGGCGCGTGAGCATGATCCTTCCAGCCCCGTACCGCCGAGGTCGGGCACGTCCTCCGGCGCCTCCGACGCGTCCGGGCCCTCGTCGCCGCCGGACCACCGGACGGTGCCGGCGCAGGACGCGGCCGGAGACCACGGTGGTGCCCTGGAGCCGGGCGGCGGGCGCGGCGACGCGTCGGCCGCAGCGGCCGGGCCGGACGCCGGTGGACACGGTCCGGCGAGCGAGGGCGCCGGGAACAGGGCTCCGGAGGGCGCGGACACCGGGGCACAGACAGCCGGGCGGGCGGCTGCCGGCGAGGCCGCAGCTCCTGCCCGCGGCGCCGGCGTCCCGGAGCCGTCGACGGAGGAGGCGCCCGGAGCGGCGTCGGCCGACTCCGGCGGGAGCACCGCTGCTCCGACCTCGGCGGCGTCCGCGACCGGCGCCGTCGGCGGGTCCCCGGGCACTGCGGTGGCGGTGGCGGCGGTCGGGAGTGGCGGCGCGGGTACGCGGACGGCCGGCGAACTGCTGGGCAGCCGCCCGAGGAAACCGGTGCTGGCCGCGGCGGCGGTCATCGGCGCGCTCCTGGTCTCCGTCCCGTTCCTCGTGGCGGGCCAGGACGACCGCGAGCCCGAGAAGGACCGCACGCAGAACGCGGCGGTCACGGTCCTGGGCGCCGAACGCTCCGAGGAGCCGGAGGCCTACACCAGCAAGTCGCCGACCCCTTCCGCGACTCCGAGCGAGGAGAAGCGGAAGGAGAAGCCGGAGCCGTCCGAGCCGCCGGCCCCCGAGCCGGTGAAGGCCTCGCCGTCGGCCGAGCCAGAGCCCGAGCCCAAGCCGAAGGCGGCCGCGGCCAGGGTGATGACGAACACGGCTGCCGGCGCGTTGAAGGGCCTCGCCGCGAGCGATCCCGGGGGGCGGCACATCTGCTACCGGGCCTTCGTGCCGGGGAGCGGCTGGCAGACACCGGTGTGTGACGGGACGATGACCGGCACGGCGGGCCAGGGCAAGAAGATCACCGCCCTCAACATCGCGGTGTGGAACGTCGGCGGGTCCTCCGCCAACGCCCTGCTGCACGACCCGGGTGCGAGCAACGGCAACGCCACGTGGGCCCCGAGCTGGACGGCCGTCGTCGCGGACGGCAAGGACAACTACATAGGCAGCGCGAAGAACGGCGCCCCGTTCCTGACGGGCTTCGCCATGAACGTCGGCAAGGGCGGCGTCTGCCACACGGCCAAGATGGGCGACGGCGGCTGGGGGCCGCAGTACTGCAAGAACAGCCGGCCCGAGTACATGTTCGTCGGCACCACCGACAACAACCGGTGGTTCGAGGCCGTGAAGCTCACGGTGTGACCCCGGGGCTCCGGCCCGCGCGGTGGAGCCCCCCGGTCGTCACCGGGGGGCTCGTCCGGACGAGGGTGCCGGGCCGGGCCCGTCCGGCTTCCTGAGGAGCGCGGCCCAGAGGAAGTCCTCGCCGAAGCACGGCGATCCGGCCGGCTCGTCCCGCATCCGCCGCAGTTCGACCTCCTCCATCCCGGAGAAGATCCAGCGCAGCGACTCGGGCGTGTAGGCGAGGCCGCCCTGGAGCCCCGCGGCGCCGTAGAGGTCGGCGTCGGACAGTTCGGAGCCCATCGCGCCGGAGGCGAAGCACGTCAGGACGAGGTGCCCGCCCGGGACGAGGGACCGCTCCACGAGCCGGAGATAGCTGACGCGGCGGTGGGGCGGCAGGTGATGGAAGCAGCCGGAGTCGTGGATCAGGTCGTAAGGACCGTCCGGGGCGTCCGGCGCGAAGGCGTCGCCGTGGTGGAAGCGGACGGCGGCACCCGCCTCGGCGGCCCGCTCCCCGGCCCAGGCGAGGGCCCCGCGCGACAGGTCGACGGCGTCCACCTCGAATCCCCGCGAGGCCAGGAACAGGGCGTTGCGTCCCGGTCCGCAGCCCAGGTCGAGTGCGCGGCCGGGCGTGATCAGGCCCCGGTCGAGCGCGGAGACGAGGTGCTCGTCCGGCTTGTCCACGAAGAACGGCACGGGCTGCGACCGGTCCGCGTAGAACGCGTCCCACCAGGCGCCCGCCCCGCCGGTCCAGCGGTCGGCCTCCGGTGCGAACAGCCTGTCCATGAGCGCCAGTACGTCGTCCACCGAGCGTACGGTCCGGTCCATCCGGAACCCCCTTCCCGAACCCCCGACCTTAGGGCCCCACAGGGGTACGGGCCGTTCGGAGCGGGTGCGGGCCGGCGCCGGAGCGCCCGCCCGGACGTGTCCGGAAGCAGGCGGGAGGCGACCCTCGCGCCGTGCGCGTCCGTCCGCCCGCGGCCCGCCCGGGCGGCGCCACGGGCCCGTTCCGGGCGGGGCCGAGGTGTCTTTTTCCCGCTCACCGCACGCACCGGGAGCCCCACCCGCCCGTACCCGCGGAACGCGGGGCCCCGGCCACCCGGGAGGCGGGGTCGTCGTACGGAGGGCGGCAGTCCCGAAAACACCCTCACCACCCGCGCCGAACCGTGACATTCTGCGGCCTTTCCCGCGGTTCGTGCCCGACAGCGGCAGGAGCCGGACCCGAACCCGACAAGGGGCACACATATGCGCGTTCACCGTCCGGCCGCACTCCTCCTGGCCGCGGCCGCCACGATCTGCTTCGCCTCACCGGCCCAGGCGAAGGAGATCGACACGATCATCTGGGAGCGGCCCGCGTCGCCGTTCAACACCCACGGCCGCGTCTACTTCGCCACGGACGGCGACCACATAGGGATCTACGACGACTACGCGGACGGGGAGTCCGTCTGCATCGACTTCTACGCCACGCCGGTGTCCACCGGCAAGAGGAAGCTCTACTCGCGCTGCAACTCCGGTGGAAAGGGCTCGCGGAAGGACTTCGACTTCGACTTCGTGGAGAACACCGAGGTCAACATCCGCGGCTGGATGTACGACCAGTCCGCGGGCTACGACCACGCCTACGGCGAGTGGTACTCCACGATCGCCTGACCTCTGACACGGGGCGTCCGGTACGCGGTGCGCGGGGGCCGGGTGGTGCCCGTTCCCCGCACCGCGGCCCGCCGGCCGGGGCCCGTGCTGTCGTACCCGCCCGATACCGTCGACCCATGTCCCACACGGCCGTACTCGAAGGCGTCCTGGAGCGCATCACCTACGCCAACGAGGAGAACGGGTACACCGTCGCCCGCGTCGACACCGGGCGCGGGGCGGGTGACCTGCTCACCGTCGTCGGTTCGCTGCTCGGCGCCCAGCCCGGCGAGTCCCTGCGGATGGAGGGGCGTTGGGGCTCCCACCCGCAGTTCGGCAAGCAGTTCCAGGTGGACAACTACACGACCGTCCTCCCGGCGACCATCCAGGGCATCCGCCGCTACCTCGGGTCGGGGCTGATCAAGGGCATCGGGCCCGTCATGGCCGACCGCATCACCACCCACTTCGGCGTCGACACCCTGGACATCATCGAGCAGCAGCCGAAGCGGCTCGTGGAGGTGCCCGGACTCGGCCCGAAGCGGACGAAGATGATCGCCGCGGCCTGGGAGGAGCAGAAGGCGATCAAAGAGGTCATGGTCTTCCTCCAGACCGTCGGCGTCTCCACCTCGATCGCCGTCCGCATCTACAAGAAGTACGAGGACGCCTCGATCTCCGTCGTGAAGAACCAGCCCTACCGGCTGGCCGCCGACGTCTGGGGCATCGGCTTCCTCACCGCCGACCGCATCGCCCAGGCGGTCGGCATCCCGCACGACAGCCCCGAGCGGGTCAAGGCCGGACTCCAGCACGCCCTCTCCCAGTCCTCCGACCAGGGGCACTGCTTCCTGCCCGAGGAACGGCTGATCGCGGACGGGGTGAAGCTGCTCCAGGTCGACACCGGGCTGGTCATCGACTGCCTGGCCGAACTCGCCGAGGACCCGGAGGGCGTCGTCCGGGAGAAGGTGCCGGGCCCCGAGGACGGACAGCCCGTCACCGCCGTCTACCTCGTCCCCTTCCACCGCGCCGAGGTCTCCCTGGCCGCCCAGGTGCAGCGGCTGCTGCGGACGCCGGAGGACCGGATGCCCGGCTTCCAGGACGTGGACTGGGACAAGGCGCTCGGATGGCTCGCCGGACGCACGGGGGCCGTGCTCGCCCCCGAGCAGGAGGCGGCCGTGCGGCTCGCGCTCACCAGGAAGGTCGCCGTCCTGACCGGCGGTCCCGGCTGCGGCAAGTCCTTCACCGTGCGCTCCGTGGTCGAACTGGCCCGCGCCAGGAACGCCAAGGTGGTGCTGGCCGCCCCCACCGGCCGGGCGGCGAAGCGGCTCTCGGAGCTGACCGGGGCGGAGGCCTCCACCGTGCACCGGCTGCTGGAGCTCAAGCCCGGCGGGGACGCGGCGTACGACCGTGAGCGCCCGCTGGACGCCGACCTGGTCGTCGTCGACGAGGCGTCGATGCTCGATCTGCTGCTGGCCAACAAGCTCGTCAAGGCCGTGGCACCCGGTGCCCATCTCCTGCTGGTCGGCGATGTGGACCAGCTGCCCTCGGTCGGCGCGGGGGAGGTGCTGCGGGACCTGCTGGCCGACGGGGGACCCGTGCCCGCCGTCCGGCTGACCACCATCTTCCGCCAGGCCCAGAAGTCCGGCGTCGTCACCAACGCCCACCGCATCAACTCCGGCGTACCGCCGCTGACCCAGGGGCTGGACGACTTCTTCCTCTTCGTGGAGGACGAGACGGAGGACGCCGGAGTGCTGGCCGTCGATGTCGCCGCCCGCCGCATCCCCGCGAAATTCGGCCTGAACCCCCGCCGTGACGTGCAGGTGCTCGCCCCGATGCACCGCGGCCCGGCCGGGGCCGGCCATCTCAACGGGCTGCTCCAGCAGGCCATCACCCCCGGGCGGCCCGGACTGCCCGAGAAGCGGTTCGGGGGCCGGGTCTTCCGGGTAGGCGACAAGGTGACACAGATCAGGAACAACTACGACAAGGGGGAGAACGGCGTCTTCAACGGCACGGTCGGCGTCGTGACCGCACTCGACACCGACGAGCAGAAGCTGACGGTCCGCACGGACGAGGAGGAGGAGATCGCGTACGACTTCGACGAGCTGGACGAGCTCGCCCACGCCTACGCGATGACCATCCACCGCTCCCAGGGCAGCGAGTACCCGGCCGTCGTCATCCCGGTCACCACCAGCGCCTGGATGATGCTCCAGCGGAACCTGCTCTACACCGCGGTGACCAGGGCCAAGAAGCTGGTCGTGCTGGTCGGTTCGCGCAAGGCCATCGGCCAGGCGGTCCGCACCGTTTCCGCCGGCAGGCGTGGTACGGCACTGGATTTCCGACTCCGCGGCGGTACGGCGGAAGACTTCCCGAAAAAATGATCGATCAAAACGGTGGGAAACATCACTGAGCTCTTCCGGAACTGCGGGACAGGGGGCAGGATGAGAAAGTTGGCGGCACTCAGTGCCGTCGATAGGTCCAATGGACGACCCCGAGTGCACTCTCCTGAGCCGAATGGGGGAGGGTGGAGACAGTCAGGGCACCTCGAAGAAGAGGCACTACGTCGGTGAGGGATGACGTGAGCGAGCACACCAACAAGGCTGTAGTACTGCGGTACGGCGACGACGAGTACACCTACCCGGTGATCAACAGCACCGTCGGCGACGAGGGCTTCGACATCGGGAAGCTCCGGGCCCATACGGGCCTGGTCACGCTGGACAGCGGATACGGCAACACGGCCGCGTACAAATCCGCCATCACCTACCTCGACGGCGAACAGGGCATCCTGCGCTACCGCGGCTACCCGATCGAGCAGCTCGCCGAGAGCTCGACCTTCCTCGAGGTCGCCTACACGCTGATCAACGGCGACCTTCCCAAGGTCGACGAGCTGTCGGCCTTCAAGAACGAGATCACCCAGCACACGCTGCTGCACGAGGACGTCAAGCGCTTCTTCGACGGCTTCCCGCGCGACGCCCACCCGATGGCCATGCTGTCCTCGGTCGTCAGCGCGCTGTCCACCTTCTACCAGGACAGCCACAACCCGTTCGACGAGGAGCAGCGCCACCTCTCGACGATCCGGCTGCTGGCCAAGCTCCCGACCATCGCGGCGTACGCGTACAAGAAGTCGATCGGCCACCCGTTCGTCTACCCGCGCAACGACCTCGGCTACGTCGAGAACTTCCTGCGCATGACGTTCTCCGTCCCGGCCCAGGAGTACGTGCCGGACCCGGTCGTCGTCTCGGCGCTGGAGAAGCTGCTCATCCTGCACGCGGACCACGAGCAGAACTGTTCGACCTCCACCGTGCGTCTGGTCGGCTCCTCGCAGGCGAACATGTTCGCCTCGATCTCCGCCGGCATCTCCGCCCTGTGGGGCCCCCTGCACGGCGGTGCCAACCAGTCGGTCCTGGAGATGCTGGAAGGCATCCAGGCCAACGGCGGCGACGTCGACTCCTTCATCCAGAAGGTGAAGAACAAGGAGGACGGCGTCCGCCTGATGGGCTTCGGCCACCGGGTGTACAAGTCCTTCGACCCGCGCGCCAAGATCATCAAGGCCGCCGCCCACGACGTGCTGTCCTCGCTCGGCAAGTCCGACGAACTGCTGGACATCGCGCTCAAGCTGGAGGAGCACGCGCTCTCCGACGAGTACTTCGTCTCGCGCAACCTCTACCCCAACGTGGACTTCTACACGGGCCTGATCTACCGCGCCATGGGCTTCCCGACCGAGATGTTCACCGTGCTGTTCGCGCTCGGCCGCCTGCCCGGCTGGATCGCCCAGTGGCACGAGATGATCAAGGAGCCGGGATCCCGCATCGGCCGCCCGCGCCAGATCTACACCGGTGAGGTCCTGCGCGACTTCGTCCCGGCCGAGGGACGCTGACGCCCGAGAACCACCGCTCCGCCTCCGGCCGTCCGCGGCCGGCATCCTTCGCCCCGCGTGCCGCGCTCGCCCAGTCCCGAGCGCGGCGTCCGGGGCGTTTCGGCGTTCCGGGGGCCGGTCGCGCCGGGCGGCCCGTCGTGGCGGTGACTCCGTCATGCGCCCCTGGCACATGCGAGAAACGCCCCGCCGCCGATCCCCCCACGGGTCGACGGACAGGGCGCTTCCCATATCCCGGAGCGGATTCCCCCCACGGGATCCGGCCGGGCGTCTGCAGGGAGCCTGAACTCCCGTTGTTGAGCGGTGGTGCCTATTCAGTTCGGTCCTGCTGTGCGGCTGCCGGGGTACGTACGGACAGGAGGGCCGCTCAAAGCTCCCCGGTGCACGTGCCCCGGCCAACGCTGCCAGGAGCGTCCCCCAAGACACTCCATCGGACGTCCCCCAAGACATCCTTGGCATCGCACTCTTAGACTCACCAACCCATCAGATGGTTACCCTCGAATCGGTGTGATCTAAGTCTCTTTGTGGAAATCGTGTGAAGGGGTGCGACCCCGGGCCGCCCTTCGCGGCGGAGACCCGTGCGAACGCCCGTCGCCGACCTCTGTGATCATGGCTCTGATCAGCCCGAACGCAGCGGAAGGCAGTGCGGTCACGCGGTAGCCGGAAGCGTGGAGGATTGCTTCTGATGCTGCACAGAATACGCCCCGACAGGTGGAAAGCGGCAGGGTTCACCTTGAGATCTCCATGAACCTGCGCGCGGCCGGGCCGTCGCTGCTCCCGATCGCGACGGGCGACCGGCCTTGGCCTGAAAGTACCGTACGGCCTCCGCCCGCTCGCAGGGGAGGTCTCCGGGGGTGCGGGAGTGTCCTCCCGTCCCGGGGCTGAAGCCCTCCGCTCCCGAGTTCCGGGGGTGCGGGAGCCGGGGCGCGGGAAGCCGGGCCGGCAGCCCCTCCCGGGTGCGGCGGGCCGGTGGGTCCGGGGTGCTGCCGGCCGATGGGCCGGCGGGGCCGGGAGGGGGAAGCCTGTGGGGGCCGGGCCGCGATGGGCCGGTGGGCCGCCGGGGCGCAGCGGACCGGTGGGTCGCCGCCGGGCCCGGGGTGTGGCGGGGCGGCCGGGCTCAGGTGCGGCCCACCAGCTCGTATCCGGCCTCGTCGACGGCTGCGCGGACGGCCTCGTCGGTCAGCGGCGCGGCGGAGGTCACGGTCACCCGGCCCGCTGCCGCCTCCGCCTTCACCGAGGTCACGCCCTCGATCGCGGAGAGCTCCTCGGAGACCGCCCCCTCGCAGTGCCCGCAGCTCATGCCCGTCACCTCGTACACCGCGGTGACGCCCTCCGCTCCGGTGCCGGCGGTCCGGGGCGTGTCTGTCTCGGTGGTCATGACGTTCTCCTCTTCGCAGGCACACAAGGTGTGACGGATGTGGTGCGAGGGTGTACCGGGAGTCCGGTGAGCCTGCCCGCAAGGCCATGGTACCCCTAGGGGGTATGGGGCGGTCGAGTCGCCTCCGTGTCGGGTGTGTCGCACACCAGGGGTTCCAGGTAGCGGCGCATCACGGCCTTCAGCTCCTCCGTGTACGCCTCCCGCTCGGCGCCCTCGTGTGCCATGACCAGGTCGAGTCCGGCCTTGAACAGGACGAAGGACATCTCCGCGGTGCGACTGACCTGGTCCGCGGGCAGCTCCGGCAGGTAGGCGCCGAGGAGCTCCTCCGTCCTGGTGAGCATCGAGGCGTGCAGGGCGTCGTGCTCCCGTGTGATCACGCCCGGGATCTCGGAGCCGTGGGTGAGCACAGCGAAGGCCGGGTTCTCGCAGTTGAAGGCGATGAGGGGGTCGAGGACCGTGTTCAGCATCTCGTCGAGGGGCAGCTCGATGCGGCTGACGACGAACGCGGCGCCGTACGTCTCCCGCCAGCGGTGCAGGAGCTGTTCGCCGAGCTTGATGGCGATCGCTTCCTTGTTGGGGAAGAACTGGTAGAGCGTGCCGGGCGAGACGCCCGCCTCGCGGGCGATGGCGTTGGTGCTCGCGCCGTTGTACCCGCTGGCGCAGAAGACCGCCGCGGCGGCCTCCAGCAGCTGGGCGACGCGGGCCTCGCCGCGCGCCTGGCGGCGGCGCGGCCGGCCGGTGGTGCCGCCGGGCGCGGCCCCTGCGGGGGAAGCCTCGTCCGCCGGCGCCGCTGCGGGGGGAGTCCCGTCCGTGGCTGCCCCGGCTGCGGCAGTCCCGCCCGCATCCGTGTCGGGCCGCTCGGGCCCGCCGGGTGCGCCGTCCTGCTCGCGCGCGCTTCGCCCGCCGCTCCGCACGGTCGCGGTCGCTTCTTCCGCTCTGGCCTCCGGCACCGTGGATCCCCAGCTCTCAAGACGCGGTTGACAAACACGAGCGGTCGCTCGCATTCTGATGAAACACGAGCGAGGACTCGTGTTTGCCAGTGTACGTGGCAATGGCCGACCCATGCTGCCCTGTGCTGCCCGGGTCCCGGTGAAGGGGACACCGCACCATGTCGGAAGTCAACAGCTCGGAGCGCGTCGGGGGGTGGACCCGCCTCGTCACCGCGCGGCCGCGGCTGACGCTGCTGGCCGCACTGGTGATCACGGCGCTCGCCGTGTTCGCGGGCGGCGGGGTGGCCGACCGGATGGGCAGCGGTGGCTGGGAGGCGCCCGACGCCGAGTCGACCTACACGACCCAGGTGCTGGAGCGCGAGTTCCCCGCGTCCCAGCCCAACCTCCTGCTGCTCCTCGACAGCGGTGACACCTCGGTCGACGACCCCGCGGTGGCCGCCGAGGCGGCCCGGCTCACCGACCGGCTCTCGGCCGAGCCCGGCATCACCGGCGTCGGCTCGTACTGGCGGACGAAGTCCCCCGCCCTGCGCTCCTCGGACGGACACGAGGCGATCGTCGCCGCCCGGATCGAGGGGGACGAGAAGGCGGCCGGCGAGACCCTCGACCGGATAGCCCCCCTCTACCGGGGCGCGCACGGCCCGGTGCAGGTCTCCGTCGGCGGGCCCGTCGCCGTCCGGCACGAGATGCAGAACATCATCCAGGAGGACCTGCTGAGGGCCGAGCTCATCGCTCTGCCGGTCACCCTGGTGCTGCTGGTCATGGTCTTCGGCAGCGCGGTCGCGGCCCTGCTGCCGCTCGGCGTCGGGATCGTCGCGATCCTCGGGACCAACGCGGTGCTGCGGGGCATCACCGAGTTCACCGACGTCTCCGTCTTCGCCCAGAACCTCACCACGGCCCTGGGGCTCGGACTCGCCATCGACTACGCCCTGTTCCTCGTGCGCCGGTTCCGTGAGGAGCTCTCCGCCGGGGCCGACCCGCGGGTCGCGATCGGCACCACCCTGCGCACGGCGGGCCGCACGGTGCTCTTCTCCGCGCTGACGGTGGCGGTCTCGCTGGCCGCGATGATGGTCTTCCCCCAGTACTTCCTGCGCTCCTTCGCCTACGCGGGCATCGCCGTGGTGCTGCTGGCCGCCGCCGCTGCCCTCATCCTGCTGCCGGCCGCGCTGATGCTGCTCGGCCCGCGGGTCAACGCACTGGACCTGCGCCGGCTGCTGCGCCGCCGCCGCGGGAAGCCGGTCTCCGCACCGGAGGGGTCCGGGGGCCCGGGCAGCGGATGGGCCCGCTTCTCGGTGCTCGTGATGCGCAGGGCCCCCGTCTTTGCCGTGGTCACCACGGTGGGGCTCGTGCTCCTGGGACTCCCCTTCCTCGGGGTGAAGTTCGGCACCGCGGACGACCGGCAGCTGCCGGCCGCGGCCGAGTCCCGTGTCGTCCAGGAACACCTGCGGGACGGCTTCCCCGGGAGCCCGGGAGGCGGCATCGAAGTCCTCGCGGAGGGCGCCGTGAGTCCCGGCCGGTACACCGGCTTCAAGGAGCGGATCGAGGCGCTCCCCGGGGTGCTGCGGGTGGACGGCCCCGTGGTGGGCGACGGCTTCGCGTACTACGACGTCCTGCCCGAGGGCGAGGCCGTCGGCCAGGGTGCCCAGGACCTGGTCCGGGAGCTGCGGGCGGTACCGGCCCCCTTCGACACCACGGTCACCGGCACCGCGGCCGTCCTGGTCGATTCCAAGGACGCCATAGCGGACCGGCTGCCCTGGGCGGTGGGCATCATCGTCGTGGTGACCCTGCTGCTGGTCTTCCTGCTGACCGGCAGCGTCCTGATACCGCTCCAGGCGGTCGTGCTCAACGCGCTCAGTCTGACAGCGATGTTCGGCGCGGTGGTCTGGGTCTTCCAGGACGGACACCTCTCCGGGATCCTCTCCTTCACCAGCACCGGTGACATCGAGACGACGCTGCCCGTGCTGATGTTCTGTGTGGCCTTCGGCCTCTCCATGGACTACGGCGTGTTCCTGCTCTCCCGGATCAAGGAGGAGTACGACCGGACCGGCGACCACGAACACGCGGTGACGTTCGGACTCCGGCACACCGGCGGCCTGATCACCGCGGCGGCCGTCATCCTGGCCGTGGTGATGGTCGCCATCGGTACCTCACGGGTGACCAACACCAAGATGCTCGGGCTCGGGATCGCGCTGGCCGTGCTGATGGACGCCATGGTGGTGCGCAGTCTGCTGGTGCCGGCCGTGATGAAGCTGACGGGCCGGCTGACCTGGTGGGCCCCCACCCCGCTGCGCGCCTTCCACCGGCGGTTCGGGCTGAGCGAGGGGGAGTCCGCCCCCGCCCCGGAGCGGCATACGGGGGAGCGGTCCGAGCCCGCCGGGCGGGAGCAGGAGCGGGACAGCGTCACGGCCGGGGCGTAGATTCGCCTGACCCTGCCCCTGCCCCAGGGCCCCGCAGGGAGCCTGACCGGGGGCCGGGCGGCGGTGCCTGCCGGGGACCGGGGCGAGGTCCGGGCCGCGGACGGTGGTCGCCGGGCCGGTTGCCGGGCAGGTCGTCGGTCCGGTCGCGGGGGGCCGGTCTCGGGGCGGGTGACCGAGGAACGGCGGTCCGGGGGCGGTCGGGGCGGGGTACGGCGGGGCGAGCGGGCGGATCAGGGAAGGCGGAGCCGATGCGGGCAGTGGTGTTCGAGGAGTTCGGGCAGGAGGCCCGGGTGCGGGACCTCCCGGATCCCGCACCCCCGGCCGGGGGAGTGGTCGTCCGGGTCGAGGCCACGGGGCTCTGCCGGAGTGACTGGCACGGCTGGATGGGGCACGATCCCGGTATCGCCCTCCCGCACGTCCCCGGGCACGAACTGGCCGGAGTCGTCGAGGAGACGGGGTCCGGCGTGCACAACTGGCGCGTCGGCGACCGGGTCACCGTGCCGTTCGTCTGTGCCTGCGGCCGGTGTCCCGCCTGCGCGGCCGGCGCCCAGCAGGTCTGTGAGCGCCAGACGCAACCGGGCTTCACCCACTGGGGATCCTTCGCCGAGTACGTGGCGCTGGAGCAGGCCGACGTGAATCTGGTCGCGGTGCCCGAAGGGCTGTCGCCCGCCACCGCGGCCGGTCTCGGCTGCCGGTTCGCCACGGCGTTCCGGGCCGTCGTGGGGCAGGGCCGGGTGGCGCCGGGGGAGTGGGTCGCCGTGCACGGCTGCGGCGGGGTCGGGCTGTCGGCCGTGATGATCGCGGTGGCCTGCGGAGCCCGGGTCGTCGCGGTCGACGTCTCGCAGCGGGCCCTGGAGCTGGCGCGGGCGTTCGGCGCCGCCGCGTGCGTGGACGCCTCCGCGCACCCTGCCGGCGCGGACGAGGCCGTACGCGAACTGACCGGCGGCGGGGCCCATCTGTCGCTGGACGCGCTGGGCTCGACGATCACCTGCGCCGCGTCCGTCCGGAGCCTGCGCCGACAGGGCCGGCACGTCCAGGTCGGGCTGCTGCCGTCGGTGGCCGGTGACCCCGTCGTCCCCATGGCACGGGTGATCGGCCTGGAGCTGGAGATCCTCGGCAGCCACGGCATGGCCGCCCATGACTACCCGCCCATGATGGACATGGTCCGCGCGGGCACCCTGCGACCGGACCTCCTGGTGACCTCGGCCATCGGCCTGGACGCCGCCCCGGCCGCGCTCGCCGCGATGGACACCACACCCGGAGCGGGAGTCACGATCATCGAACCGGCGAAGAGGGCCTGAGCCATGGGGTGAGGACCGGCGCGGTACCTCCGGGGCCGCCGGATCTCCAGGGCCGCCGGGACCTCAGGTATATCCCGGGCCTCCGGGCGGCGGGGCCCGGGGACGGGCCGCGGGTGCGGCCCGGGGCGAGGGGCGGAGGAAGGCCGGGGGCGGGCCTGCGGGCGGCGGGAAGCCCGCAGGCCCGCCCCCGGTTCGACGCCCCAGGTTCGACGCCCCGGCTCAACGCCCCCGGTTGCTGGGCCGGGAAGCGATCCACGCGAGGACGGTGTCCCCGAACCAGAAGGGCTTCCCGTGCCGGACATCGTCGGGAGGCGGCAGCAGCCCGTGCTTCCGGTAGGAGCGGACCGTGTCCGGGCGGACCTCGATGTGCGCCGCGATGTCCTTGTACGACCAGAGCGTTCTGTCCGTCATGAATGACCCCTCTCCGTACGTCCGTGCACCTCTGCCGTAGAACGAGAGGCCGCCCGGACCGGGCAGGGGGTGTCGCCGGGTCGTGACACGGCGCGGGCGGAATCGGGACATACGTCACCGGAAGATGACCGGCCCGGCGCAACCGGGCCCCGGGCTCAGGAGGACGGCCGGGCGGGTCCGCAGGTGCGGAGGAACGCCCGGGTGCGGCGTGCGATGGGCAGCGGCCGGTCGGGCGGACAGGGATACATGTCCTGCTCGACGATGGCGAACAGGTCGGTGTCCAGGGCGCGCGCGGCGTCCAGGACCGGTTCCAGCGCAGGCACTCCGTCCGGCGGTTCGCACATCACTCCGCGGGCCACGGCCGGCCCGAACGGCACCCCGTTCGCGACGACGTCGGCGAGCACCACCGGGTCGACCTGCTTCAGGTGCAGGTAGCCGATCCGCTCGCCGTAGGTCCGGATGAGCTTCACGCTGTCCCCGCCGCAGTACGCGTAGTGGCCGGTGTCGAGGCAGAGGGAGACCAGCCCGGGGTCGGTGGCGTCGAGGAAGCGGTTGACGTTCTCCTCGCTGTCGATGTGCGTGTCGGCGTGCGGGTGCACCACGATCCGCAGCCCGTAGCGGTCCCGCACCTCGCGGGCCAGGCGCTCCGTCTGGGTGGTGAGGTCACGCCACTGCGCGGCGCTGAGCGTACGGTCCTCCAGCACCTCGCCCGTCTTGTCGTCCCGCCAGAAGGACGGGATGACCACCAGGTACCCGGCGCCCATCGCCCGGGTGAGCGCCGCGATGTCCGCGACATGCGCCCAGGTCCGGTCCCAGACCGCCGGGCCGTGGTGCAATCCGGTGAAGACCGTGCCTGCGGAGACGGCGAGATTCCGGCGGGCGGTCTCGTCCGCGAGCCGGGCGGGATCGGTCGGCAGGTAGCCGTAGGGGCCGAGCTCGATCCACTCGTACCCCGCCTCGGAGACCTCGTCGAGGAACCGTTCCCAGGGCACCTGTTGCGGATCGTCGGGGAACCACACCCCCCACGAATCGGGTGCCGAACCGATGCGGATGCGGGCCGAAGAGGGCGTGGAGGAGGTCATATCGCCCACCCTCCGGCCCTCGGGAAACAGTGTCAAGAGTTCGTCCGAATGTCCGGACAAAGTGTTGACAGTCTTTCGGGTGAGGGCTAGACCTGGGGTCGGCCGTCCGGCCGTGGCCGGCTCCCGTCGCCCGGTCCCGGAGGCCGGCCGGCGGGACGGATGGGCTGACAGGACGGACCGGCTGACAGGGCCGGGCGACGGGACGGGCGCAGAGACGAAGCACCGGCACGCCATACAGGGCCGACGGCACGACATACAGGACCGAAGCACCGGCACGAAGCACCGGCACGAAGCACCGGGCCCAAGTGCCGGGCGGGGCGCCGGGATGCCGGGACGGAGTACCGGTCGGAGGACCGGGTCGAAGGGATGCGTATGCCTGAGCCGTACGACGTGATCACCATGGGGCGGATCGGGGTGGACATCTACCCGTTGCAGACCGGTGTGCCTCTGGCCCGGGTCGAGACCTTCGGGAAGTTCCTCGGCGGCTCACCGTCCAACGTCGCCGTGGCCGCCGCCCGGCTGGGACGGCGGACGGCGGTGATCACCCGGACCGGACGGGACCCCTTCGGCGACTACCTGCACCAGGCGCTGGGGGAGTTCGGCGTGGACGACCGGTGGGTGACCGCCGTGCCGGAGTACCCGACCCCGGTCACCTTCTGCGAGATCTTCCCGCCGGACGACTTCCCCCTCTACTTCTACCGCCGGCCCCGGGCCCCCGATCTGGAGATCCGCGCCGAGGAACTCGACCTGGACGCCGTGCGGGCCGCCCGGGTCTTCTGGATGACCGGCACCGGGCTGTGCGCCGAACCCAGCCGCACCGCGACCCTCACCGCACTCCGGGCCCGCAGCGAGGCCCTGGACGAACGGGCACCCGAAGAGGCCCCGGGCCAACGGACACCCGAACAGGCCTCGGACGCCCGCACCCCCGGCGGACCCCCGGACGGCCGCACCCCCGGGGAGGGCGCGCACGGCGGTGCCCGTGGTGCAGCCGTGCGCGGGTCCGGTCCTCCGCGGGTCACCGTCTTCGACCTGGACTGGCGTCCCGTGTTCTGGGGCGAGGTGAAGGAGGGGGAGGACCCGGCCGCCCGCGAGGGGGACGACGAGGCCGCCCGCGTCCACTACCGCGAGGCGCTCGCCCACGCCACGGTCGCCGTCGGCAACCTCGACGAGTGCGAGGTCGCCACCGGGGAGCGCGATCCGCACGCCGCCGCACGCGCCCTGCTCGCAGCCGGACCCGAACTCGCCGTCGTCAAACAGGGACCGGCAGGGGTCCTCGCCGTCCACCGCGACGGCACCACCGCCGAGATCCCGCCCCTGCCCGTCGACGTCGTCAACGGCCTGGGAGCCGGGGACGCCTTCGGCGGCGCCCTCTGCCACGGCCTCCTCTCCGGCTGGGACACGGAACGCGTCATGCGCTACGCCAACGCGGCCGGCGCCATCGTGGCCTCCCGGCTCGCCTGCTCCTCCGCCATGCCCCACCCGCACGAGGTCGAACAGGCCCTCGCCGACGGCGCGGTGACCGCGGCCGCCCCGGGGACGGCCCCGTGAGCCCCGCCGCGGCCGGCGCCGCCGACCTCGTCCGGATCCGCGCCCACCGGCCCGAGGCCGTCGCCGAGGCGGCCGCGGCCCGCCGCAGGCGGCCCCTCCTCGGGCCCACCGGACGGCTGATGATCATCGCGGCGGACCACCCGGCCCGCGGCGCCCTCGCCGCCGGCGGCGACGACCTGGCCATGGCCGACCGCTTCGACCTGCTCGAACGCCTCCGTGTCGCACTGGACCGGCCCGGCGTCGACGGCGTGCTCGCGGGCGCCGACGTCCTGGAGGACCTGCTGCTCCTGGGCGCGCTGGAGGACAGGATCGCCATCGGCTCCATGAACCGCGGCGGACTCGCCGGCGCCTCCTTCGAGCTGGACGACCGCTTCACCGGCCACCGCGCCCTCGACCTCTCCCGGCAGGGACTCGACGCGGGCAAACTGCTCCTGCGGATCGACCACCACGACCCCGGCTCCCTGGACACCCTGCACACCGCCGCCCGCACCGTGAACGCCATGGCCGACCACCGGCTGCCCGTCTTCGTCGAGCCCTTCCTCTGCCGGCGCACCCCCGCGGGGATCCGCACCGACCTGCGGGCCGCCGCCGTCACCACGTCCATCGCCATCGCCTCGGGGCTGGGCGGCACCTCCGCGTACACCTGGCTCAAGGTCCCCGTGACGGAGGACCCCGAGGACATGGCGCGGGTGATGCGGACCTCGACCCTGCCCGCGGTGCTGCTCGGCGGTGAGGTCGGGGACGACCCGGACACGGCGTACGAACGGTGGCGCGGCGCGCTGCGGCTGCCGACCGTCCAGGGGCTGGTCGTCGGCCGTTCGCTGCTCTACCCGGCCGACGGCGACGTGGCCGGTGCCGTCGACACGGCCGTGGGACTCCTGTGAACGAGGCCCGGTCCGCCCCCGTGAGCGAGGCAGGGCGGTGACTCCGGTGAACGAGGCCCGCCGACGGGTAGGGATGGAGCCATGACGACGACGTCCGACGAGCAGCAGAGGCACCACCTCCGGGCCGGCCGCGCGGCGAGCGGTCCCTACGCCCTGGACATCGGCCCGGAGCGGGCCGGCTGGGAGCGGTCGAGCCTGCGCGTCCTGGCACTCGAACCGGGCGGTGTTCACACGCTGGCCACCGGGGAGAGCGAATGGATCGTCCTGCCGTTGTCCGGTGGCTGTACGGTGCGGACGGCAGGTGAGATCTTCGAACTGCGGGGCAGGAACAACGTGTTCGGCGCCGTGAGCGACTTCGCCTACGTACCGCGCGACGCCCGCGTCCAGATCTCCTCCGGCGCAGGAGGCCGCTTCGCCCTGGCAGGAGCGAAGTGCGAGCGACGACTCCCCGCTCGCTACGGCCCCGCGCCGGAGGTACCGGTCGAACTCCGCGGCGCCGGATCCTGCTCCCGCCAGGTGAACAACTTCGCCGCCGCCGACACGTTCGACTGCGACCGGCTCATCGCCGTCGAGGTCCTCACCCCGGGCGGCAACTGGTCCTCGTACCCGCCGCACAAGCACGACGAGCACCGCCCCGGTGCCGAGTCCGTGCTGGAGGAGATCTACTACTTCGAGGTCGAGGGCGACGGCCTCGGCTACCACCGGGTGTCGCCGTCCCGCGAGGGCGGCACCGACGTCCTCGCGGAGGTCGCCACCGGGGACGCCGTCCTCGTCCCGGACGGCTGGCACGGCCCGTCCATCGCCCCGCCGGGACGCACCCTGTACTACCTGAACGTCATGGCGGGCCCGGGCGAGACGCGCGAGTGGCTCATCAGCGACCACCCGGACCACCGCTGGATCCGCGACGAGTGGCCCGGCCGGCCCGTCGACCCACGACTGCCGTTCCACGGCCCGGAGGCCGCCCGGTGACCCCACCACGCCGTACGTCCGACACGACCGCGCCCACCCGCAGGCTCACCACCGCACAGGCCCTGATCGCCTTCCTCGCCCGGCAGTACACCGAGCGCGACGGCCGCCGCCACCGGCTGATCGACGCCACCTGGGGCATCTTCGGCCACGGCAACGTCGCCGGTGTCGGGCAGGCACTCGTCGAGGCCGGCCCCGCGATGCCGTACCTCCAGGGCCGCAGTGAACAGGCCATGGTGCACGCCGCCGTCGGGTACGCCCGCCAGTCGGGGCGGCTCTCCGCCCACGCGGTCACCACCTCCATCGGCCCCGGCGCCACCAACCTCGTCACCGGCGCCGCGCTCGCCACCGTCAACCACCTGCCGGTGCTGCTGCTGCCCGGGGACACCTTCGCCACCCGCCCCGCCGACCCCGTGCTCCAGCAGCTCGAAGTGCCCCACTCCGGCGACGTGTCGGTCAACGACTGCCTGCGCCCCGTCTCCCGCTACTTCGACCGGATCACCCGCCCCGAGGCGCTGATCCCGGCCGCCCTGCAGGCCATGCGCACCCTCGCCGATCCCGCCGGGACGGGCGCCGTCACCCTCGCGCTGCCGCAGGACGTGCAGGCCGAGGCGTACGACTGGCCCGCGGAGTTCTTCGCGCCGCGCGTCTGGAACGTACGCAGGCCCGCCCCCGACCCGTACGAGCTCGACCGGGCCGTCCGGGCCGTGCGCGCCGCACGCCGGCCCCTGATCGTCGCGGGCGGCGGCGTCCACCACAGCGCCGCCGAGGAGGCCCTCGCCGCCTTCGCCGCGGCCACCCGCATCCCCGTCGCCTCCACCCAGGCCGGCAAGGGATCGCTGCGCCACGACCACCCGGCCGACGTGGGCGGCATCGGCCACACCGGCACCGCCACCGCCGACGGACTCGCCCGCGAGGCCGACCTGGTGATCGGGATCGGCACCCGCTACACCGACTTCACCACTGCCTCCGGCACCCTCTTCGCCGATCCGGCGGTCCGCTTCCTCAACCTCAACATCACCGGATTCGACGCCCACAAGCTCGCCGCCCTGCCCCTCGTCGCGGACGCCCGCACCGCGATCGAGGCGCTGGGGGAGGCCCTGGCCGCGTGCGGGTACCGCGTCGACCCCGCCCACGAGAGCGCGTACACCGAGGCCAAGGAGCGCTGGGAGCAGCGCGTCGACGCCGCCTTCGCGGCCCCGGACCCCGACGCCCGCCCCACCCAGGCCCAGGTCCTCGGACTCCTCGACGACCTGGTCACCGAGGACGACGTCCTGATCAACGCGGCGGGCTCGCTCCCCGGCGACCTCCACAAGCTCTGGCGGGCCCGCTCCCCGCGCCAGTACCACGTCGAGTACGGCTACTCCTGCATGGGCTACGAGATCCCCGCCGCCCTCGGGGTCCAGCTCGCCGCGCCGGACCGGCCGGTCTGGGCCCTCGTCGGGGACGGCACCTACCTGATGAACCCCACCGAGATCGTCACCGCCGTGCAGGAAGGGCTCCCCGTGAAGCTCGTCATCCTGCAGAACCACGGATACGCGTCCATCGGCGGCCTCTCCGAGAGCGTCGGCGCCGAACGCCTCGGCACCGCCTACCGCTACCGCACCCCCGAAGGGGACTTCACCGGCCCCCCGCTGCCCGTCGACCTCGCCGCCAACGCCGCCTCGCTCGGCATGCGGGTGCTGCGCGCCGGGTCCGTGGGGGAGCTGCGCCGGGCCCTCGCCGAGGCACGTGGCGCGGACCGTCCCACTTGTGTCTACGTCGAGACCGAAACGGCAGACACAGTGTCGGGGCCTCCTCCGGCGCAGGCGTGGTGGGATGTCCCCGTAGCCGAGACCGCGACCCGCCCGCCGGCCGTCGGGGCCCGGGAAGAGTACGACCGGCAGACCGCAGCCCGACGCCGCCACCTGTGAAGGAGACCCCGTCATGAAGACCGTCAACCACTGGATCGGTGGCAAGACCGTCGAGGGCACGTCGGGCAACCACGGGCCGGTCACCGACCCGGCGACCGGCGCCGTCACCACCCGGGTCGCGCTCGCGTCCACCGAGGAGGTCGACGCCGCGGTCGCCGCAGCGAAGACCGCGTACGAGACCTGGGGCACCTCCTCGCTCTCCGCCCGCACCGCCGTCCTCTTCCGCTACCGGGCCCTGCTCGACGCCCACCGCGACGAGATCGCCGCACTGATCACCGCCGAACACGGCAAGGTGCACTCCGACGCGCTCGGCGAGGTCGCCCGCGGCCTGGAGATCGTGGAACTGGCCTGCGGCATCACCACCCAGCTGAAGGGCGAGCTGTCGACGCAGGTCTCCAGCCGGGTCGATGTCGCCTCGATCCGCCAGCCGCTGGGCGTCGTCGCGGGCATCACGCCCTTCAACTTCCCCGCCATGGTGCCGATGTGGATGTTCCCGCTGGCCGTCGCGTGCGGGAACACCTTCGTCCTGAAGCCCAGCGAGAAGGACCCGTCGGCCGCCAACCTGCTCGCCGAGCTCGCCGCCGAGGCGGGACTGCCCGACGGGGTGCTGAACGTCCTGCACGGTGACAAGACCGCCGTGGACGGCCTCCTCGCCCACCCCGACGTCGCCGCCGTCTCCTTCGTCGGCTCCACACCGATCGCCCGGTACATCCACACCACGGCCTCCGCCCACGGCAAGCGCGTCCAGGCGCTCGGCGGCGCGAAGAACCACATGCTGGTCCTCCCCGACGCCGACCTGGACGCCGCGGCCGACGCCGCCGTCTCCGCCGCGTACGGCTCCGCAGGTGAGCGCTGCATGGCCGTCTCCGCGGTCGTCGCGGTGCGTTCCGTCGCGGACGAGCTGGTGGCCAAGATCCGCGAGCGGGCCGAGAGGATCACGATCGGGCCCGGCACGGACCCCGCCTCCGAGATGGGCCCGCTGATCACCGCCGCCCACCGCGACAAGGTCGCCTCCTACGTCACCGGCGCCGCCGCGCAGGGCGCCGACGTGGTGCTCGACGGCACCGGCCACACGGTCGAGGGCTTCGAGGACGGCCACTGGATCGGCCTGTCCCTCCTGGACAACGTCTCCACCGACTCCGACGCCTACCGCGACGAGATCTTCGGCCCGGTGCTGTGCGTCCTGCGCGTCGACACCTACGAGGACGGCGTCGCCCTCATGAACGCCTCGCCCTTCGGCAACGGCACCGCGATCTTCACCCGGGACGGCGGCGCGGCCCGCCGCTTCCAGCTGGAGATCGAGGCCGGCATGGTCGGCGTCAACGTGCCGATCCCGGTGCCGGTCGGCTACCACTCCTTCGGCGGCTGGAAGGACTCCCTCTTCGGCGACCACCACATCTACGGCAACGACGGCGTGCACTTCTACACGCGCGGCAAGGTGGTCACCACCCGCTGGCCCGACCCGTCCGACGCCCCGGCCGGCGTGGACCTGGGCTTCCCCCGCAACCACTGAGCCGGTCCACCGGCTCCGGCGCCCCCGGAAAAATCCTGGGGGCGCCGGAGCCCGGAGTGGAACACTGGCCGCATGGAGACGGCGCCGCGACTTCCGTTCGGTGAGGTACTGAGAGACCGGCTGGGCCCGCCCGCGGCTGACCCGGTCCTCCTGGAGAGCAGCCCCCGCTCACGGGTCTGGCGCATCGAACTGACCGGCCGTCCGGCCGTGCTGAAACAACTGGTGGAGGCTCCCGAGGCCGACGAGCGCTACGCCCGCGAGGTGGCCGCCCTGCGCATCGCGGGCCGGGCCTCCGGCGCCCCGGTCGTACCCGCCCTCCTCGGGACCGACCCGGCCGAGCGGGTCCTCGTCCTCGAACACCTCGACCACCGGCGGCCCGCCGCCGACTGGATCGTCGGCTATGCGACGGCCCTCGCCAGGCTCCACAGCACCGCCCGCGCCGACGACACCGGAGCCCTTCCCCGGTGGCAGGGCCCGTCCGCCGCCGACGTCGGCTCGTTCCTCGCGCTGGCCGAGACCCTCGGGGTGCCCGAACGCCCCGGGGTGCGCGACGAACTCCACGCCCTCGTGGACCGCCTCGGCCGGACCGAGGGGACCGCCCTGCTCCACGGCGACCCGTGCCCCGGCAACGACCTGCACACCCCCGGCGGAGTCAGGTTCATCGACTTCGAGCAGGCGTCCCTCGGCAGCGGCCTGACCGAACTCGCCTACCTCCGCATCGGGTTCCCCACCTGCTGGTGCGTCACCAGGGCCGCGGGCCCCTTGCTGGAACGCGCGGAGGCCGCCTACCGCACGGCCTGGCAGAGCGAGACCGGCACGGCACTCCGGGACACCGGCCTCGCCGACGCCTGCGCCGGCTGGCTGATCCGGGGCGACGCCCTCGTCCAGCGCGCCCACCGCGACGGCACCGACCACCTCGCCCGCATCCCGCACGAGGACTGGGAGTGGGGCACGGCCACCGCCCGCCAACGCCTCGTCCACCGGCTCTCGGTGGTCGCCGGGACGACTGCGGACCACGGGCGGCTGCGGGCACTCCGCGCCCTCGCTGCGGACCTGCGCCGCGCGCTCCTCGACAGCCGGCCGGCGCTGCGCCCGGTACCGGCCCGGCGCCCCTAGCACGGCCGGGCGGGCGAGCTGCGCCGGGCGGAAAACCCGTGGCAGCGCGCACCCCGCCGGGCCATCCTGGACGCCATGTCCCCACCGCAGCACGAGATCCGCGCCCGGTACACGGCCACCACCGTCACGGTCCACCAGGCGTATCCGCCGTCCATCGGACGGCCCGCAGCTCGTGACGGGCGCTTCCCCGCCGCCTGGAAACGCGACCGCATGACGTGGATCAAGCCGAGCTTCCTGTGGATGATGTACCGCTGCGGCTGGGGCACGAAGGAGGGCCAGGAGACCGTGCTCGCCCTGGAGATCACCCGCGAGGGCTTCGGCTGGGCCCTGGAGAACGCCGCACTCTCGCACTACGTCCGGGGGACGCACCCCGACCGCGCCACCTGGCAGCGCGATCTGCGCAGCAGCCCCACCCGTGTCCAGTGGGACCCGGAACGCGACCTCCACCTGAACCCGCTGCCCCACCGCTCCCTCCAGCTCGGCCTCGGCGGCGAGGCGGCACGGCGCTACGCCGACGAGTGGCTGGTCTCCGTCACCGACGTCACGCCGCTCGCCCACGAGATCCACGCGCTGGTCCGGGCGGGCGAGGACGCGAAGGCGGCCGCCCTCCTGCCTGCCGAGGAGCCGCTCACCGGCTTCCGGCCCCCGGTGCCGACCGGCCCGTGAGGCCCGGCAGCCCCCGACGGGCCCGCGCCGTGAGCCGGAGCCGCCCCTGGACCCGCACCCGGGCCGGCGCGCGAAGCGGGCCCGCACCCGACCACGAGGCCGGACCGGCCCGCCGGACCCGGCCCACCGGGTGCGAATGCGCGGATAGGGGTGGATTCACGGCACCGGCGTACCGCGGACGGAGTAGGGCAGGGGCCGGGCGTACCTCCCAGGGATGCCGCGCAGCTCCGCCCGGGGACGCCCCGGCCCCCGGGCCGCTCCGTCTAGGGTCGAGTCATGGAGAACCCGACTTCCCGGTGGCGGCACCGGCTGCCCCGTACCCGAGGCCGGTGGGCCGCGGTCGTCGCCGCCCTCGCCGTGCTCGTGGGCGCCGGTACCTGGACCGCCACCGCCGACGACAGCGCGCCGTCCGTGCACCGGCAGGACCGGATGCTGAAGATGAACGGGGTGTCCGTCGACACCTCGTACTTCACGTCCGGGGGCAGCGGGCGCCGGCCGGCCGTCCTGATCGGTCACGGCTTCGGCGGCAGCAAGAACGACGTGCGCGCCCAGGCGGAGAAACTGGCGGCCGACGGGTACGCCGTCCTGACCTGGTCCGCCCGGGGGTTCGGCAAAACCACCGGGGAGATCGAGCTCAACGCCCCCGACGCCGAGGTCAAGGACGTCTCCGGGCTGATCGACTGGCTGGCGGACCGCCCCGAGGTGCAGCTCGACGCCGAGGGCGACCCGCGCGTCGGTGTCACCGGGGCCTCCTACGGCGGCGCCGTGTCCCTCCTCGCGGCCGGGTACGACCGGCGCGTCGACGCCGTCGCACCGGTGATCACCTACTGGGACCTCGCCGAAGCGCTCTTCCCCGACGGGGTGTTCAAGAAGCTCTGGGCCGGGATCTTCGTCAGCTCGGGCGGCGGCTGCGAGAGGTTCCAGAAGCAGCTGTGCGCGATGTACGAGCGGGTCGCCGTGAGCGGCAAGCCGGACGACGCCGCACGCGCCCTGCTGAGGGAACGTTCCCCCGTCGCCGTGGCCGACCGGATCGACGTGCCCGCGCTCATCCTCCAGGGCCAGAGCGACTCGCTCTTCCCGCTCGGCCAGGCCGACGCCATGGCCCGGGCCATCGAGGCCAACGGCTCTCCCGTGTCCGTCGACTGGATCGCGGGCGGGCACGACGGCGGTGACGACGAGGGCGACCGCGTCCAGAGCCGGATCGGGGACTGGTTCGACCGGTACCTGAAGCAGGACGAGAACGCCGACACCGGGCCGGGCTTCCGGGTCACCCGGACCGGCGGAGTCGACTCCACCGACGGCGCCGCCCTGAAGCGCGGCGCCAGCAGCGACGCCTACCCCGGGCTGAACAGCGGCGGACGGAAGATCACCCTCACCGGCACCCCCCGGCAGCCCGCCCCGGGCGTCGCCCAGGACACCACCCCCGACACCCGGCAGGACGCCCCGGGGACCGGAAGCGGCGGCAACGGCCAGGACGCCCCCGCGGCCGGCAGCGGCGACGGCGGCCCGGGCCTCCCGGCCACCGGCAGCGGCAGCGGGCGGGCGGCGTCGGACGGTCTCACCCAGACCTTCCGCAACCCCGCCGGATCCAGCCCGCCCTCGGTCTCCGCGGTGCCCGGCATCGGAGGCGGGCTCTCCCAGCTGTCCTCGCTCGGCGTCGGCCTCTCCCTCGACTTCCCCGGGCAGTACGCGAGCTTCGAGTCCGCCCCGCTGGACAGCGCCGTCCACCTCACCGGCTCACCCACCGCCACCGTGACCGTGAAGGCGGACCGGGGCGACGCGGTGCTGTTCGGGAAGGTCTACGACGTCTCCCCGGACGGGAGGCAGCAGGTGCTGCCCTCCCAGCTGGTCGCCCCCCACCGGTTCACCCCCGCCGAACAGGGCAGGCCGGTCGAGCTGACCCTGCCCGCCGTCGACCACGAGATCGACGCCGGACACCGGCTCCGGCTCGTCCTCTCCGCGACCGACCTCGCCTACGCCTCACCCGCCGAGCCCGCGACGTACCGCGTCACCCTCGACGGGGCGCTGACCGTGCCCACGGCGCCGGACGTGAAGACCGCCGCCGCCGCGCTGCCGTGGTGGATCTGGGGACTCCCCGCGGCCGCCGCCGTCATCGCCGCCCTGCTCCTGCTCACCGCACGCAGGCGCACCGCCACCCCCGCACCCGACCCGGCCCTGGCCGACGTGCCGTTGCAGATCACGGACCTGTCCAAGAAGTACGCCGGGGCCACCGACCGCTACGCCGTGCGCGACCTCGGCTTCCGCGTCGAGAAGGGCCAGGTCCTCGGCCTCCTCGGACCGAACGGCGCCGGGAAGACCACCACCCTGCGCATGCTCATGGGGCTCATCACCCCCGACGCCGGCGAGATCCGCGTCTTCGGGCACGCGATCCGCCCCGGGGCGCCCGTCCTGTCCCGCGTGGGGTCCTTCGTCGAGGGCGCCGGCTTCCTCCCGCACCTGTCCGGCCGCTCCAACCTGGAGCTCTACTGGCAGGCCACCGGGCGGCCCGCCGAGGACGCCCACATCGACGAGGCCCTGGAGATCGCCGGGCTCGGCGACGCACTCGCCCGCGCCGTGCGCACCTACTCCCAGGGCATGCGGCAGCGCCTCGCCATCGCCCAGGCCATGCTCGGCATGCCGGACCTCCTCATCCTCGACGAACCCACCAACGGGCTCGACCCGCCCCAGATCCGCGAGATGCGCGACGTGATGATCCGGTACGCGGCCGGGGGCCGCACCGTGATCGTCTCCAGCCATCTGCTCTCCGAGGTCGAGCAGTCCTGCACGCACCTGGTGGTCATGGACCGCGGACGGCTCGTCCAGGCCGGACCGGTCGCCGAGATCACCGGCTCCGGGGACATGCTGCTCGTCACCACGGACA
This sequence comes from Streptomyces sp. NPDC006296, assembly GCF_040613235.1. Lineage (NCBI taxonomy): Bacteria > Bacillati > Actinomycetota > Actinomycetes > Kitasatosporales > Streptomycetaceae > Streptomyces > Streptomyces sp. NPDC006296. The sequence continues at coordinate 110,905 of NZ_JBEXRT010000013.1, read as the reverse complement.
CCGAGGTCACCGAGGTCCTCGTGGACAAGGCGGCCGCCCTCCCGGGCGTCGGTTCCGCGGTCCGCACCGACGACGGCCGCGGCCTGCTGGTCCGCCTCGACGGCGCCACCCCGGCGCAGCTGATCGCCGAACTGGTGCGCCTGGACGTGCCGGTGACGGGCGTCGGACCGCACCGCCGCCTGGAGGACGCGTTCCTCACCCTCATCTCCCAAGGATCCGCATGAGCTCCGCACCCGAGGCCCTGGCCCTCGCCGAAGCCCCCGGCTACCACGCCCGCCGGACCCTGCCGCTGCGCGTCGAGGCGATGAGGCAGCTGCGCAGGCGCCGCACCCTGCTGATGGGCGGGGTGCTGGCGGCCCTGCCGTTCGTCCTCATCACCGCCTTCGCCATCGGCGGCACACCCGGCGGCGAGGGGGGCGGCTCCCGGATCAACCTCATGGACGTCGCGACGGAGTCGGCCGCGAACTTCGCGGCGACCAGCCTCTTCGTCTCCGCGGGCTTCCTGCTCGTGGTGCCCGTCGCCCTGTTCTGCGGGGACACCGTCGCCTCCGAGGCGAGCTGGTCCTCCCTGCGCTACCTCCTCGCGGCGCCCGTGCCCCGCTCCCGGCTGCTGTGGAGCAAGCTCGTCGTGGCACTCGGCTTCAGCCTCGCCGCGATGGTGCTGCTGCCGCTCGTCGCGCTCGGGGCGGGAGCCGTCGCCTACGGCTGGGGGCCGCTCAGGCTCCCCACCGGGGGCGCGCTCGCCACCTCCGACACCGTGCCGCGCCTCGCCCTGGTCGTCGCGTTCGTCTTCGTCTCGCAACTCGTCACCGCCGGACTGGCGTTCTGGCTGTCGACCAAGACGGACGCGCCGCTGGGCGCGGTGGGCGGCGCGGTCGGGCTCACGATCGTCGGCAACGTCCTGGACGCGGTCACCGCCCTCGGGAGCTGGCGCGAGTTCCTCCCCGCGCACTGGCAGTTCGCCTGGGCCGACGCCCTCCAGCCCGACCTCGCCTGGGGCGGGATGGCCAAGGGGGCCGCGGTGTCGGTGGCCTACGCCCTGATCCTGTTCGCCCTCGCCTTCCGCGGGTTCAGCCGTAAGGACATCGTGTCCTGACCCTCCGCCGCCGCGCCGCCCGTCGTTGCGCCATCGAGACGGTTCCGCAACGCTCCTGACGACTCCGCCCGGCCGCCCCGCACGTCACAGTCACAGATGCCGACGACGTGGGGGGACGGATGGACCGCAGGACAAGGACGTACCGAGGAGCGCTCGCGCTGCTCCTGGCGGGCGGGGTGCTGATGACCGGCTGCTCCGGATCGGGGACGACCGGTGAATCGGCCGTCGACCGCGCTTCCGGCGGCGGACCCGCCGGCGGACGGCAGCCGTCGGACGCCCGGCCCGCCGCACCGGAGCAGCGGCAGGGCGGGGCGGACCGGGCGGAGGAGGACACGGGCCGCACGAGCGAGGCGCCCGACTATCTGTCGACGTTCGCGCTCGACGTCGACACCGCCGGCTACGGCTACGCGCGCCGCACTCTGGGCGACGGGCGGCTTCCGGCGGCCGACACGGTGCGCCCCGAGGAGTTCGTCAACAGCTTCCGCCAGGGCTACGAGCGGCCGGCGGGCGACGGCTTCTCGGTGAACGTCGACGGGGCCGCGTCCGGCGCCGACGACTGGTCGCTCGTCCGCGTCGGACTGGCCACCAAGGAGGCCCCGGACACCGGCGAACGACCGCCCGCCGCCCTGACCTTCGTCGTCGACATCTCCGGATCGATGGCCGAACCGGGCCGTCTCGACCTGGTGAAGACCTCGCTGGGCCTGCTCGCCGACGAACTCCGCGACGACGACTCCGTCTCCCTGGTCACCTTCAGCGACGAGGCCGAGACCCTGCTCCCGATGACCCGGCTCCGGGGCAACCGCACCACGCTCCGGGACGCCGTCGAGGAGATGGAGCCCACCGACTCCACGAACGTGGCGGCCGGCGTCGCACAGGGCTACGAGGAGGCGGTCGAGGGCCACCGCAAGGGCGCCACCAACCGGGTGGTGCTGCTCTCCGACGCCCTCGCCAACACCGGCGAGACCGAGGCGGACGCGATCCTGGAACGCGTCGGGGACGCCCGGGAGGAGTACGGGATCACCCTGTTCGGCGTGGGCGTCGGCAGCGAGTACGGCGACCGGCTGATGGAACGCCTCACCAACCGGGGCGACGGCAACACCACGTACATCGCCGACGAGGCCCAGGCCAGGAAGGTCTTCGTCGACCAGCTGCCCGCCCACGTCGCACTCCGGGCCCGCGACGCCAAGGCCCAGGTGGCCTTCGACCGCGCGACCGTCCGGCAGTTCAGGCTGATCGGCTACGAGAACCGCAAGGTCGCCGACGAGGACTTCCGGGACGACGGCGTCGACGGCGGCGAGGTCGGCCCCGGCCACACGGTGACCGCGCTCTACGCCGTGCGGCTCCGCGAGGGAGCCTCCGGCCGCGTCGCGACGGCGACCGTGCGGTGGCTCGACCCGAAGACGAGGAAGGCGCACGAGGCGACCGGGTCGGTGACCACCGGCGCGATCGACGGCGCGCTCTGGGGCGGCACCGGCACACGGCTCCAGGTCACCGCGGTGGCCGCGTACTTCGCGGACACACTGCGCGGCGGCGACCTCCCCGGAACACCCGCACTCGGCGAACTCGCGTCCCGTGCACGGAAACTGGCCGCCGCCACCGAGGACGACGCGGTGGCGAAGCTCGCGACGATGATCGAGCGGGCCGACCGGCTCAGGAACGGCACGGGCGGCGCCCCGCCCGGCGACGAGGGCGAGATCGGCTGACACCCGGCCGGGCCCGGCGCGGGGCGGTCCCCGCGCCGGGCGCGTCGGACGGCGGCGTCCCCGCCGGCCCTCGGACCGGGCGGCGCCCCGCCGGTCCGTCACGCCAGGTGGAACACCTCGGTCAGCGGCACCATGGCCGCGTCGGCGGCCTCCGGCTGCTCGAAGAACCCGGCCATGTCCCGCTGCCACCGCGCGTTGACCTCGGTCGCGGCCATGGCCTCCCGGGCCGCGTCGAAGTCCTCCGTCTCCAGACAGCCGACCAGCAGGCCGTCCTCGCGCAGGAACAGCGAGTAGTTCCGCCAGCCCGCCTCCGACAGGGCCGCGAGCATCTCCGGCCACACCGCGGCGTGACGCGCGCGGTACTCGTCCGTGCGGTCCTCACGGACCTTCAGCAGAAAGCAGACACGCTGCATGGAGACGGCCCCCGGTCAGAAGTCGAACGTGTCGATGTTCCCGGCGTCGAAGACCGTCGGCTCGCCGAGGATGACCTCGCCGTCCTTGCCGACGGTGTACTCGCCGAGCTTGCCCGCCTCGAACTTCTCCCCCTCCGCGCCGGTGATCTGCCCCGAGGCCAGCGCCGCCGCCGCGTACGAGCCGAGGTAGCCGAGCTCCTCCGGGTTCCACAGCGAGAACTGCTCGACCGTGCCGTCCTTGACGTACGTGCGCATCTGGTTCGGGGTGCCCAGCCCGTTCAGGACGACCTTGCCCTGGTACGAGGAGTCGCTGAGGTAGCGCGCCGCGGCGGCGATCCCGACCGTCGTGGGGGAGATGATGCCCTTGAGGTCGGGGTAGGCCTGCATCAGGCCCTGCGTCTGCTGGAACGACTTCTGGTCCGCGTCGTCGCCGTACGCCACCTTGACCAGTTCCATGTCCTTGTACGCGGGGAGCTTCAGCTCCTCCTTCATGAACTCGATCCAGGTGTTCTGGTTCGTCGCGTTCTGCGTGGCCGACAGGATCGCGATCTTGCCCTTGTAGCCGATCTGCTTCCCGAGGTGCTGGACCAGACTGCGGCCGATCTCCTCCGAGCCCGCCTGGTTGATGAAGAGCTGCCGGCAGTCCTTCGCCGTGTCGGAGTCGTACGCGACGACCTTGATGTCCTTCTTCATGGCCTGCTTGAGCGGGCCGCACACCGCGTTCGGGTCGTTCGCCGCGACGAGGATGGCGTCCTGGTGCTGCTGGATCAGGGTGTTGATGTAGGAGACCTGCGAGGACGCGTTCGCGTCGGACGGACCGACCTCCTTGCCGGTGCCGCCGTACTCCTTCGCCGCCTCGATGCCCGCCTCGTCGACGATCTTCTCGTACGGGTTGTTGATCTGCTTCGGCAGGAAGGCGATCTTCAGCCCCTTCTTCAGCGGGGCGTCCGGATCGGCCTTCGCGGAACTTCCGGCCTTCGCGCCCCCGCTCTCCTCACTGCCCTTCGTCGTGCCGGAACAGGCGGCGAGTGCGAGGGTGAGGGAGACGGCGGCGGCTGCGGTCGCGACGGCGCGGCGCCCGGCGGCATTGCGGAGCATCATGGCGGCGTGTGCCTTTCGAAGAGGGGCGAGGACGTACGGGGAGACGGCGAGGACGTGCGGAGACGGGAGAGGGACGGGACTACGTCCGGGACGCGGGGCCGGCCGCGGCCCGCCGGTGCCGTCGTTCGACGACCGCGGCCACGACCCGCGGCGTCAGGACGGACGCCACGAGCAGCAGCCCGGTCACGATGACCTGCACCTCGTTGGCGATGTCGTTGAGGGTGAGCAGGTTCTTCAGCAGGCCGATCAGCAGGACACCGGCGACCGCGCCGAAGAGCGTGCCCTTCCCGCCGTCGAAGTCGATGCCGCCGAGCAGGACCGACGCGATGACGAGCATCTCGAAGCCGAGTCCGTTGTCCGCGCGGGCACTTCCGTACCGGAGGGTGAAGACCACGCCCGCGAACGCGGAGAACAGCCCGGTCACCACGAACAGCAGCAGCTTGATCCGCTTGACCCGGATGCCGGCGAAGTACGCCGCCTCCTCCTGGGCGCCGATCGCGAAGAGGGCGCGGCCGAGCCCGGTGGCGTGCAGCACCACCGCGGTGATCACCGCCAGCACGGCGAACAGCAGCACCGGATAGGTGACGAAGGTGCCCGGGACGGTCGTCGTGTCGACCGCCCAGTCCGCGTAGACCTGCGGGAAGTCCGTCACCGCGTCGCTGCCGAGCACCACCGAGGCCAGCCCCCGGTACAGCGCCAGCGTGCCGATCGTGACGGCCAGGGACGGCAGCCCCACCCGGGTGACCAGCCAGCCGTTGAGGAGCCCCCCGGCGACCCCCACCAGGAGCACCACCGGGACGATCGTCTCGAACGCCCAGCCCGCCTCCCACAGCGCGCCGGTCAGCGCACTGCCCAGGCCCAGCATGGAGGCGACCGACAGGTCGACCTGGCCGGCGACGACCAGGAGGGTCATCGGCAGGGCGATGAGGGCGACTTCGGCGATGTCGTTGAAGGCGAAGGCGAGGTTCCCGCCCGAGCCGAAACCCTCGGTGGTGCCGAGCCCCACGACGAGGACCGCCACCAGCAGGACACCGACCGCGGTGTCCCAGCGCAGCGCCGGCGCGCGCACCGGGGAGGGCTTCGCCGCGGCCCGCGGCGCGGGAGCCGGCTTCGTGTCAGGCGCCGTGGTCATGACGGGCGTTCCTCTTCCTCAGTGCGGCGGTCATCCGCAGGTTCACGATCCGGTCGACGCTGATGGCCAGCAGCAGGAGGGCACCGGTGATGGCGCCCTGCCAGAAGGAGTCCACCTTCAGCACGACCAGGACGCTGCCGATGGTGGTGAGCAGCAGGGCGCCGAGCGCCGCGCCCCAGACGGTGCCGGTGCCTCCGGTGATCGCGACCCCGCCGACCACCACGGCGCTGACGACGGTCAGTTCCCAGCCGTGCGCGTTGTCCGCGACGACCGTGCCGAAGCGGGCCAGCCACAGGGCCCCGGCGAAGCCGGCGACGGCCCCGGAGAAGACGTACGCGGCGAGCACCCGGCGCCGGATCGGGATGCCGGCGAGGCGGGCGGCCTCGGGGCTCGACCCGATGGCGTACAGCTCGCGCCCCGAGCGGTAGGAGCGCAGGAAGTACGCCGTCACCGCGAGCAGGACGAGCGAGATCAGCGGCAGGTACGGGACGCCCAGCAGGCTCCCGCTGCCCAGGCCGAGGACCGCGTCCGGGACGTCCGACGCGCTGATCTGCTCACCCTGCGCCCACCAGTAGTCGACGCCCTGGATGATGTAGAGCATCCCCAGGGTCACGACGAGCGCCGGGACCCGGCCGAAACTGACCAGGGCGCCGGAGACCAGGCCGCAGACGACGCCGACGGCGGTGCCGAGCAGCAGTACGACCGGCACCCCGTGGTCGGTCCCCGCCACGAACGTGCCGCAGGCGAAGGCGGACAGCCCGACGACGGAACCGACGGACAGGTCGATGTTGCGGGTGATCACCACGGCGGACTGGCCGACCGCGAGCAGCACCAGGATCGATGCGTTCAGCAGCAGGTCCTTGACGCCCTGGTCGGACAGGAAGCGCGGGTTCGCCAGGTAGGTGCCGAGGACGAGCACGACCAGCGCCCCGGCGATGGAGATCTCCCGCGCCCGGAAGACCGCGTCCACCAGCGAGGAGGCACTGCGCTGCGGTGGCTTCCCGGTGTCCGGGGGGCTCTCGATGGTGGTGGTCACGCCGCCGCCCTCTCGTCGCGTCCGGTGGCCGCGGCCATGACCGACTCCTCGGTGGCGTCCGCGCGGGGGATCTCGGCGACCAGCCGGCCCTCGTGCATCACGAGCACCCGGTCGGCCATGCCGATGACCTCGGGGAGGTCGGAGGAGACCATCAGGACGGCGAGGCCGTCCGCCGCCAGCGAGGAGAGCAGCCGGTGGACCTCCGCCTTGGTGCCGACGTCGATCCCGCGGGTCGGTTCGTCGACGATCAGCACGGCGGGGCCGGTCGCCAGCCACTTGGCCAGCACCACCTTCTGCTGGTTGCCGCCGGACAGCACGCCCACGGTGTCGGCCAGCCGGTTGTACTTCAGCTGGAGCCGCACCGCCCAGTCGGCCGCCCGGTCGTGCTCCAGGGTCCGGCTGACGAGCCCCCGCCTGCGGACCTCGCCCAGACCGGTGAGGCCGATGTTGCGCTCGATGGACAGATCCATGACCAGACCGCGCTGGCGCCGGTCCTCCGGCACGAGCGCGAGCCCGGCGTCCATCGCCGCGGTCGGCGAACCGGGGCGCAGCACCGTCCCGGCGACCCGCACCTCGCCCGCGTCGGCGCGGTCCACCCCGAAGACCGCCTGGGCGACCTCGGTGCGTCCGGCACCGACCAGCCCGGCGAGCGCGACGATCTCGCCGCGGCGGACGTCGAAGGACACGTCGCGGAAGACGCCCTCCCGGGTCAGCCGGCGGACCGACAGGGCGACCTCGCCGGCCACGGCGTCCTGCTTGGGGTAGAGGTCGCCGAGGTCGCGCCCCACCATCCTGCGCACCAGGTCGTCCTCGGTGAGCCCGTCGAGCGGCTCGGAGGAGATCCACCGGCCGTCGCGCAGGGTCGTGACGCGCTGGCACAGCGCGAAGATCTCGTCCAGGCGGTGCGAGATGAACAGCACCGCCGCCCCCTCGGCGCGCAGTGCGCGGACGACGGAGAAGAGCCGGGCGGTCTCGCTCCCGGTCAGGGCGGCCGTCGGCTCGTCCATGATCAGGACACGGGCGTCGAAGGAGAGGGCCTTGGCGATCTCGACGATCTGCTGGTCGGCGATCGACAGGCCGCGGGCCGGCCGGTCCGGTGCCAGGTCCACCCCCAGCCTCCGCATCAGCCCGGCGGTGGTCGCGTGCACGGCCCTGCGGTCGATCCGGCCCAGGGACCGCCGCGGCTGACGGCCCATGAAGATGTTCTCGGCGACCGAGAGATCGGGGAAGAGCGTCGGCTCCTGGTAGATGACGGCGATGCCCGCGTCACGCGCGTCCGCCGGGCCGTGGAAGACGACGGGCGCGCCGTCGAGGAGCACCTCCCCGCCGTCCGGCCGGTGCACTCCGGCGAGGGCCTTGATGAGGGTCGACTTGCCTGCACCGTTCTCCCCCGCGAGTGCGTGGGCCTCGCCGGGGAACAACTGCAGGGACACGTCCCGCAGGGCCCGTACGGCACCGAAGGACTTGCTCACGCCCTTCAGGGCCAGGACCGGGGCCGGGTCCGGGGCGGACTGGTTCATGGGAGCTCCTCAGCGGTGGACCGTTCCGCACCACCCGCCGTGAAAGGTTTCAATGAGGTTGCTCGGAAGCTAAACGGGGATTGCGGGCACAGTCAATGGGTTGATGCCGAGAAGTTCCGTGAGGAGGCGCGATGTGCGACCTGGGTGGGAGGAATGGGCGGGCGCCCTTGACAGTCGTCAGGGCGGGCCACTATCTTCCGGCGGCTTGAATCGATTCATGCCGTGCGGTGCGCGGAGCCTCGGCTACGGATGGGTACCGGCCGCCGCCGGGTGACCGGGCCCGAGCAGCACGGTGAGCCCCGCCCGGCCGGGAACGGCCACCGGGATCCGGTACCACCCCGTGCGCCGGTAGAGGCGCAGGGCCGGCTCCGCTCGGACGGACGTGAGCAGCCAGCACCGCCCGTCCGGTGCGTTCCGGGTGACCGCGGAGAGCAGCCCCGCGCCCAGCCCGGTGCGGCGCGCGTGCGAGGAGACGGCGAGTTCGTCCACCTTCAGGGCGCCGCACAGCCACCGCGTGAAGCGCTCGGGCCCGAGCGCCTCGGCGACAGCTCCGGTGCCGGAACCGGAACCGGAGGGGAGGGTGCCGGGCGTGGTCCAGGCGGTGGCGAACCCCCGCACGGTGTCCCCGTCGAGCGCCAGGGCCGCGGTGAAACCGGGGCGTTCGGCGTCCTCGGCGAGCCGCTCGGTGTACCGGCCCGCGGACGCCGGGTCCTCGTCCCACGGCGGCGCCGAGAACGCGTCGGCGTACACCCGCCGGATCCCTTCGCCGTACGCGGCGAGCCCCGCTCCGTCGACCAGCCGCACCCGCATGACCGCACCCCCAATCCGCCCGGGCGCCCCGGGCCGATTCCAGGACCTCGTGACCCGGCGGCCCCCGAAGCCCTGGCGCGCCCCTCCGCCCGCTCCGGTGACGCTCCGCAGAGGATAGGCCGCCCGCCTGCTCGGCCGCCTGCCTGTCGCGCCGCTCGCCCGTGGTCCGGGGATACCAAGGGCCGGGCGCGGCCGGGCGGTTATCGCAGGAGGTGGGCCGTGAACCAGTCCCGTGCCAGGTCCGCGACGCGGTCGAGGGCGCCCGGCTCCTCGAACAGGTGGGTCGCGCCCGGCACGACCTCCAGCCGGTTCTCGCAGTGCAGCGCCGCCTGCGCCTGCCGGTTGAGGCCGAGCACCGTGGTGTCGTCGCCGCCCACGACGAGCAGGGTCGGCGCGCGCACCGCGGACAGGTCGGCGCCGGCCAGGTCGGGGCGTCCGCCGCGGGAGACCACGGCGCCGACACCCGAGTCCGCCGCGGCGGCGGCCCGCAACGTAGCCGCCGCCCCCGTGCTCGCCCCGAACGAGCCGACCGGGAGCGAGATCCGGCGCCGCAGCCAGTCGGTGGTGTCCGCGAGCCGGCCCGCCAGCAGACGGATGTCGAAGACGTTCGCGCGGTAGACCTCCTCGCCGGGGGTGAGCAGGTCGAAGAGCAGCGTTCCCAGACCGGCGCGGTTCAGGACCGTGGCCACCGAGCGGTTGCGCGGGCTGAAGCGGCTGCTGCCCGAACCATGGGCGAACACCACCACCGCCCCGGCGTCCCCGGGAAGCACCAGGTCACCGGCGAGCGGCACCCCGCCCGCGTCGACCTCGACCTTCTCGGAGATCGCGGCGCCCGCCGAGGCCCGGGTCAGCAGGGAGATCACCTCCGCGTCGGAGGTCTGGGAGAAGTCCCGGTACCACTCGCCCACCGCGGAGAACAGGCTCGGCGTGGACAGGCACACGACCTCGTCGGCGTCCCGGCGCAGCTCCGTGGCGGCGTCCGGCGAGGCCACCGGCACGGCCAGGACGACATACGCGGCGCCCTGGGCCCGCACCACCCGGCAGGCGGCTCTCGCGGTCGCTCCGGTCGCGACCCCGTCGTCCACCACGATCACCGCGCGCCCCTCCAGCGGAAGACGCGGACGGCCCTCCCGGTAGGCGTGCGCCCTCCGGACGAGCTCGGCCTCCTCGGCCCGCTCGACGGCCGCGAGATCCCTCTCGCCGACCCCGGCGCGGCGGACGATCTCCTCGCTGACGACCCGGACCCCGTCCTCGCCGACGGCCCCGAACCCCAGCTCCGGGTGGTACGGGACGCCGAGCTTGCGGACCACGATCACATCGAGCGGAGCGCCGAGGTCCCGCGCCACCTCGTAGGCCACCGGGACGCCGCCGCGCGGCAGCCCCAGGACGACGGGATCGCGTCCGCGCAGGTGCCGCAGCGCCCCGGCCAGCCGTCGCCCCGCGTCCGTGCGGTCGGTGAACAGCACGGTGGTTCACCTCCAGGAGAGGTCTCCGACAGTGCGGGAGGGCGGCACACGCAGCACGCCCCCCACTTCGAAAGAAGCCCATGTGCGCCGGTCCGGCAAGTCGGGGACGATCGGTCCATGGAGCGAATCGACGCGGTCCTGATCGACATCGACGGGGTGCTCACCGTGTCCTGGGAGCCGCTGCCCGGCGCTGTGCGGGCCGTGGAACGCCTGCGGGAGGCCGGCACACCGCTCGCGCTCGTCACCAACACCACCTCACGGACGCGTGCTTCGATCGCCCGCCGGCTCGGCGCCGCGGGCTTCCCCGTCGGCCCCGACGACATCCTGACCGCACCCGCGGTCACCGCCGCCCACCTGCGCGAGCACCACCCCGGAGCCCGCTGCCTGCTGATCAGCGCCGGTGACGTGCGGGGAGACCTGTCCGGGGTGACGCTGGTGGAGGCGGAGGACTCCGAGGGCGCCGTGCCGGACGTCGTCGTCCTCGGCGGGGCGGGCACCGCGTTCGGCTACGCCGCCCTCAACCGGGCCTTCCACCTCGTCCAGCGGGGCGCGGCCCTCGTCGCCATGCACCGCAACCTGTACTGGCGCACCGCCGGTGGGCTCGACCTCGACACGGGCGCCTTCCTCCTCGGCCTGGAGCGAGCCGCGGGCACCGGAGCCGTCGTCACCGGCAAGCCGTCCGGGGCGTTCTTCGCCGCCGCGCTCGCCCACCTCGGAGCGGACCCGGCCCGGACGCTGATGGTCGGCGACGACATCGAGACGGACGTGCTGGCCGCCCAGCACCACGGCATGACCGGGGCGCTGGTCAGGACCGGCAAGTACCGTCCGGAGACATACGCTGCCGCCGACGGCACCCCGGACCACGTGGTCGACTCCTTCGCGGACGTGCCGGACCTGCTCGCACGACCGGCCGCCTGACGCCGGGCACCGGCGCACGGCCCCCGTCCCCGTGCGGGGACGCGGCGGCTCCCGGCCCGGGGCTCCGGACGCCCGGGCGGCGACTCCCGGCCCACACGGCCCACGACCCACCGCCCACGCCCCCCCCCGGACGCCGGTGCCTGATCGGTGCTCCCGGCGGCCTCCGCGCAGGAGCGCCGCGGCAGATCCCGGACCCCGGTGCCCGGAGCCGCCGGAGCGAACCGGCCTCCAGCGCCGCCACCGTCGTGCCCCGGCCGTACACCGGGTCGGACGCGCCGAGCGCGTCACCGAGGATCACTTCCCCGGCGGGCCCGGACGCACCGCCCCGCCGAGGGCGTGGCCGCTGCCGTGTTCAGGAAGCTGGAATGATCGTGAACCGGGCCGCCCCTGTCACGTCTGCCACCGTCGGGCGGACATCCGCCGTCCTGCACAGGAGTTCCAGGATGTCCTCGGACGCGGCTTCCAGCGGATCGTCCGCTCCCATCGCCGCCATGGCCGCCTCGATCTCCGGTGGGACCGGCTCCTCGCTGATGTCGCCGTGCCGGTCGACGACCGTCTCACCGTTGCGATGGACCACGAAGTCGGTGTCCCCGTTGACGCTGCTGTACGCGGAGACCGCGAGGGTTCCTGCGGACAGCGCCGGACTGTGTATGCCCAACCAGCCGTTGTCCTCGACGAGCAGGGTGTGCGGGCCGAGAGCGAAGGCGGCCACGCGCACGTCCTCCACGCCGGTGTCGTCGATCTCGCTCCGGGTCAGCAGGTCGCTCCAGTCACCGGTGCGGATGCCCGCCGGGTCCGCGCCCAGCCGGACCAGAGCCTCGTCGGGCGTGATGTCGTGCACGACGGTCGCGCAGTAGGTGACCCGGTCCGTCAGTTCCGTCATCCACGTTCCGAAGTCCTCGGCGGTCTCCTCGGGCACGGCGCCGGGCTCGATCACCTCACCGTTGCGCCAGACGACACCACCGTCGGCGCGGCGCAGGACCACTTCGCCCTCCTGGACGCACAGTTCTTCGGCCGGCCCGCCCAACGGGGGGCGTTCGTCGCCGAGGACCCGCAGCATGCCGTCCTCGTCGAGGCGCAGTCCCGGCTCGTCCGTCTCACCGAGGCGCGTGTTCCAGAGCCAGGTGTGATCCGCTGCGAACAGCACGAGATGCCGTTCGTCCCAGTGGCCGAGCACGGTTCTCCCGCAGGTGGAGGTGAGGGAGTGCGGTCCCAGCGTCTGTCCACGGCGCAGCACCGCACCCCGCGGGGCATCGGCGGCGGGTGCCTCACAGGCGTCGTGAGGGCCGGTCGACCACACCGATCGGCCGTCCGCGTCGAGGAGTTCGGCACGGCCGTCGTCCCGGACCACGAGCCGGCGGGCGCCCGAACCGGCTGTTCCGGAGCTCCAGATTTGGGCGCCGAGAACGTTGCGGACCGACAGGTCGCCGTTCTCGGACAGCTCCGCCCATCCATCGCCGATCCCGTCCGTCCCGGTCCGCCACACGACGCGGTGCTCGGTGTGACAGTGCAACGCCAGATCGCCGTTGCCCCGATGGACCAGCGTGTGGGTCCCGTCGGGGGACGTCAGGGACTGGTTGCGCAGGCGCCCTCCCGTCTCCAGCGTGGGGCCGCCGTACGCGTAGGGCGTGCCCATGAGAATCGGCCCGTGCGGGAGCAGGGTGCCCTCGTGCCACAGGACGGCGCCCTCGGAGTCGACCAGGCTCAGCAGCCGGACCTCGGCCGTCGATCCGCCCGGCCGGTGCAGGCGCCAGGTGAGCTGGGCACCCTCCTGGTGGTCCAGCCAGTCGACCAACCGGCCGGTGAGCGCGTAGCTTCCGCCCCCGCCCTTCGAGCTCCGGCTGACCCGCAGCCATCCGTTCTGCTCGCGGGCCACGGTCCGGCGGGTCCTCCCCTCGCGGACGAGGTACGCGTCCGCGGTGATGGCAGCCGCGGGTGCCGCGTCCCCGAGTGCCACGGCGTGGACGGGGCCGGTGCGTATGTTGCCCAGGCGGACGTGCGAGCGGTCCAGGAGTTCCAACTCGCCCGCGTCCGTGAGGATCAGGTACTGCGCACCGGGCGCGGCGAAGCCCGAGCGCCAGTCCGGTTCGTGGTCGTCCTCGGTCTCGACCAGCACCTCGTAGCCGTTTCCCAGCAGCAGCGTCCCCGCAGCGCCCGCCCGCCACACGACCTGGTCGCTCCCGGTGTCCGTGATCACCGGGACACCGGCGGCATCGCGGCTCAGCACGAACCGCCCCGAGGGGGACGTCAGCCGGTCGTCCGGATAGAGGCGTTCGAACTGCGGCATTTCGAGCATGGAGATCCTCTTCTCGTCATCGCCGGCCGGTGACGGCGGCGTCCATGGCGGTCATTCTGCGGGACGGCACTGACAACCGGAGAAGGACGGCGTGACCCACCCGGTCGAGGCCGCGCCGGAGCACCGGCAGCGGCCCGGAAGGCCGGCGGTCCCCGTCGGCGCACCGGTCAGTTCCTCAACGAACCCGCCCGGGAGAGACTCGGGTTGAGCGGTCCGGCAGTACCTGATCCTTGTCCACCGATTGCGGCGGAAGCAGGGCCGGCGGGTTCCGGCGCGCCGACAAGTCCCGCAGCCGCCACACCGGCGGCAGCGGCCTGGGCCCGGCCATCGTGCGCCACCTCGTGGAAGCCCGCGGCGGCTCGGTCTCGGCGACCAGCACATCTCGGGAAGGAACCGTGTTCACCGTGGCCCTGCCCGCATGGAGGGGAGGCCAGGACGATCACCCAGCCGGCGGGCGGTGAGAGGCCGGTCCCCTCGGCGGTGGACGGACCTCCCCGAACCGTGCGTCGCCGCTGGGAGTCACCGTTACCGCCGGTAGGGATCGGTGTACGGCTCCATCGACTGGCGGACCTCGCCCCGGACCGGGTCCATGAGCGGGCCCGGGGCGTAGGAGCGGGCGCGGGCCTTGCCGTGGGGGAGGCCCCCTCGGTGCCGCGCGGCGGTGGCGGGGGAGGGGCGGGGTGTCTCCGTGGATTCTCCGTGGCAGACCGCGCGAATCCGGCGGCGGGGGCGGCCCGCGCGGGCGTCCGCCCCCGCCGCCCCGCGCTTATGCCCCTGCTACGCGCGGCCCGCTAGCCTCCCCTGACCGGCGAAAAGGCCCTCCGGTGCGGAGGGCCTCAGGGTGGTGCGCGGTGGTGCCCCCGGCAGGACTCGAACCTGCGGCCAAGCGCTTAGAAGGCGCCTGCTCTGTCCACTGAGCTACGAGGGCCGATCACATGACGTCGGCGCAGCTTAGAGAGGTGGCTGACCTGCGTCAACATGGTGACGGTACTGTGAAGCACCTTGCCATGTACACACCTGGGTCAGGCGCTTCGGGCCATAGCCTACCTGGATACGGTGGACATCCTGGGTACCAATGGGGTAACGGGTGGCACACGTGGCACGCTCTAATCTGGCCGGAGAATCGCTTGCCACAAGAGAGGCACGCCTGGCCTCATGGCAGCCGTTCGGGGGGATCTAGCCTCACCCTGTCGCGCGTACACACGACCAGGGCTTCCGGGCTTATCTCACGCCTCACGTTCCACACCCCCCGAACACCTCTGCTCACCCGCTAGTCCTGCCCAACAGCCTCGCCCCACTCGCGCTCACGCCTGCACGCTCACCCGTCCGCACACACGCGACCGCATGACGCGCACACGCGCTCACCCGCATACGCATACGCGAGAGGGGTACGAGACATGCCCTGTCGCGCGCTCACGCTCACGCGCTCATGCGCACGCGCGTACAAACACACAACTCCAAAAGACTGTAATTCTGTCTCCTAACAGTGTGTTTGTTAAAAAACACTGCCTGAAAGACTGCGAAAAACTGAAGAAAGATTGATGGAGCCTCGACTCAGACACAACAGACAGAGTGTCCCCTAATAGCTCATCTTCTCCTTTTCTTAAACTTACTGGTGCGAAAAACGGACACGTGCAGCTCAGCGCCAGTTTCTCAGTGTTGGTAGAGATGTCTACGCGCGCACGCACGCTCACACGCGTGAGCCCGCGCACACACGCGCGAGTAGGACCCCACTCACGCGCTCACGCGCACGGACGCGCGCTCACGTCATGCGCCCGCAGGCGCTCACCCACCCGTGCGCACGCCCAAGCGCAAGCGCACACGCGCGACAGGCTCTCGCCGTCCATTGCTCACGCCCTCTCGCCTCTCACAGGCGGGTGTGGAACATGTGACGGACGCCACACAAGCCTCTGACCTGCGCCTTCTCGACCCCGCGCTACGCATGGCGGCTGCCATGCTAACGCGGGCAGTTATTGGCCACCATCGCCCGATCCGGTCCACTCTTGCCCCATGACATCCCAGCGCATTACCGAGCCGACCGCCGACCCCAACGCGTCCGATAACCCGTTCCTCGACCTCATGGAGTGGCGACAGCGCCGAAGCTCTGAGGGCTTCTTTGGGCGCCTCGAAGTGTTCGCGAACAGAGTTCGACACACACCGCTTGTCTGGCGCCTCACGCGTCGATTCTGAGCGCCTAACGCACACGCACGCTCGATACGCGAGACGCAGCGAACACACGCACACACGAGAAAGCCCGCATTGGTTATCCGCCAGTGCGGGCTTTCTGTATTCCACGTCGAACTCAATTGCAAAGAATGAGTCAAGAATCTATGCCGCCCCGGCGAGAAGAGATACGTGGCCACTTGCCGGTAAACATGCCGCAGACGCAGACTGATCACGTCAGAAACCGGCAATTCCAACCGGGAGCGGTAATGCCCAAGCATCTTTACTCGTGGCGCGAATGGATGGACGGAGAGGTCCACATCCTCAAGCGCGGTGAGCACTTCGAGAAGGACCCGGAAGCGTTCGCCAAGTCGGTCCGCAGGTACGCCAGTCGGCACGGCATGGCGGCCACGGCCATCAGGGGAACTGACACCGTAACGGTCCAGTTCTTCGACGCCGACGAGACGGAGCGGGAGGGCGAGTCGTGAGCGCCCGCCTGGTCGTGGAAGAGGCGAGCCGAGACCCCCAAGCGCGGGACCAGATCCGCCAGGCGGTAAACGAGATGCCTTTCCACATACGGGTTATCGCCGCTCTGTCGGCTGGTCAAGTCGTCGCCACGGGAGACGCCGAGGACGGCTCGTTCGTGGTGGGTGTGGGAGTGAACCCCAACGCTCGGCGCCCTCGTCGCTAAATATCCACCCGCGAACCGAGGGGGAACGGGAACGATGAACCATGACCACCGCCATAAGGCCCAAGGTATACCGCCGCCACTATTGCGAGCGGCAACACCGGACCTACGAGACGTTCGCCAAGTGTGTGTGGCCCCGCGCTCTCTACGTCTGGACCAGGAACGAGGAGGGCACGCACACGCCCTACGCCCTGGTGATCCGCTGCAAGAAGGACCACGAGAGCTGGGCTCCGCCTCGTATCCGTCTGTGGGCGACGCAAGAAGCGGCCGAGCAGGCAGGCAGGGCGTACTGCGGGGGGAACTGCTCCCAGGTCCACGAGGTCATTCGCCTGGAGATGGAGCCATGAGAAAGGCCCGCTCCCTCACAAAGCGGGCCAGTCTCGACACCCTGAACACGACACGAACGGGAAAGGCATAGGCAGACTAACATGCCTCAGAAGACGTCGGGAAACGCCAATATCGAGGACGCCGAGCGGGAGCAGAGGCGGTTCTTTTACGCCCTCTTCGGGACCGCTGCGCCTGTCCTGGAGTTCAACCTGAGCCCATACAGGAAGAAGGGTCGGGAGGGGAAGACCGAGGCCATTTTCAGCACCAACTGGAAGTGGCGGGCGAAGCCGACGAGGAATGGACTCTACGCCGCGAACCGAGCTATCCAGGAGCAGGGCCGGGGCATGTTCCAGTTGCTCCGTGTGGACGAGAACGGGGAGAAGACGGGCGAGACGTTCACCGTCGCTGGCAAGCTCATTGCACCCGAGCTGTACTTCCGCGTGGTGCCTTTCCGGGGTGGTGAGGTTCCGCAGAGCGGCAGTAAGAAGTCCCTGGCTCGCCGGTGCGCGGTCGTCTTCACCGAGCTGGATAAGCACGGCCTCACCGATGAACAGTGGGCGTTCCTGGAGAGCGTTAACGCCACTGTGGTCGAGTCGGGGGGTGTGGCAGAGGACGGCAAGCCGAAGGTCCACATCTACATCCCCTTGGATGTTCCACACCCCCCTGCCGTCATCGAGGCTGTGAGCCGTGCTCTCCGTGACTTCCTCGGCGGGGATAAGTTCGACCTGACCACGTTCCTCCGCGTGCCTGGCACCTGGCACAAGAAGGACAAGAACGACCCCCGGCCGGTGCGCGTGCTGCGCTACTCGTCGCGCTCACGTCTCGTGACGCTCTCCAAGCTGTGTCAGGCGCTCGGTACGGACGCTCAGAGCATCGCGACGCACGAGAGCGCACAGAGCGCGCGTCAGTCGTCCACAGGCGCTCTCAGGGCCTCTGACGCGCTCAAGCCGAAGGCGTACAACAAGCGCGCGGAGCGGGCACTCCAGGACGCCAACAGCCGCTATGAGTCGGGCAACCAGGACAACCGGGACCAGGTGCTTTGGGGGCTCTACAAGGACCTGGCCCGCTCTCACACGGTGAAGGGCATTCCCAGTCCGGGTGTCACCAACGGCCGTCACATCCTCTGGTACGCCCTGCGGTGCGACGCGGCCAAGCATGACGACAACTGGGTGGCCAAGGACGTAGACCGCTTCCTGCGGAGCAAGGCTTACGCGGATCTCCTGGACCAGGCAGACGGGACGTCGGGGGGTGTGGAAGAAGAGACGGACGAGGCGACTCCCACACCCCCCGAGACCAAGCGTCGCAAGAAGGCCCAGGTCAAGGGGCGAGCCAAGAGTGCCGGCGAGCCCGTCACGAGTGGCCGCAGGATCACCCTCGTTCCCGCGTCGACCATCAAGCCGCTGTCCGTCCTCTGGGGCTGGAACACAACTAAGCCTAAGGTCTTCCCGCCCAACCAGGAGGGGCGTATTCCCGTCGCCGCCCTGACCATCGGCGCGGGAATGGCTGGAGTGGGGAAGTCTCAGTTCGCTATCTGGAAGACCGCGAGGCTGACCACGGGAACTCTGCCTGGGCAGTGGTTCGGTAAGCCGCGATCGGTTATTTACTGCTCCACCGAGGACGACTGGGCCCGAACCATCGTGCCCCGCTTGCTCGCAGCAGGTGCAGACATGAGCCGCGTATTCCATGTGAGCGTGACCGAGGACGACGACCGCCAGGTCCAGTTGTCACTTCCGGGTGACATCAAGGGATTGGGCGAAGCCTGCGCAGAGAATGACGTGGTTCTCCTTGTCGCGGACCCGCTTATCTCGTTCCTTGCCGACTCAATCAATGACTTCCGAGAGCGGGAAGTCCGAGCCGCGCTGGAACCTCTGGCCGCTATGGCAGCCGATCGTGACCTGATGGTCTACGGTCTCGCCCACTTCACCAAGAACGGCGGGGCTGACCCCTTGTCGCGTATCCACGGCTCGGGCGCGTTCGGCCGAGTCGTACGTGCGGTTATCGCGTTCAGCGCCACCGAGGATGGCGGCTTCGTTCTGTCCCAGGTGAAGAACAACCTGGGCCGTACTGATATCCCGTCCTACTCGTACACCATCGAGAGCGCCACGGTGAAGGGTGAAAAGGGCGGAGAGGACATCTATACATCCCGCTTCGTGCTCGGGGATGAGTCGGATACGGACGTCACCAGGGAGATGGAAGCCTCCAACCGTCGAAGCCGAGGGGATAAGAGCGACGACGGTAAGCCCAGCGTGACTCAGCAGTGTGCCGACTGGCTTATCGACTACCTGACCAAGCATGACGGCGTAGCTCCGCGAGAGCAGATCATGGAGGCTGCAAAGACCGATATGGGATTCACTCAGGCCCGGGTTTACGCCGCACGCCGCTTGAAGGACGACCGTATCCAGATCGACCAGTCCGGCGGATTCGGGGGAGACAAGGTCTCTCGATGGCGGCTGATGTGAGCCCGCATAACGGGCTCTAGCGTTGACCACGAACACGACACAGAGAGGTTAGGCAAGTAATGGGAGAACTCAGGCTGAATCCGAACCTGAGAGTATGGCTCAAGGACCGTGAGGGGAACTTCAGTCACTCGAAGCCGGTTGCCGCGTGGGATGAGGACGGAGACCCGTACGTCATCCATGAGTCGGAACTGTTTCCCGCCAAGCGGTTCGCCAACTATGGGGGTCTCACCCTCCCCAACGAACTGCTTGGGGTTCTGCCCGGAGCGGGCTACAAGGTGACCACCGAATCGGACGAGGGCGAAATAGACGTGATCGCCTGGGTGGTCGAACGAGACGATGAGGGACACGTGGCTGCCACTCCGGTAACCGTCCAGGGGGATGAAACCGTGACCTACACCGGTGAATCCCTCGACTACTCGGAGATCTTCTGCCCTGGGAGCAAGAAGGACACGGGGGGTGTGGGAGATGTCTGACCGATTCGCAGAACCCATCAAGGTCCCGGCCTTGCCGAGCAAGTTCAACCAACTGGTAATCCAGTGTCCCTACTGCGGAAACAAACATCGCCACGGGAATCTGATGGGTACCCGAGTTCCCCACTGTGCGGAAGACAAGTTCGATCGCTGGGACCGTCAGGTGTCGTTCTCGTCGGTGAAGAACAGTCTTCCCACGTACGACCTGTGTCCGCCCGACCCCGAGGTGAACTGGTCGGCTGAGTACCTGCGGGCCCACAAGCTGATGATGGCCCACGTGGAAGAGATGTTGCTCTCTGAGTCGTGGGCCAACACCGGGGATAAGTGCGTGGACCAGACACGCGAGAAGCACAGGGAGGCGGTCCGCAAGTGGTACGCGGGTGTTCTGCATCGCAACCTGGCTTCCATTCCCCTTGAGTGGAAGGTGGCCGTGGCCCGCAAGGCGATTGAGTCTCGCTCAGCGCGCGACGAGTGAGCGCGTAGCACGCTCCTAACTCAACAGAACAGCGCCTGTAGGGCTCTCTCAGTGCTTGTGCGTCAGTCTGTGCGTGCGCAGTGCTGAGAGAGCCTTACGCGTCGATTCACGCGCTCGCCGGCACAGACGCCAGAGAGCCCCACGAGAGACTAGGTCCCGTGGGGCTCAATGGTTTGTGGGGCAAGTCGGTTGCCCGACTCCTCCCCGAACTGCCCTGGCGAGCAAGTTCACGTGGATACGTGCCATAAGCGTATATCAGCGCTGAGCCACGCTCCAAGAAAGTCGCGCGGTGATCAGAGTGGGATGGTATTGATCTTGCCTGTGTCCACGAGGTACTGGAGAGCCGCGTCAATCATCGTGGCATCTGACCCCGGGTACTGCTGGCGGACCCATTCGCGCGTGAACACATACCGCCCGTCGCGGTTGTACTTCATCCGCTTCCAGATGAAGTGGGCCATCTTCGGGACGGTAAGTCGACTCTCGGCCCTCCACCCACTCTTGTCGTACCTGGCCTTGGGGTGGGGTTTGCCAGGCGTCGTCTGAGGCTTGGGCGGGGCTGCCGCCACCGCTGCCTTTGCCTTCTTACGGGCGGCGACCTCTCTCTTTCGAGCCTCCTCCCGCGCGACCTGACTCGGGCTCAATAGGCCATGTTCCCTGCGGCACTTCTCCCGAGCTGCGCCGGTGCTCGGGTGGGTGCAGTTGGCGTGGTTGATCCGCTGCCGACCGTCAACGGTGTTCATCGGTCACCTCCCGTATCAGTGCACCCCACAGGGCGTCGGCCATGGCGAGAGAGCGGAGCGCCTTAACCTCGGTCGGCTTCCGCTGAGCAGCGAGCCGCTTATGGGCCTTGTTCTTCTTCTTGGGCACGGCTACTTCTGAACTCGGAAGTGGAGCTCACCGCGGCTTCTGTATGCCGAGTACGACATTCCTACACGGCGGCAATACTTGACGAACCGCCTACGGAACTCCGTCACCGTGAGCCCGTATTCCTCGCGGATGAACCGCTCGGTAAGTTCGTGAACCTCACCGTTGCCGTATCGGTCCCACGAGATCTTCTGTGCCATCTCAACACCTCCCACGCGGATTACTCGGACATCGGAGAAGCCGGGCAGTGTGGGTCAGAGAGGACCTCCCACACCACCCGGTCTCACTTCCCGGCTGGTGGCCAAACACCGGGTCTCCCGCCACACCAACGGGAGTTGAGAGGCTGGTGTGGGACGGCCCTCTGGAAAGCTCGGGCCGCAGAAGGGGACGGCCCGCGTCCCACACCAACCAGCTATGCGGCAGCGGCGATGGCGGTCTTCACGCGGGTGACCACGGTGTTCTCCACCTCGGTCGTGCCAGGGCTGGTGGGGGTCAGGATGACGCTGTCCGGGCCGCTGGCGGTGGACGCGCTCAGCTTGGTGCGGCCCGTGTTGTAGAGATCCAGGAACACCGCGCGACGACGGGCAGTGCCCAGCGCCATCAGGGAGTTGAAGTCCTGGAGGTCCATCGTGATGTCGGCCATTGCGGGCCTGCCTTTCTACTGGCGGCACTTGGGAAGTGCACGCGTTCTACGCGGTTGGATGAGGGCTGTTCAGTTATGCCGGCGCGCGTCTACGCGCTGGCGTTGAGCTGGGCCATGAGAGAGGCCACGAGCCGCTTCATGTTCTCTTCGCGGCGCTGGGTCGTGCTGGCCTTGATGTCGTTGCGGAGGCTCTCGGTCGAGACCTTCTGGCTCTCCGCCCGGTTGCTCGTGACCATCGCGTCGTAGGCGGCGCGCTTCTCGTCCTGACGCGCCTTCTCGGCGACCTCGCGGCGAAGCTGAGCGCGTGCCGCTTCCAGCGGGTGGTGTCCGCCCTCGTGACGGCTCACGAGCTCCTGGGCACGGGCCCGGACACGAGCCTCGAACGACTTCTCGGCCTGGCGGTCGCTCTCGCGGTGCTCGGCGTAGAGCCGTCGGGCGCTCGGGCCGTCGCCGCGCATCTGGTCCCAGAGAGCCTGGGTACCGGGGTCCACCTTCGGCTCTCGCGTCGGGCTGGGGGGCGCCTCGCCGCGCATCTTGGCGAGGAGACGTGCCGCCATGTCGTCGGCCATGGTCGTCACTCCATCTCTTCAAAGTCGGGGGGTGTGGTACGGAACGTGGCGGGTGCGCCTCGTCCGGTGCGGATCTTCTCGGCGAGTTCCAGGTCGAGCGGGGGAGGCGATGCGAGAGGCACCGGCTTTCCCTTCCGCAGGGCGTCGCCGACAACTGCCGCGCGCTTACTGCGTTGCCGTAGCTCCTCGTCCGAGAGCTTCCGGGGCTTGCAGGGCGGAGGCGTAAGAACAGCGGGACCACCCGCTTTGATGCGGCCCTTCCGGACCATCTCTGCTAGCTCCAGGTCGAAGGCATCCACCCTCGCGCCAGGAACGGGGTACTTCGGGCAGGTGTCACCGTGGGTCATGCAGACCTGGACACCTGCCTCAGCGCGTCTCTTGGCCTCATCCAGGGAACGGAGCGGCATTACTCCACATCCCCGGCCCAGACGCCATCGCGCTGGCTGGTGAAGATCTGCTCCATCTCCAGGACCACCTTGGAGGGAACCTCCAGGCCCAAGAGCTTGGCCAGCTTCATATTCAGATCTGCGACGGTACGGATAACCGCGTTCTTCTCGGCTACCGTCTCGGCGTTGTTCAGGTTCTCGTGAGCCTCGCGGATCATGTCGATAAGCGAGGACTCACGGTCTGCTCGGAGGGCGTCCGCCGTCTCCGATGGCAGATTCTTCCGGGCCCGAGCAATACGGCGTTCCACCGCATCCTTGGTCAGACCCATTGAGCGACCGATGGCGATAAGGGAATGGCCTTGCTTATGCAGGGCGTAGACCTCTTCGGCTTGCTCGTCCAGCTCGGCCGCAGTGAGAGTGCCAGCGCCCAGCGGGGCATCCGGCTTCCGTGGCTTGGGGTTGCTCTTGCCCACGACTCCTCCTCTCGACCGAGACAGTTCCTATCGCTGAATACTCGGTTTCAGCTCTGTAATCGTCGCATAGCACGATTCAAACGGCAAGGCAAGTCAGGTGGGCTAGGGTGTGGAGATTGGATAACCCACCATGAATTGAAGCCGCAGAATTGGCGCTTAGCTCGATTCATGCGAATCAATCACGCGGAGTGCCAACACCCTCGCACTAAAGACGCCAGGGCTAAATGCCGCAGAGAAGGTAAGCAGCGACCCAAGGTCGGTCGAGGGCGAGACCCCATGGAACGTTTCATGGAGAAGGTGGCGATAGACGAGAAGACCGGGTGTTGGCTTTGGACCGCGTCTGTCATCACCGGATACGGCGCATTCAGGGTGGACGGCAGAATGGTCATGGCTCACAGGTGGAGCCTGGAACAGAAGCTAGGACGAAAGCTCGGACCGGAAGAAGTCGCCCGTCATATGTGCCACACCCGCCTGTGCGTCTCGCCTGCCTGCCTTGAGCCTGGCTCTAAGGCGGACAATATGCGCGACGAGGTCGCACGTCGTGGCCCCCGTCCCAAGCTCCACGACGATTGCGACCACCCCGACACCGTCTATCAACGTCGAAAGTGCCCCAAGACCCAGAGGCGGCGATTCCCCAGCCATGGGCTTACCGACATCGAGCGGTTCGCATTGAGGGTGGACACTTCCGCTGGGCCCGACGCCTGCCATTTGTGGACGGGCAGCAAAAACGAGAACGGGTACGGACGCTTTCGCGCGGAAGGCAAGTTCCATACCGCTACCCGCTGGCTCATGGGTCATCTGCGCGGCAAGGAACTCACGCCGGATGAGGTGGTCTTGCACTCCTGCGATGTGACGTCCTGCCTCAATAGGCGGCACCTGCGGGTTGGAACCCAGGCGGAGAACATGCGCGAGAAGGTCGAGCGCGGTCGTCATCGCAACGGCAGCACCAGGAAGGAAGCTTGTGGTCGGGGGCACAAGTTCACCCCCGAGAACACCCGCCTGGATAAGAAGGGTCACCAGCACTGCCGGGCGTGCAAGCGCCGACGCCGTCCCACACCAGCCAAGCAAGCGGCGTGAGTTCGTGTCGTCTCGTGCGCACTGCGTTCGTACACATCGAGTGTGCTTGTGCGTTAGGGCGACAGAATCGCGTCTCTC
Organism: Streptomyces sp. NPDC006296; assembly: GCF_040613235.1. Taxonomy (NCBI): domain Bacteria; kingdom Bacillati; phylum Actinomycetota; class Actinomycetes; order Kitasatosporales; family Streptomycetaceae; genus Streptomyces; species Streptomyces sp. NPDC006296. The sequence continues at coordinate 86,742 of NZ_JBEXRT010000013.1, read as the reverse complement.
GGCTCCCGGCAGAGCGACTGAGTGTCTGTGTACGTCGCGCGTCTGCTGGGCGCTCAGAGAAGCGCACAGAGCTTTTCGCTATGCCGGCGAGACCACGAGAAAGGGCGTACACAGTGTGTACGCCCTTCTCTGTTGGGTGTGGGACTACTTCGCGGCGTCAGCCTTCGGCGCGGGCTTGGCGGGAGCCGTCGCGGTCTTCTTCGCAGCCGTCGCACGGACGGGCGACTTCTTCGCCGGGGCCTTCGCAGGAGCGGCAGGCTTCGCGGCGGGCGACTTCTTCGCGGGCGCTGCCTTCTTGGCGGGCGTCTTCTGTGCCACACCAGCCTGAGGCGTAGTCGGCTTCGAAGCCGTGTCACCGAGTGCGGCGGCTCGCATCTCGCGGCGGCAAGTTGCCCGTCCCGCCTTGGTCTTGGGGTGCTGGCAAGCGGTGTGATCAAAGTGCGAGCGGGTCACTGGGTGCTCCCTGGTTCGTCGTGGTGTTGCTGACAGGGACGACACTCCCAAGACGTGAGAGCCAGCCCAAGGGGTCGGTAGGGGACTGACGGCGTTCTGTGACCTGGCTCCTTGGCTGCCCGTGACGTGGCAACGGTGCCAGGTCTCGATCCGCCTAGGAATCGCTGGATGACCCTTCGGATCATGGTGCCCGCTCCGAGAGCTTCGCCGTGTCAGTTCAACCCATCCACTCCATGAGTGGATGCGACACGAGGAGCACGCGATGAACCGCTACCGCTACACCCGCCGCAACGGGAAGACGTTCGTGTCCTGCACCCGCTGTGGTGAGAACCTGGTGCCCGCGCCGACGACGTTCGAGGAAGACCCCATCTGCTGGGAGTGCTGCCCGCTCCCCGCTGTGTCCGAGCGAACCCACTTCGCCCGACTCGTCGCCATGCTGTGCGCGGCAGAGGCCGCCGTCGTCTGCACCCTGCTCGGGTGGGACGGTATCGCCAAGATGTACCGGCTGGTGTGGGACATGATCACCCCGTGGTGATGAGCAACTGAGCCAGCACACAAGAGAGCCCCGACTCAGGGTAAGTGAGTCGGGGCTCTCGGCTGGTGAGCTTAGCCGCTAGCCGTCGCTAGCCTCCTCGGCGTCTGAGTCGTCCGTGTCGGCGTCTGAGTCGCCGTCTGCGGCGGCGTCACCCTCGTACGGCGGGATGCGTCCCGCTCGGCTCTCGGCGATCCTCAGCACGTCGCCCAGGCTCTCGATGAGCCGCGTAGCGATCCACCGAAGCTCGGGAGCCGTGAGTGTGGCTTCCTCACTGACCATCGGCTTGGCCAGGCTCACGATCACGGCGGCCGTCTCGATCTGCTTTTCCTCCATGCGGTCGGCCATGAGTGACAAGTGGGTGGCAGTGCCGTCGGTGGAGAGGTAGGCAGTCTTGCCCTCGGGACCGGGCCACGGCAGCAGACGCAGGTGTGACGGGTTGGTGTGGGAGATGGTCATGCCGTCGCTCCGTGGGCCGGGGTCGGGAAGTCGATGCCGAGGGTTGCGAGGGTTGCAGCGGTTCGCCTGTCCTTCTGTCGTCGGCGCTCCTGCTCCTGTTCCCAGGCGATGAGGTACGGCCTGATCAGAGCCACGTCCTCACCGCGTAGGTAGTCACGGTGAGAGGGACGTTCCACACCCACCATTCGCAGAGTTGTGGTCGGCGCGTCTGCCGTGTCAGGTGTCGTTACCAACGACGTCTGCTCGGCGGTGGCTCGTCGCTTGCCGTTGGACGGCAAGAGCCACGAGAGGATGAAGGACAGTAGAGTTCGCACGTCGGTCACTCCTTGGGTGATCGGCCACGCCCCCGGACCGGTCGCACGGTCGCGGGGGTCTTCTGTTGTTGGTCGTGGTTGCTGTTGTGTCGTACGTCACCGAGCATACGCGTATACGGGCATACGCGGTCGCGTGATCGCGGAGATACGCGGATGCTCGGCTTATGGACCTTGACCGTGGGAAGCCCGTATGGCCCCAGGTGGCAGAGGAGCTACGTCGTCGCCTGGACGCTGGGCAGTACCCGGCGGGCCAGAGGTTCCCTGCCGTCGTGGATCTCGCCGCTGAGCTGGACGTGGCTCCCTCGACTGTGCAGAAAGCCGTGGCCGCCCTTCGAGAAGAGGGACGGCTCTACACGATCCTGGGTCAAGGCTCGTTCGTCTCGACGGGTGGCTAGTAGCGGTCCCCGAGCTGGCGCACTGCTGAGTGGGCGCGGGAGGTAGCCATGTCGGCCGCGTAGCGTCGAACCATGCTCGCGTCCTTCCAGCCCTGGAGGGTCATCACGTCGCCCTCGGACACGCCTGCCGACAAGAGGTCGTGCGTCGCCGTGTGACGGAACTGGTGCGGGTGGACGATCGAGCGGGACTCCGGGTTATCCGGGTTGCCGTAACCGGCGTCAGCCGCCCGGCGGTTGATGAGGCGGTAGAGACCCGAGTACGTGAGCTTGGGTCGGCCTCGTGTCCCAAGCCACAGGTCCTCTGTGTAGTCGGGTGACAGGGGGTTCGCTCGCCGGTGGTTCTCTCGTGCCCGCAGATACCGCGTGATGGCCACGACGGTCTTGGGTTGGAGCGGAATGATCCGTCCCTCTCCGCTGGCTCGTGCCTCCTTGAGTGGCGTCACGGGGCCGAGTAGCCCCTGATCCAGGTGGAGGGAGTCGAGCCGGAGGGAGAGAAGTTCCTCGGCTCGCAGACCCTCCGTCAGAACGCGGATGATGGCGTGGTCTCGAACCTTCTCGAATGCGCGGACCCTGGGTGAGCCGTTGCCCGTGACCTGGAGAAGGTCTTGGATGAACTCCTCGGATAGCGTGGTGGGGCGCACGTCTGTCGGGTGCGCGTAGCGCTGGAGCCGTGAGTCGTCGTATGGGTTCGGGTGGTCGTACTCCTCGGACAGCCACTTGAAGAACGGGCGCAAGTTGCGCTGGAGAGTGTGGGTGCCGCCCTGTCGCTCGCCCTTCCCGCCGTCGTAGTGCGCGCGGAAGAAGACGTTCAGGGCCGGGGCATCGCACTGGGTGAAGTCGGCGAGTACCACACCCACCGCGTCTGACGTGCTGATCTGTCCGATCCAGCGGTCTAGCGTGCGTGCCGCCTTGGTGTACGCGGTGACGGTCTTAGCGGCATACGGACGACCTCGCTTGTTGTTGCTGGCCCGGAGATGCGTCGCGTAGTCGCTCAGCATGTGAGCGCGCGTCTGTGCGCTGTCCTCACGCTCCCCTGATGACGGTACGGACGTCAGACGACGTGCGCTCTTGCTCGTGCTCTGCTGTGCTCGCAGAGGGCTCCGTGTCATTGCCTGACTCTCTCTGTCGGCACGCTGGGCAAGAGAGAATCGGCGACTCACCTTGTCCACGCGTGCGTGGGTAGTGAGTCATGCGATGGTGGGTACGCGCTGGTCCTGCAATAAGTACAGGTCAGACGCTCACCGTGCCCGTATTCAGGTGGGCTACTAAGCAAGGGACTTAGAAGGCGCCTGCTCTATCCACTGAGCTACGGGGGCCCGGGTGTCTGCCTGGCGTCCTGGAGGGCGCTGGTTCAAGCCGTCCATGGACCTTGCCGGGACAAGGATAGGGCTCCGATCGCCTCGTCCCGGTTGCTTCACCTGCGTGGCACGATGTGGAGGTTCGGTGAAGCGAACCGATAATCGCAGGTAGGTGCGACTCGTGCACGGCTTTTGGCGTCTCGCGCGCCGGGTGTTGTGCACTCGTTATGCCTGCGCCCCACTCGTCCCCTCTGTCCCCTGGGATGGATTCGCCGCGCAGAGGGCCCTATACGCTTCAAAAAGGCTTCAAAATTGGGCATTCTTCGCATGTGGTGACCATGGATGTACGGCCTCAGCTCATCGACGCACTTTCCGCCCTGCGCGACCGTGTCGCTGCCGTGCGTCTCCCACTCCCGCTGCCGGGTGCGCCACGTGCCCGGCAGACGCGGACCGAACTGCTCGCCCAGCTCGACGACTACCTCGTCCCCCGGCTCAAGGATCCCGAGGCTCCGCTCCTCGCGGTCATCGGGGGATCCACCGGCGCGGGCAAGTCCACCCTGGTCAACTCGCTGGTGGGGTGCCGGGTCAGTGAGGCCGGGGTGCTGCGCCCCACCACGCGGACCCCGGTGCTCGTCTGCCACCCGGACGACCACCACTGGTTCGCCGGGGTGCGGGTGCTGCCCCAGCTGACCCGGGTGTGGCTCCCTCCGGGGCAGACCCCGGACCCGGACGGCCTCGACCACCTCGGGACCGAGGGCGAGCGCGACGACACCGTGCTGCGGGTCGAGACCGCCGCCACCCTGCCCCGCGGCCTCGCACTCCTCGACGCCCCCGACATCGACTCGCTCGTCGTCGGCAACCGGGTGCTGGCGGCCGAGCTCATCTGCGCCGCCGACGTGTGGGTCATGGTGACCACCGCGTCCCGGTACGCCGACGCCGTGCCGTGGCACCTGCTGCGCACCGCCAAGGAGTACGACGCCTCCCTCGTCACCGTCCTGGACCGGGTGCCGCACCAGGTGATCGCCGAGGTGTCCCGGCAGTACGCCGCCCTGCTCACCCGGGCCGGGCTCGGCGACGTGCCCCGCTTCACCATCCCCGAACTGCCCGAGTCCGCGGGCGGGGGCAGCGGACTGCTCCCCACCACCGCCGTCGCGCCCCTGCGGGCCTGGCTCACCCACCGGGCACAGGACCCGGCGGCCCGTCAGCAGGCCGTGGGGCGCACCGCGTCCGGGGTCGTCGACTCGCTCAACGTGCGGATGCCCGAGCTGGCCGGGGCGGTGGCCGCGCAGTACGCCGCGGCCGTGCGGCTCACCGGCGTGGTGGAGGAGACGTACGGGAAGGAGCTGGCGCGCGTACGGCGGCGGCTCCGGAACGGTTCGGTGCTGGCCGGCGACGCACGGACCCGATGGCGCGGATATCCGCTGTACAGCACGGCGGGAGAGGTGCTGGACGCCCTCGTGGAGAGCCTGGTCGCCCTGTTGCAGTGCGCCGTGGCCGCCTCCGACGAGCAGATCCGCGCGACCTGGCAGCGCGAGCCCGCGGCCGGGATCTTCCGCTTCGAGGACGCCGGCCGCGAAGCAGGTGGATGGGGGCCGGCCGAGGACATCCAGGGCCGGATCGGCATGGCCGTACGACGCTGGCGGCGGGTGCTGGAGGAGCTCGCCGAGGAGGAGACCCGGCTGCTCGAACGCAACGCCGCGCCCGACGCCGAGACAGTGGCGGCGCTCCTGGCGGCGGCCCTCCTCGGCGGACGCCGCGCCAAGAACGCGGGGGAGCAGCTCGCCGAACGGATCGGCGCCCAGGGGGCGCTGCGCCTCCGCGACAAGGGCGCGACGCTGCTCACCGGCTGCCTGGACCAGGTCGTGCACGGAGAGCGCGACCGGCGGCTGGCCCCGCTGGACGCCCTGGAGATCGCCCCCGAGCCGCAGGCCGAGCTCATCGCCGCGCTGTCCCTACTGCAGAAGGAGAGGTGGCAGCGATGACTGCCGTCACTGACCACGGCCGGGACCGAGGACAGGGGCCCGGCGAGGAACCCGGACGTGGGCCGTCGGCCGAGGCCCCGGCGGACGGCACACGGCGCTGGGACGACGGGCTCATCGCCCGCCGCGCCGCCGAGGTCGCGAAGGAGCGCCTGGACACCGGGCGGTCACCGCAGGACGACGAGGCCCCCGAGGCCGAGGCCTACACGACGCCCGGCGGCGCCCTCCGGCCGCGGCTGGACGCGCTGCGCGAACTGGTGGGCCTCTCCCGCGCCCGCCTCGACGCGGACACCCTGGCCGAGGCGGGGCGCGTGCTCGACGAGGCGTCGGCCCGCCGGCGGCTCTCCTCCCGGCACACCGTGGTCGCCGTCGCGGGAGCCACCGGCAGCGGGAAGTCCACCCTCTTCAACGCCCTCGCGGGCGTCCAGATCTCCGACACCGGACTGCGGCGGCCGACCACCTCCGCGCCCATCGCCTGCAGTTGGACCGACGGGGCGGCGGGACTGCTCGACCGGCTGGCCATCCCGGGGCGGCTGCGGCGCAGGCCGGTCCAGAACGGCACGGCCGCCGACGAGGCGCTTCAGGGGCTCGTCCTGGTGGACCTGCCCGACCACGACTCCGCGGCCACCGGCCACCGGGACCAGGTGGACCGGGTGCTGGCCCTCGTCGACGCCGTGATCTGGGTCGTCGACCCGGAGAAGTACGCCGACGCCGCCCTGCACGAACGCTATCTGCGGCCGCTCGCCGGGCACGCCGAGATCACCTTCGTGGTGCTCAACCAGATCGACCGGCTGTCCGCCGAGGCCGCCGACCTGGTCCTCGACGACCTGCGCCGGCTGCTCGACGAGGACGGCATGGCGGTGGGGGAGCACGGCGAGCCCGGCGCCACGGTCATGTCGCTGTCGGCCCTCACCGGGTCCGGCGTGGGCGACCTGCGCGAACTGCTCGGCAGGTTCGTCCAGGACCGCAGCGCGGCGGCGCGCAGGCTCTCCGCCGACGTGGACGCCGCCGCCGCACGGCTCCGGCCGGTGTACGTCGCCGACGGGCGCACCGGACTCGGCGAGCGGGCCCGCGACGCGTTCACCGAGCGGCTCTCGGAAGCCGTCGGCGCGGCCGCGGCCGGGCAGGCGGCGGAGCGGGAGTGGCGCAGGAACGCCGGGCGGGCCTGCGGGACCCCCTGGCTGCGGCTGTGGCGCTGGTACGAGTCCAGCCGGCAGCTCGGCGGCCTCGACCTGATGGCGCAGGTGCTCGCACCGCCGGAGGAGGAGGTGACCGCCCGCCAGCGGGTGGAGCAGGCCGTACGGAAGCTGGCGGACGACGCCGTCGACGGGCTGCCCGCGCCGTGGGCCCAGGCGGTGCGCGAGGCGGCGGTGAACGGCGCGGAGGGGCTGCCCGAGGCACTGGACGAGCTCGCGCGGAACGCGCAGGCGGAGGCCGGCGGCCGGGGCCGCGGGAGCAGCGGGGACACCGCCTCCACGCCCGCCGCGCCGGGCGGACCCGGCACGGCGGCGGGGCGGGGCGCCACCGCCGTGCCGGACGCGAGGTCCGCACCCGTCGCCGGGGCCCGGGCGGGCCGCGGCACCCGGCCGCCGCGTCCGGCGTGGTGGCCCGCGGCGGTCCTCGCGCAGGCCTCGATGACCCTGCTCCAGATCTTCGGCGGCCTGTGGCTGCTCGGCCAGATCGTGGGGGTGCTCGAACCCGGACTGCTCACCCCGGCGCTGCTCATGCTGGCGGGAGTGGTCGGCGGGCCCCTCGTGGAGTGGTCGTGCGCGGCCGCGGCGCGGGGACCGGCCCGCCGCTACGGGCAGGAGGCGGAACGGCGGCTCCGGGAGGCGGCGGCCGGCTGCGGCAGGGCCCGGGTCCTCGATCCCGTCTCGGCGGAACTGGCGCGCTACCGCGAGGTCCGCGAGCGGTACGCGGCGGTGACGGAGTTGTCCACAACCGGCGTCTGATCCACAGGCCCCGACGGGATTCCGTCTTTCCGTCCAGCATGGTTCCGGGCGGCCCGGACGGACAGACCGGGCCGCACGCCGCCGCACCTCGGTCCGTGACGGGCCGGCGGGCGGCGGCGGAGGACGTGTCGAAGGGGAATCGGGGGACGGGACATGAACGAGACGATGGTGACCCTGGTGGGGAACGCCGCGACCGCGGTGGACTTCCGGGAGACGGCGACCGGACCGACGGCGCGGTTCCGGCTGGCGGTGACACCCCGGCGGTGGGACCGGGAGCAGCAGGTGTGGACGGACGGCGGCACCGCGTTCTACACCGTGTGGGCCCGGCGGACCCTCGCGGCGAACCTCTCCGGCTCGGTGTCGGTCGGAGAGCCGCTCGTCGTCCACGGCCGTCTGAAGGTCCGGGAGGAGGAGCGGGACGGGGTGTGGAGAACCTCCGTGGACGTCGACGCCGTGGCGGTGGGCCACGATCTGACCAGGGGGACGGCCGCGTTCCGGCGCGTGCTCAAGGGCGACCCCGCGCTGACCGCACCCACGCGTCGTCAGAAACCGGCCACAGAAGTGCCGTCGGTGTCCTGAAGGGGAGGGGGCGCGCCGAACAGGCCTATAACGATTGCGAGTCAGAATGCTTGTGCGACGGCATCACGGGGGATACACGTCGGCTCGGCTCCTTACGATTCCCCCGTACTCATGCGGCACTTGAGTTTGCTGGCGAGGCACCTCCCACACGCACATCACGCGTGAAGGCCTCGCCCGGAGGGGAATTCTGTGTTTTCTGTGTCTTCAGCGTCCACTTCTTCATCGGCGGGGGGCTCCTCAGGGAGCCGGGGCCGCGGCCGCGGTCTCGTCAGGGCGGCCGTCGCGATGCTGGCCGGCGGACTGGTCGCCGCGGGATCGCTCGCCGGTGCGACGTCGGCGGCGGCGGACGAGTCGGAGCAGCACCAGGGCGGGGCCGTCGCCGTGCTGGAGGGTCTGAAGACCTTCGGCACCGCGCAGCTCCACACCGGTGACGGCAAGAAGCCCCAGGAGCTGCCCGCCGGCCTGTTCGAGATGAAGGTCGACGGCGGCGGCACGATCCAGACGTACTGCATCGACTTCCACACGCCCACCAAGGACGGCGCGAAGTACCTGGAGACCCCCTGGGACCAGTCCTCGCTCGGCGCCAACCAGGACGCCGGCAAGGTGCGCTGGATCCTTCAGCACTCCTACCCGCAGGTCAACGACTTCGCGGCGCTCGCCAAGGCGGCCGGTACCGGCCCGCTCGACGAGAAGACCGCCGCCGCCGGCACCCAGGTCGCCATCTGGCGCTTCTCGGACAAGGCCGACGTGACGGCCCAGGACGACAACGCCGAGAAGCTCGCCGACTGGCTGGAGAAGAACGCGCAGGACGTCGCGGAGCCCAAGGCGTCCGTGGGCCTCTCTCCGGCCGCGGTCTCCGGCAAGGCCGGTGAGAAGCTGGGTCCGATCGCCGTCCACACCGACGCCGGCCAGGTCTCGGTGGTACCGCCCGCCGACGCCGCCGCCAGCGGCGTCCAGATCACCGACAAGGACGGCAAGCCCGTCACCGAGGCCGCCGACGGCTCCGACCTCTACTTCTCGGTCCCCGAGGACGCCTCCGACGGCTCCGCCTCGCTGACCGTCCAGGCCACCACCTCGGTGCCCGTGGGTCGGGTCTTCGCCGGGCTGATCAAGAGCCAGACGATGATCCTCGCCGGCTCCAGCGAGTCGACCGTCTCCGCGGCGGCGTCCGCCACCTGGGCCGAGAAGGGTGCCGTCCCGGCGGTCACCGCACAGAAGAACTGCGCCAAGGGCGGCGTCGACATCACCGCGAGCAACACGGGTGACGAGGCGTTCACCTTCGAGCTCGCCGGCGCCGAGCACACCGTCCCGGCCGGCGAGACCCGCACGGTGACCGTCCCGGTCGGCGAGGACGAGGCCTACGACTTCACGATCACCGGCCCCGGCGGCTTCAGCAAGAACTTCAAGGGCGTCCTGGACTGCGAGACGGCCGGCACTCCCGCCCCGGGCGACGACACCACCACCCAGACCGGTTCCGAGCCCTCGCCCGTGCCCGCCGCGAGCGCCCCGGGCACCGAGGGTGACCTCGCCGCGACCGGCGGTTCCAGCGCCACCCCCGTCATCGCGGGTGTCGCCATCGCCCTCGTCGTCCTCGGCGGCGGCGCGGTGTTCCTGCTCCGCCGCAAGAAGCCCCAGAGCAGCGGTGAGTGACTGATCACGGGCGCAGCGGTATCGCGCCGGTGAAGGGCCTGGTACGGACCTCCGTACCAGGCCCTTCGTGCTTCCGCGGCCCCCTCCGGCCGGTCCGCCGGGCCGCAGAGGGCCGTACCGCGGACCGGACGGGTTTCCATCCGGGTGCGGACGTCAGGCAAGATGGGTGTATCTGCCCACACCTCTATTGCTGCCGGACGGTTTCTCTTGGCTGAGTACATCTACACCATGCGCAAGACGCGCAAAGCGCACGGCGACAAGGTGATTCTCGATGACGTCAATCTGAACTTCCTGCCCGGCGCGAAGATCGGTGTCGTGGGACCCAACGGCGCCGGTAAGTCCACGGTGCTGAAGATCATGGCGGGCCTGGAGCAGCCGTCCAACGGCGACGCCTTCATCTCGCCCGGCTTCAGCGTCGGCATCCTCATGCAGGAGCCGGAGCTCGACGAGAACAAGACCGTGCTGGAGAACGTCCAGGACGGCGCCGCCGAGACCATGGGCAAGCTCAAGCGCTTCAACGAGGTCGCCGAGCTCATGGCGACCGACTACTCCGACGCGCTCATGGACGAGATGGGCAAGCTCCAGGAGGACCTGGACCACGCCAACGCGTGGGACCTGGACGCCCAGCTGGAGCAGGCCATGGACGCCCTGGGCTGCCCGCCCGGCGACTGGCCCGTCAACAACCTCTCCGGCGGCGAGAAGCGCCGTGTGGCGCTCTGCAAGCTGCTCATCGAGGCCCCGGACCTGCTCCTCCTCGACGAGCCCACCAACCACCTCGACGCCGAGTCGGTGAACTGGCTGGAGCAGCACCTCTCGAAGTACGCGGGCGCCGTCGTCGCCGTCACGCACGACCGGTACTTCCTGAACAACGTCGCCGAGTGGATCCTCGAGCTCGACCGCGGCCGCGCCCTGCCCTACGAGGGCAACTACTCCACCTACCTCGACAAGAAGGCCACCCGCCTCAAGGTCGAGGGCCGCAAGGACGAGAAGCGCGCCAAGCGGCTCAAGGAGGAGCTGGAGTGGGTCCGCTCCAACGCCAAGGGCCGGCAGACCAAGTCCAAGGCACGTCTCGCCCGTTACGAGGAGATGGCGGCCGAGGCGGACAAGATGCGGAAGCTGGACTTCGAGGAGATCCAGATCCCGCCGGGCCCGCGGCTCGGTTCCATCGTCGTCGAGGTCGAGAACCTCTCGAAGGCCTTCGGCGACAAGGTCCTCATCGACGACCTGTCGTTCACGCTGCCGCGCAACGGCATCGTCGGCGTCATCGGCCCGAACGGCGCGGGCAAGACCACGCTGTTCAAGATGATCCAGGGCCTGGAGACCCCCGACTCCGGCTCCATCAAGGTCGGCGACACGGTCAAGATCTCCTACGTCGACCAGTCCCGCGCCAACATCGACCCCAAGAAGACCCTCTGGGCCGTCGTGTCGGACGAGCTGGACTACATCAACGTCGGCCAGGTCGAGATGCCCTCGCGGGCGTACGTCTCCGCGTTCGGCTTCAAGGGCCCGGACCAGCAGAAGCCGGCCGGTGTCCTCTCCGGTGGTGAGCGCAACCGCCTGAACCTCGCGCTCACGCTCAAGGAGGGCGGCAACCTGCTGCTCCTCGACGAGCCCACCAACGACCTCGACGTCGAGACCCTGTCCTCGCTGGAGAACGCCCTGCTGGAGTTCCCCGGAGCGGCTGTGGTCATCTCCCACGACCGCTGGTTCCTCGACCGGGTCGCCACGCACATCCTGGCGTACGAGGGCGACTCCAGGTGGTACTGGTTCGAGGGCAACTTCGAGTCGTACGAGAAGAACAAGGTCGAGCGCCTCGGTGCGGACGCGGCCCGTCCGCACCGTGCCACCTACAAGAAGCTCACGCGAGGCTGATCGACTTGGCGCGTCACATCTACAGCTGCCCCCTGCGCTGGTCGGACATGGATGCCTTCGGCCACGTGAACAACGTGGTCTTCCTCCGCTACCTGGAGGAAGCGCGCATCGACTTCATGTTCCGGCTGGCGCCGGGGGACGGTTCGCCGTCCTTCTCGGGCGGCTCCGTCGTGGCCCGGCACGAGATCGACTACGTGCGCCCGCTGGTCCACCGGCACGCTCCGGTGACCATCGAGTCCTGGGTCACGAAGCTGACCGCCGCGTCGCTCACCATCACCTACGAGGTGAAGGACCCCGAGCAGGTCTACGTACGGGCCTCGACGGTCGTCGTGCCCTACGACCTGGCCGAGGGGCGGCCCCGGCGGATCACGGCCGAGGAGAAGCTCTTCCTGCAGGAGTACCTCGACCAGGAGCCCGCCGCCGCATGACAGTGCCCGTACGGTCACCCCGGTTCGCCGACGTGCGGGAGGCGGCCGACCTCGCCGCCTTCCTCCGCCGGCTGCTGCATTACGACCGGGCCGCCGCCGTCCGCCTCCAGGCGGGCGGCGGCGCGCTGGCCGTCTTCGGCCGGCCGCCGTCGTTCGAGGTCCTCGCGATCCGCACGGCCCGGCTGTCCGCGGACCAGGGCGCGGACCACACGTTCGACGTGACGGTCTCGGCCGGTGAGCTCCTCGAAACGCTGGACACCGACGGGACCGGCGAGGGCGCCCGCGGGAGCGCGCTGCCGTCCCCCGTCACCGGCCCGCCGTGGGCGGGGATGCTCCCGCCCCGCGGCGGCTGGCGGGAACGCCCTGGCCTGCCGGGAGCCGTCGACCTGCGCACCCGGCTCGCCGCCGCCGTGGCCGAGTTCCGGTCCCGCGACGCCGCGCTGCCCGAGGACCGGCGCACCCGGGCGGAGCGCGACCTGATCGGCCACGACATCTGGTCCCGGACGGTCGGGGACACCGACCTCCCGCTCCGCGCGGTGCACGCCGCCCAGTCCCTCGGATTCCTGCGGCCCGCGCCCGACTTCCCGGTCGCGCTCCTCACGGCCGGTGCCTGGCTCCGGCTGCGCACGCCGTTCGGCTCGATCGCCCTGCGGGGCGCGGGCGGCGGCCTCGGCACACTCGCCGTCACGGTCGGGACCGCCTGAGGACCGGTCCCCCGTGCGGGCCCGTCCGGTGGTGCATCGCGAGGCACCCTCGCCGCCGGGAGGCCCCGCCCCCCGGCGCCGCGGAAGCGCTGCGGAGCCCCGCCCCCCGGCGCCGCGGAGTCCGTCCTTCCGCGCCACGAAGCCCCGTCCCCGGCGCGGCGGTCCCGCCGACCCGAGCCGGTCCCGCGTCCCCCGAGACGGTCCGGCGGTCCGCCGCCCCGGATCCTGCCGCCGGCCGGAGCTACTCCTGCGCCGCGTCCGGCCACACCCCGATGTGGTCCTGCTCCAGCTCCAGCACCACCCGGTGCTCCATGCCCAGCGCCGCGACGTGGTCGGCCGGCAGCTGGAGCCTGCCCGCCCGGTCGAGCATCGCGTACTCCCGCGCCACCTGGGACTCCTGCCCCGTCGCCGCGTCGACCTCGGTGCGCCGCAGCACCTCGGAGGACGTCCGGCCGTCGCGGATCGCCACCGTGCGCCGCACCTCGCTCGCCACCGCCTGGTCGTGGGTGACGATCACGATCGTCGTCCCGAGCTCCTCGTTGGCCCGGCGGAACGCGGCGAACACCTGCTCGCCGGTCGCGGAGTCCAGCTCACCGGTCGGTTCGTCGGCGAGCAGCACCGAGGGGCTGTTGGCGAGCGCCACCGCGATCGCCACCCGCTGCTGCTGGCCGCCGGACATCTGGGCGGGGCGCCGGTCGCGGCAGTCCGCGACGTCCAGCATCGCCAGCAACGCCTCGGCGCGCGCGGCCCGTTCGCGGGAGCGGCCACCGCCGCGCAGCTGCATCGGGAGCGTGACGTTCTGGACCGCGGTCAGATACGACAGCAGATTGCGGGAGGTCTGCTGCCAGACGAAGCCCACCACGTCCCGGCGGTAGCGCAGCCGCTCCTTCGGCCCCATCGCCAGCAGGTCGCACCCCGCCACCTTCGCCGACCCGGCCGTGGGGACGTCCAGACCCGCCAGGATGTTCATCAGCGTCGACTTGCCGCTGCCCGAGGCGCCCACCAGCGCCATCAACTCGCCCTCGGTGACCAGGAGGTCGAGCCCCTGGAGCGCCTGCACCTCCACACCGTCCGTGGAGAAGACGCGGACCAGGCGGTCGCACGCGATCAGGGCGTCGTGCCCGTACGAGGGCCGGTCGCGACGGGCCGCGGCCCGTCGCTCCAGCTCCGCCAGGGTGGTCTCCGTCGATGAGGTCACCGGGTGTCTCCTGCCCTGAGTTCCTTGACCGAGCCACGGCGGCTCGCCCACCACGCCTGGACGCCGGCGACCGCGCCGGCGAGCACGACCACGCCGGCCGCCGGAAGGACCAGCGACGCGGGATCCGCGCGCAGCGCGGCCGTGTGCCGCGCCGAGGGGTCGCCGCCCGCCAGCGCCAGCGCCCCCAGATCGATGCCCGGTGCCAGCAGGACGATGGCCGCCCAGCCGACGAGGAGCCCGCCGCCCGCCGCCAGCAGCGCCTGCGGCATCGCCTCGTACGCGAGGAGGCGCCGGCCCTGCCGGGTGGTGAGCCCCATGGTGCGCAGCCGGGCCAGCAGCGCGGTGCGTTCCGGAGCTGTCTGCAGCAGGGAGAGGAGCACGGCGATCAGCGCGTAGCCCGCACCCGCCACGACCGCCGCCCCGTAGATGCGTTCGGCGCCCGACTGCATCGGGGTGTCCACCAGCCGCGCGCGCTCCTCGGACCGCACCCGCACCACGTACTCCGGACCCGCGTCCCGCGCCGCCGCCCGCAAGCGCTGTCCGTCGACCGCGGAGCCGGTGACCAGCAGCGTGGTGGGGCCCGGTTCGGGCAGCGCCTCCGCGTCGACGATCAGGAACTCCGCGTCGTCCACCGCCGGGGTGCGCGGCACGACCCCGGCGACCCGCACCGTGACGTCGCCCGCCTCCGACCGGACGGTGTGCGGCCGGTCGCCGAGCCGTTCCGCGAGCGCGGGCGAGACGATCGCGGGAAGCGCCCCGTCCCGTCCCGGACCGCTCCGCAGCGCGGACACGGGGAGGGCGGGCAGCTCGGTGGCGCGGGCCAGCCGTGCGTACGACTCCGGCTCGACACCCAGCAGGGTGGTGCGCTCCGCGCCCTGCGCCGCGCCGGCGGATGCCGTCGACGGGACGCCGTACTCGATGCGCACCGGGGCGACGTCCTGCACCCCGGCCGTCTCCCGCACCCGGCGGAGGAAGCCGTCCGGCACCGGGGACAGCCCGCTCTCCCCGCTGATCCTGGCGTCCGCACCGACCGCCCGCAGCGCCGCCTCGTCCCGCGCGTCCGCGACGCCCGCGAGCACCGAGCCGCCGAACGCGGCCGTGCTCAGCGCGATCAGCAGCGCGAGCAGGGGCAGCGTCCCGCTCGACGCGGCACGGCCCGCACGGGCCAGCGACAGGAAGCCCACCGCCCCGCGCAGCCGCGCCACGGGACGCGCCGCCAGCCGCAGCGGCAGCGGGTACAGCCGCACCAGCACGAGCGCGGCGATCAGCCCCACCAGCACGGGCGCGGCGCTGACCAGCAGATCGGCGTCCCCGCCCGTCGTCGTACCGCGGCGGCGCAGGGCCGCGACGGCGCCGACCGCCAGCACGAGCAGGGTCAGTTCGGCCACCGTGCGGCGCCGGGTCGGCCGGGAGCCGACCACGTCGTCGCGGGCCCCGTGCAGCACCGGCCTGCGGTGGCGCAGCGCCGTGCGCAGCGGCAGCACTGTGCAGACCAGGACCGCGACCGCAGCGGCGCCCACCAGGGCCGGCCGCAACCGCGCCTCGCCGACGAGCAGGACCGCCGCGGCCAGGCCCAGCGCCGCCGCCGGAACCACGGCCACCGCCGTCTCGGCCAGCAGCCGCCCGCCGATCCCGCGCAGGGAGCCGCCGCGGGACCGCAGCAGGGTGAGCTCGTGGTGGCGGCGGGAGCCGATCAGGCCGCCCGTCATCAGCAGGACGACGGCGGCCACCGCGCCGATGCCCACGGCCGCGACGGTGACGACCGGCCCGATCGCCGCCCGCACGGAGGAGTAGGAGCCGAGGACCGCGTCGAGGTCGGTGGTGAGCGTGGTGTTCGGTCCGGCGATCTCGCGCAGCCCCAGCAGCCCGGGACCGTTCTCCAGGGACGCGACGCCGCTCTCCAGCGCGGGCACGTCGGCCGCGGTCAGCCCCGAGCCGTCCGGGGCGAGCCGCCAGAACAGCTCCGGCTCACCGGTGGTGGCCAGCAGGGCCGGGCCGGTGTCCTCAGCCAGGAGCAGCGTGGCCCGCCAGTAGAAGACGGGCGCCGCCGATCCGGGGTCCCTGATCAGCGAGGGGGCGCGCAGCAGCGGGTCCACCGCCCAGTAGCCGCTCTCCGGCGCCGACGGTGCGACGACCCCGGTGACGCGCACCGTCAGCGACCGGCCGTCCCGGGTGGGCACCGCGACGGTGGAACCCGGCCGCATCCCCAGCTCGTGCGCCGTCTCCTCGGTGACGGCCGCCTCGATCTCCGCGGTGTCCTGCGTCACCGCGGCCCGCGCCACGGGCAGACGCCCGGACCGCAGGGTGCTGTGGTCGGCCAGTGCCGACGGGGCCGCGTACGTGAGCCGGGGCGGCAGCCCGTCGGGGCGGGGCAGCCACGGTTCGTCCGCGGCCAGCGGCTTCGTGGTCTGCACCCCGTACGAGGAGGCGGGCAGGTCCGCGCGCACGGGGGCGGGCAGCTTCCCGGCCAGCGTCCGGTGGGCCCACGCCAGCGTCTCCTCCCGCATCGCGGCCTCGCGGATCGCGGCGGGCCGGCCGAGCGGGGGCGGGAGCGTCGTCACCTCCAGCACGCTCTGCCCCGGCGGCGCGGTCGTGACGTCGTGGCGCAGCGCCCGCGTCTCGTACGCGTCCACGGAGCGCGGGAACGCGGCGGCGAGGAAGGCGGTCAGGAACACCAGCACCGCCAGCGCGGCGGAGATGCCCGGGGCGGTACGCAGCCGCGTCCGCACCCAGGGGGCGCAGGCGGCCGGGATCGTGGTGGCGTTCACGTCAGTTGTCCCCCTGGTGGCGCAGCGACACCGCGGGATCGGTGCGGCGCGCCGTGAGCACCGCGACGGTCAGCAGCGGCAGTACGGCGACGGCGCCGAGCAGCGCGGCGACCTGGCCGGCCGGCAGCAGCACCAGCACGTCCGGCACCGGCCTGGTGGCCTGCCCGGTCAGCACGACGAGCGGCACGACGGCCCGGGTGAGCACCGTGCCGAGGGCGAGGCCGATCAGCAGGGCCAGGGCGATCAGTACGCCCTGTTCGGCGGCCGTCATCCGGGCCAGCCGCCGACGCGGGGCGCCCAGGGCCCGCAACACCGCGAACTCGGCGGCCCGTTCGCGCTGGGAGCCGACGAGGCCCACGGCGAACCCGACCGCCGCCAGGGCCGCGGCCACCACGGCGACGGCCGGCAGCGCGGCCTGCGGCCCGGCCCCCAGCGAATCGTCCGCCAGCTCCCGCGCCCTCTCGTCCCGCACCCGCACCTGCGCGGGATCCGTGCCGGGCAGCGCACGCAGCTGCGCCGCCACCTCCGCGGCGCCGCCGGGTGCCGTGCTCAGCCACCACTCGGTGGGCGCCAGGGTGGCTCCCGCCCGGTGGGCCAGCACCTCCGACACCGCCCGGAGGTCCAGCAGCAGACTGCCGCCCGGCTTCGCGGAGGCGTCCCGCGGAGCGTCCCCGGGAGCCCCGGAGTCCGCGCCGGGGCCGGTGGTCGGCAGCTCCCGCACGGTCTTCGCCAGGGTGACCCGGACGGTGTTGCCCGCCAGCGTGAGGTCGACCTGATCGCCGGGCCGCGCGCCCGCGTACGTCAGATACGCGTCGGTGGCCACCGCTTCGAGCGCGGGGGCCGCGGGGCGGACCGCGGTGACCCGGAGGGTGCTGACCGGGTCGTCGTAGCCGCCGTCCGCGGAGGTGCGGCCGGTCGCGTACCGGAAGGCCGGCGAGGCGCCGGAGCCCGTCACCGTCCCGGGCGGCTCCGCGGCCTGCTCCTCCCCGGCCGCCGCCACGGTCGCCCGTGCCTGCCAGCGCACCCCCTCCGCGGCGCCGGCCGGCCGCTCGTCCCCGCCCGCGGTGCGCGACCGGAGCCCGGTCAGGGAGACCAGACGCGTCTCGGAACGGCCCTCGGGCACCTCGGAGTCCAGCTCGAAACCGGTCACCGCCAGGCCGCCCGCCGCCGCCACGGGGACGGACAGGCCGTGCGCGCGGCCGTCGACCGGGACGCTGCCCGCCCCGACCCGGTACCCGGTGCCGTAACGGTCCTCCAGCAGCACACCGACCCGGGCCGTCGCACCGCTCGGGGACACCCCGCCGGGTGCCGAGGTGTCACGGACCCGCAGGTCGAACAGCACCCGCTCGCCGCCCTCGGGCAGGACGACCCCGGCCCGCGGCGTGCGCGGCGGGGCGATCGCGTCGAACAGACCCTGCGGCGGCGTGCCGGACAGGTCCCCCCGCATCAGCATCCGCTCGTCCGCGTGCGCGGTGTCCAGGACCAGCACCTCGGCCGTCCGGCCGCCGGACAGATCGGCCGTCGTCCGGAACGCCGGTGCCGCCTCCCGCACGCCCGGCAGGTCCGCGTACGCCGGTGCCTTCGCCGGGTCACCGGACTGCACCCCCACCACGCGCACCGAGGCGCCCGACGCGAAGTCCGCCCGGTCGCTCTGCGAACGCTCCCAGGACGCGTTCTGGCCGATGGCCAGCATGCCCATCGCGACCGACAGCACCAGCAGCAGCACCGGGCCCGCGCCCCGCAGCGGCCGGCGGCTGAACTGCCAGCCCGCCAGGGCCGCGGACAGCCCCCGGCCGCCCGCCGCCCACCGCTCCGCGAGCCGGGCGGCCGGCGGGAGCAGCCGCAGGGTCAGCACGGTGCCCGCGAGCAGCGCCAGCGCCGGGGCCGCCACCAGCAGCGGATCGATCCCCAGACCGCCCGCCCGGTCCCCGCTCAGCACACCGCCGCCCGACGCCCCGGTCCGCCGGTCCAGCTGCCAGTACGCCACCCCGGCGATCAGCAGCAGCCCGAGGTCGGCGCCCGCCCGCACCGGCGCGGGCAGCGCAGCCGCCCGGCTCCCGCGGCGCCCGCCCGCGCCCGCCGCCAGCGCGGGGGCGACCACGGCGAGCGCACACGCCAGCGCGACCGCTCCGGCCACCAGCCGGACGCCGCCGTCCACCCCGTCCTCCAGCCGCACCCCGATCCGGCCCAGCTCGCTCCTGGCCGCCAGGAGCCGGGTCAGCGGGCCGGCGAGCAGCGGCGCGACGACGGCGGCGGGCACCGCGAGCAGCAGGGCCTCGATCCCGGCCAGCCCGGCCGTCCGGCCCCTGGACCCGCCCCGGGCCCGCAGCAGTTCGCTCTCCCCGGCCCGCTCGCCGCTCAGCAGCCGGGCCACCAGCAGCAGGGCGTACCCGGCGAGCAGCACCAGCTGGACGGCGACGATCATCACCGTCGAGCGGGACACCAGCAGGGCCCGCTCGATCCGGTCGACGACGGCCGGCAGCCCGGTCCGCACCGTGGCCCCGTCGCCCAGGACCGCCGAAGCGGACAGCGCCTTCGGGCCCTCCTCGGCGGCCCGGCGCAGCGCGTCGGTCCGGTCCGTCGTGACCGTGCGGAAGTCCGCGGCGGCCAGCCAGGACACCGGGCCGGCGCCGACCCGGTCCGAACCGATGACCGCCGGATCGGCCAGCAGCGGGCCGTACGTGGTGAAGACGACCGTGCGGGCACCGCGCCCGCCCAGCGGGTCCAGCCCCCAGTACGGGTCGTCCAGGTCGGCCGCCTCGTAGAAGCCGGTGATCTCGACCCGGAGCGGTGTCTCCGTCAGCCGGTCGGTGAGGGTGATGCGCGAGCCCGGCGCCAGCTCCAGCGCCTCCGCTGCGGTGCGCGGCAGGGCCACCTGCACGGGAGCGTCCGCGTCCCCGGCCCCGGCGTCCGGCATGCGGCCCCCGACCAGACGGACCCGGCTGCGGTCGAGCGCGGCGAGGTGCGTCAGGTCGGGCTGGCCGCCCCGCGCGGCGGGCGCCCGCTCATCGCGCGGCAGCGCGTACGGCCCCGAACTCTCCAGCTTCCGCACGGTCACCGGCAGCCCGTCGAAGGTGGCGCGGGCCGCCCGGCGGACCGCGGCGTCGGCCTCCTCGCGCTGCTCCCGGTCCACGTCGGCGGAGACGGACAGGGCGGCCTGCCCGGCGGAGCCGTGGGTGAGGGTGTGCCGCAGCGCGGCGTCGCCCATCGAACCGGAGAACGCGGTCAGTGCGGCCAGGACGCACGTGGTCAGCAGGACGGCCAGGAGAGCGGCGGCGAGCAGGAGCCGGTGCGCGCGCACCCGCAGAAGGACGAACCCCGTCACCCGATCCCCCGAACCTCAGCAGTCCCGCATCTCGCACGCCCCCCGGCGTTACCAGATGCTTTCAGAGTGCACGGGCTCCTGGAAACCGGCCCCGGGCCCACCTTGACGGGATCGTGACCGTTGTACGAATGCGGATCACCGGAATCCGCACGCGGATCAGCCCGCGGTGTTCACCATCGACGCGGCGGCGTAGGTGAGGTAGTCCCACAACTGCCGCTCGTGCGCGGGGGAGAGACCGAGCTCGTCGAGCGCCACCCGCATGTGGCCGAGCCAGGCGTCGTGCGCCGCCCGGTCCACCCGGAACGGGACGTGCCGCATCCGCAGCCGGGGATGCCCCCGCTGGTCGCTGTAGGTGCGCGGGCCGCCCCAGTACTGCATCAGGAACAGCGTGAACCGCTCCTCGGCCGGGCCGAGATCCGCCTCCGGATACATCGGCCGCAGCAGCGGGTCGTCCGCGACGCCCTGGTAGAAGCGGTGCACCAGGCGCCGGAACGTCTCCTCGCCGCCGACCTGCTCGTAGAAGGTCTGCTCCTGAAGCGTGTCGCGCGGAATCTCAGTCACCCGTCCATCGTCGCAGACGCACCGGCCGAGGACCGGGGTCCTAGGACCCCGGTCCGACCGGAGGGCCCTTCGGCCCCATCACGGTCAGTCCCGGCGGACCGTGATCGTCGTCCAGGCCCCGACGTGCACCTGGTCGCCGTCCTGGAGCGGGACGGGGATGTAGGGCTTGATCGGGTCCTCGGCGCCGTTGAGCGTGGTGCCGTTGGTGGAGTTCTGGTCGACGACGGCCCAGCCGCCGCCCGGCTGCTGCACCAGCACCGCGTGCTGGTGCGAGACCCCCGGGTCCTCCGGCGGAACCGCGAGATCGATGTCCGGGGACTCGCCGGTGCTCTGCCGGCGGCGGCCGATGGTCATCTGGCTGCCGGTGAGCGCGACGCGCTGTTCCGGGGAGTACGCGGGCAGATTGAGCCCGTTCGCCTCCGGCCCGCTGCGCTGCATCATCGCCAGGAAGTAGTCACGGTCCGGCGCGATCACCGCGCTCCAGCTGCCCGGGCCCTGGTCCCGCCCGCCCCGGTCCTGCCCCCGGCCGGGGAACTGCTGCTGCGAGGACTGCGGTGCCGGGGGCGACTGCGGGCCCTGCTGGAAGGCGGCCGGCGGCTGCTGCTGCTGCGACGGCGGCGGCAGCATCCAGTCGTCGTCCCCGCCGGTCCCCGGTGCCTGCGGCCGCGGCGGCGCGGGCGGCGCGGACTGCTGCTGGAACGACGGCGGGGACGGCGGCCCCTGCCGCTGAGGCTCGAACGGCGACGGCGGACCGGACCGGCCGGCACCGCCCTGACCGGGGCCGTCGTGGCCGGAGCCCTGCGGACCCTGCGCGCCGGGGCCTTCCTGCCCCGACCCCTGCGGGCCCTGCCGGCCCGGCTGGTCCGGGCGGCCCTGCGGCTCGAACGGGGACGGTGACTGCTGCTGGAAGGCAGGCGGGGGCGGGGGCCCGTCGAGGAAGGACGGCCGGGGCGGCGGCGTGTCCGGCCGGCCGCCCTGCTCCGGTGCGAGGGGCTCGGCGGACCGGTTCACCTGGGAGGGCCGGGAGCCCTGGTACTCGAACGGGTCCCGCGGCTGCCGCGGCGGACCCTGCTGCGCCTGGAAGCCCGGCGGGAGATTCAGTCCGGGCGGTGCACCGGTCCCGCCCTGCGGGGCCAGCGGGGTGTACGACGTCGCCGTGTTCGTGAGGTAGTTCCAGCGGCACTCCTCGCAGTACGGCGCCATCGCCTCACGCGGGGTGCGGCACTGCGGGCAGAGCTCGGCCTGTGCGGTCGGGCCCCCGCCCTGCGGCGGCGGGTAGCCGTAACCGGGTGCGGGCGGCGGGGGAGGGGGCGGCGGGACCGCGCCGGCGGGCGCGCCCGTCCCGGCCATGCGGTGTCCGCAGACCTCGCACCAGTCCTCGGAACCCGACTGGTGTCCGTTCGGGCAGGTCGGCATGTCGGCGCTTCCCCCTCTCCTCGTCCGGCCCGGAGGCCGCCATGCTCGTCGGTGCACCGTCCGGTGGGCCCGGGAGGCCCTCCGTACGGCTGTCTGTGATGCCGGTCCGTGCCGCTACTTCTTGACGCGAACCGTCTTGGTCGAGCGCGTTTCGAGTGTCATCTCGTCCGCCTCCGCGACCCTCGCTTTCAGTCGCACAGTACCGGTCGCCGCATCGACGACGTCCACCACCTTCGAAAGCAGTTTCGCGGTATCCGCGTTCCCCGAGGCCGAGGCGAGCTGCACCGCACGGCCCAGTTTCGCCGTCGCGCCGTCGAAGTCTCCCGATTTGCGCGCATCCAGTCCCTGCTGGATGGCGTCGGCGAGCTCCGCCTGTCCCGTGTAGTGCGCCACCTGCGGGTTGATCGAGGTCGACGCCGCCATGTCGTCCGTCCACACCGCGCGGACGAGGCCCTGCGAGAGGGTCTGCGCGGGGCCGCCGTCCGGCCCGGCCGGCAGGACCAGCGAGACCCGGGCCGCCAGCATCTCCTGGCCGATCCCGGCTTCCGGGACCCGGACGCACACGTGGTAGTCACGGGACTCGTCACCCCAGGACCCGGTCGGGTAGTCGCCGGATCGCGGCCCCGATGCGGTGCGGCGGCCGGTCAGTTCGGCGACCGCGGGCGCCACCTGCTTGACGAACACGATCTCGGCGCCGACGGGCGTCCAGAGCCGCAGCGCGACGTCCGCGACCTCCTTGCCCATCGCGTCCTCCATCATCCGTGTGAAGTCGGCGGCGAGCCCGGCGGGATCGGCGACGATGTCCGCGGTGCCGAGCAGGGCGGAGGCGATCGCTGTGACCTCTTTCACCTCCCAGTCGGTGCCGACGCCCCGCGCGTCACAGGTGAACCGGCCCGCACACGCGTCCAGGGCGGCCCGCAGATCCTCCGGCGACTCGTGCTCGTTGCGCCCGTCGGTGAGGAGGATGCCGTGCCGGATCTCCACCTCGGCCGCCCCGAGCAGCCGGTCGGCCAGCCGCAGCCAGGTCCCGATCGCGGTGCCGCCGCCCGCGCCCAGCCGCCGGATTGCCTCCTTCGCCTGCGCCTTGGTCTGCGGACCGGCCGTCGCCACGCGCCCGCCGCCCGGGTACACGTCCTTGGCCACGTGTGTTCCGGCGACGACGGCGAACCGGGTGCCGTCCCGGAGGGTGTCGACGGCCGCCGCCGTCGCGTCCCGCGCGTGGTGCATCTTCGTCGGCGGATGGTCCATCGAGCCCGAGCAGTCGACCATGAGCACCACCGCCGCGTCGGGCGCCCGCCCCGGGCCGTGCGCGGAACCCCGGTCCCCGTGGGCCAGCGGCACACCACCGGTCGTCCCGCCTCCCGTGGAGGTGACCGTGACGATCGCGTTGACGTCACGGCCGCCCTCGGGCAGGTAGGCGTTCTGGTACACCTCGACGGAGAACTGCGGGACGCTGGACTTGGCGAAATTGGCCATCTGATCGGCTCCTTGAGGCTCCATGCGGGTCGGACGAGGACAGTGCTGCGGACGGTGCTTCCGGTGCTGCGGACGCGGGCCCGGCCCCGCGGACGTAGGTCCGGGCCGCCACGGTGACGCGGGACGCCGGTCACGGGACGGCGGTCACGGAGCGGGCGGGTACGGCAAGGGCGCGGACGGGAACGGGAACGGGGACGGGCCGTGGGGACGGTCCGTCGGGCGAGGTGGCGGACGAGGAGCGGGGGACGGGGAGCGGGGGACGGGGAGCGGTGCCGGCCGGGCGGAGTGCCGCTCAGGAGGGTCCCGGTTCCGGCGCCGCCACGGCGAACGGCACCAGCGCCACGGTCACGTTGTCGTGCCCGCCGCCGTCCAGCGCGTGGCCGACCAGCACCTGGGCCCCGTGCAGGGGCCGTTCGTACGCGTCGGCGGGTACGGCCGCGGCCATCTCCGCCGGTGCCTCCGCGTAGTTCCACAGGCCGTCGGTGCACACCACCACCAGGCCGGACCGGTCCGGTTTGAACGACGCGGTGTGCGGCTCCAGTTCGTAGGCGTCGGCCCCGAGCCACCCCGTGATGGCGTGGGCACGCTCGTCGGCGTACGCCTCCGCCTCGTTCATCAGGCCGGCCGCCACCATCTGCGCGGCCCAGGAGTCGTCCTCGGTGAGCCGGGCCGGAGGGTGCGAACGGTCCTCGGGGACCCAGTAGACACGGCTGTCGCCGACCCAGCCGACGATCAGCAGACCGCCCGCCGCGATCGCCCCGACCAGCGTGCAGGCCGGGGCGTTCTGCCGGCGGTGCCGCTCGTGCTCCGACGCCCGGTCCGGCTGCTGCGCCAGGGAGTTCACCGCCTCGGACGCGGCCACGATCGCCTCGTGCATCGCCTGCTGCGGATGCGTCCCGCGCGGCAGCGACTCCAGCAGCGACGCGTCCGCCGCGCTCGCCGCCGCGGCGGACGCCTCGTCCGGACGGCTCGCCGACGAGACTCCGTCGCACACGATGGCGACGACGGCGGGGGAGCCGTCCGGGAGGGTGGTGGAGGACACCGCGAACGCGTCCTCGTTGCGGTGATGGCGCAGCCCCCGGTCGCTGACCGCCGCGACCGGGCCGAGCTCCTGCTCCATGTGGTCGCGCTCACGCGGCTGGGCGTGGCCGCAGTTCCCGCAGTAGCCGTCGGCGTCCACATGGCCCGACCGGCAGGCCACACACACCTTCGCTGCGGCGGCCGGAACGCCGCCCGCCGCAGCGCCGTGCTCCGCGGCACGGGGTGCGGGCGCGGCCAGTTCGAAGTCGTCCGGGCCACCGGGGGCGGGGTCCTGCGGGGCGTCCGGCCCGTCGAGGCGGACCGCCTCCCCGTCCGCGCCGGGCAGGGGCTTGCCGCCCGAGTCCACCCCCGGGAGGTCGGCCGGACGGTGTGTGGTGGCCGACGGGTCGGAGCCGTCGGCCCCGGAGGCGCGCGGCCACTCCACCTGCCCGGCGGCGGCCGGCTCGCCGGCGCCCTGCGCCGGGACGCCGACGGCGACCGTCGGACGGTCGTCCGGGGGAGCGGGCACGGCCGAGAGGTCGCACCCGCACGCACCGCAGAAGCGGTCGCCCGGCTCCAGCGGTTCCGCGCAGCTGGGGCACCCCGGCAAGGAGGCCTGCTGGTGGCTCTGTGACATCTTCACACCCAGGTCCGGGGGCGGAGGCGGTTGGCCCGCTCCACCAGTTCGATCCTCTCGTCGCCCCGCTGCGCGAGCCGGGCGAGCATCCGGTACGAGCGTTCGAGACCCGATCTCAGGCCCCGCTCGTCCAGCTCGCTGCCCAGAAGCGTCCCCGGCCCCGGGGCCCCGGCGGAGGACGGAGCCGCGGGCCGGGCCGCGGGACTACCGGAGAGTACCCAGTCGAGCGCCGTCCCCAGCACCTCGGTCGACAACCGCTCGCGTCGCACCGCGTCCAGACCGTAGCCCTGCAACGCGGTCACCTGCTCCGCGGCGGCCGACAGGTCGTCGGCCAGCGGCTCCTGCGGGGCGCGTCCGCGGAGCCTGGCCCGCACCGCGGCCACCCGGGCCGCCGTGCAGTGGACCGACGACTCCGGCACCGACTCCAGGGTCCGCACCGCCGCCGCCCGGTCCCCGGCGGCGATCTGCACCCGGGCCAGGCCGAACGCCGCGCTGACGAAGCCCGGATCCGTGGTCCACACCAGGCGGTAGTACTCGGCGGCGTTGTCCAGCTGGCCCAGCACCTCCGCGCACACCCCCAGCGCGAGCTTCGGCGCGGGCTCGCCGGGGAAGGCGTCGTAGACCGCGTCGAAGGCGAGCGCGGCGTTCACATGGTCACCGGTCACCAGCGAGGTGACACCGCGGTACCAGACGACCCGCCAGTCGTCGGGGTGCTGCGTCTCCACCGCCGTCAGCGTCTCCACGGCGGAGCCGGGTTCGCCCGTCTCCAGGCGGGCGCGCAGTTCGCGCAGCCGGGTCTCGAGCGAGGCGGCCGGCACCGAGTGCAGCGCCTGGATCAGCTCCGCGGGGGCCGCGGCCATCACCCCGGCCAGGAAACCGGCGTTCGGGTCGTCCGGGTCGACCCGGGGGACCGGCAGCGCCAGCGACGTGGCCCGCGCGTCGAACGCCGCGAGCCGGAGATCCGCGCCGGGGGGCGCGGGGAGCGGCGCGACGGGCTCGGCGACGGCCCGC
This sequence comes from Streptomyces sp. NPDC006296, assembly GCF_040613235.1. NCBI lineage: Bacteria > Bacillati > Actinomycetota > Actinomycetes > Kitasatosporales > Streptomycetaceae > Streptomyces > Streptomyces sp. NPDC006296. The sequence goes on along the minus strand of NZ_JBEXRT010000013.1, from coordinate 60,715 downwards.
CGGGGCGCCGGGACCGCCGCCCGCCGCGGTGCGGGCGCCGCGCTCCCGCTCCCGGTGCCGCCCCGGGCATGGGTGTCGGGAGCGTGCAGCGGGGCGGCGCCCGCCCCGGGCCGAGCCGCGGGCGACGCCGGCACCACGGGTGTCGCGGTCGGCGCGGGGCGCTCCGGTCGGCGGGGCGCCCCGGCCGCCGGGGCGACAGCGGCGCGCCGCCGGCCGAACCGTCCCGCACCGGGCGGGGGCCCGGTCCTGGCACCGAGCAGCGACACCTCCCCGGTGAGCTCCGCGAACAGCTCCGTGTCCGTCACCCGGGTCTCCACCCCGAACAGGGTGGACAGCGCCGGACGCGGGCGGCCCGTCTGCAGGGCGATCACCTCCCGCAGCACCCCCGTCAGCTGCTCCGCCATCTCGGCGGCCGAGGAGAACCGGCGGGCCGGGTCCGGGTCGGTGGCCCGCACCAGCAGCCGGTAGAAGGACTCGTACCTCCGGAACACCTCGATGTGGTCCGGATCGGGCAGCGAGTCCGCGAAGACGTTGGTGTACCCCTGGAAGTCGAAGGTGAGGACCGCGAGCGTCCGCGCGACCGTGTAGAGGTCCGAGGCCACCGACGGGCCCGCCTCGGCCACCTCGGGCGCCTGGTAGCCGACGGTGCCGTAGATCGCCGACTCGGCGTCGTCCGTCCGGCGCACCGCGCCCATGTCGATGAGCTTGAGCTGGTCCTCGGTCTGGATCGCGTTGTCGACCTTGAAGTCGCAGTACAGCAGGTTGCGGCTGTGCAGGTGCCCGAGCGCCTCCAGCGCCTCGATGCCGTACGCGCAGGCCTGCTCGACCGGCAGCGGGTCGCGCCTCCCGGCCGGCGTGCGGCGCTCGTTGGCGATCTCCTTCAGCGACTTCCCGCCGACGTACTCCATCACTATGTAGCCGTCGAGGGAGCCCGTGCGCTGGTCGAGGTGCTCCACGAAGTTGTAGATGCGGACGATGTTGGAGTGCTCGATCTCCGCGAGGAACCGCCGCTCGGAGATCGCCGCCGCCATGGCGTCCTGGTCCCCGGTGTCCAGCAGGCCCTTGAGGACCACCCAGCGGTCCGAGACCGCCCGGTCCACCGCCAGGTAGACCCAGCCGAGCCCGCCGTGCGCCAGGCAGCCGGCCACCTCGTACTGCCCGTGCACGACGTCGCCGCCGCGCAGCTTGGGCACGAAGGAGTACGGGTGGCCGCACTTGGTGCAGAACCCCTCGGTGCGGCCCGGCCGTTCGCCGCGGGCCCGGCCCACCGGCGCGCCGCAGTCGGAGCGTGAGCAGAACCGCTTCCGCTCGGGGACCTCGGGGTTCTCCATCACCGCGGTGTACGGGTCGGGGCGCGGCACGTCGGGGACCAGCACCAGGCCCGCACCCAGCCTTCCGCGCCCGGACGCGGAGCCCGTCGAGGTGCCCGAGGAACGGACCGAGACCGAGCGGGACGTGGGGCCTCCCGACAGGGAGGCGGAGAGCCGCCCCGACACGGAGCGGCGGGAGGTCGACGAGCGGGACGAGGTGCGCGCGGACGCCCGCGAACCGCCCCGCTGCGCGGCGCTGTCACCGCCCCGTCCGCCGGCCGCCCCGCCGCCTCCGGCGATCCCGGTGGGCGGCGAACCCACCAGGCCCGTCGGCGACACGACCGGAGCGAGCCCGCACGTGTCGCAGTACAGTTCACCGCTGCCCATGTCCTCGTAGGCGCCCCCGCACGCGGGGCGCTGGCACTCCGTACTCATGACGATGTCTCCCCCTGTCCGACCTGTCCGTCCTGTCCGTCCTGTCCGTCCGGACGACGCGGTGTCAGCAGGTCCGTGACGGCCCGCTGGTAGCGCAGCACCGCCTGCTCGGCCACCCGCAGGTCGCACGGGGCGCTCCACAGCATCCGCCGGGCCGCGTCGTACCGCTCGACCAGCAGCGGCTCCTCCGCCAGACCGTGCCGGACCACCTTCGCCCGGTACGCGTCCAGCCGGCCGCGCAGCTCCGCACGGACCGCGAGCGGCTCCGTGACGGACGTCAGCGACTCCCGGGCGCGCAGGAGTTCGTCCTCCGCCTCCCGTTCGAGCGACTCCAGCAGCGGGGACAGCCGGCTCCACTGGGCGTGCCTGCGGTACGCCGAGGCCGCCGCGAGCCGCTCCTGCAGCACGGTCGTCGGCCCGCTGACCGCGGGCACCTCGGAGGCGGCGATCTTCGCCAGCACCTCGCCGCGCGCCAGCCGGGCCTCGGCGAGCGTGCGGTTTGCACGCGACAGCAGGTCACGCACCTGGACCAAGCGCTGCTCGGCGTCCTGACGGACCGCCAGCACCGCCTCGATCTCCCGGCGCACCTCCTCCAGGGCGCGGGCCGCCCGGTCGTAGCGCGTGGTGTCGGGCCGTCCCCCGCCGGGCGCGGCGCTGCCGGGGCCCGGCACCCAGAACGCCAGCGGATCGGAGATCACCTGCTCCCGGAGGGCGGTCAGCTCCTCCGCGATCGACTCCAGGTCGTCACCGGCCGGGTGCTGCCCGGGCCGCACCCCGACGGAGTGCGCCAGCGAACCGGTGCGCCGCAGCTCGGCGGCCAGCAGGTCGATCCGGGCGGGCAGCGCCGACCACACCGAGTCCGAGGAGAGGACCATGTCCAGCGCCCCGGCGTACAGGTCGTTCATCCGGGCGACGACCTCCTCCAGCGTCAACCGCTCGGAGAGCCGGGCCGGACCGGTGAGCGCGGTCCCCGGGCCGGCCGCTCCGTGGTTCGGCACGGTCACCCCGTCGCCGCGCAGCAGGCCGGTCAGGGCCACCAGGTCGCTCCTGCCGGGGTAGCGGCGCCTGGACCGGATCTCACGGGCCGAGGCCAGCGTCCCGGCGTAGGCGTCGAAGTACTGCCAGAGCAGCGTGATCGACCGCTTGGTGGAGGCCCAGCGCTCCTCGGTGGCACCGGCCAGGGCGGCGCCCTCCAGAAGCCGGCGGCCGGCGTGCTCCTCCAGGGCGAGCAGCGAGGTCTCGATGGCCTCGTGCTCCGCACCGAGCCGGGCCAGCGTACGGTCCGCCTCGTCCCGGCCCATGACCGGGCCGGGGGGCCTCCCCGCGAAGCTGGGGAAGGATCCCGCGACGCCCATCGATCACCTCTCCGCTCGTTCCTCCGGACCCGGGGGCCGGTCGGGGTCAGTTGCTCCGGTACCGGGGCGCCGGGGGCCCCTCGATCCCGGGCAGTCCCGTCGCCAGCCACGTCCGGTACGACCTCATCCAGGGGCTGTCGGCACCGCCCCGACGGTAATTCTCCAGCACGTGGTTGACCCGGGCCACCAGGTCGTCGGCACCGAGCTTCGCGGCGACCCCGTAGTACTCCGTCGTGAACGGTGCGCCGCCCTTGAGCTCCACCGCCGGGTCCTGCGCCGCCTGCCCGGCCGCCAGCGCGTTGTCGGTGACCACCGCGTCGACCTCGCCGAGCTGCAGCCGGACCAGGCAGTCCAGCTGGTTGGGGACGGTCAGCAGGTCCTCGTCCTGCTCGGTCCCGTCGTGCTCGTCCTCGAAGACCGCGCCGAAGGACCGCGCCTTCAGCGCGTCGTACGCCGTCGAACCCTCCGCCGTGCAGACCCGCTTGCCCCGCAGCGAGGTGTCGTAGCCGGTGATCGTGGAGGACTTGGGCGCCAGGACCTGCTGTCCGGTCTGGAAGTAGGAGGTGGAGAAGGCCACCTGGGCGGCCCGGGCGCAGTTGATCGTCATCGTGCGCACGACGACGTCCACCTGGCCGTTCTCCAGCGCGGTGATGCGCTGGTTGGTGGGGATGGCGCGGAAGACCACCGCGTCCCGGTCGCCGAGGAGGTCCTGCGCGATCGCGTGCACGAGGTCGATGTCGAAGCCTTCGAGCGTGCGGCTCTCCGGGTTGCGGTAGCCCCACTGGAAGCTGTTCTGGTCGACGCCCGCGATCAGTTTCCCGCGCTTCCTGATCCTCTCGACGTCCGGGCCGTCGGCGTCCCTCGCCGGCAGGCTCGCCTCCGGGTCCTCGCAGTCCTTCGCCGCGGCGGGCGCCGCCGAGGTGACGCCGGGGCCCGCGCCCGTCCCGTCGCGCGTGTCCTCGCCGTGCGCCAGCGGCAGCAGCGTGAGCGCGGCGGTGACGGCGCAGGCGGCCGCCATGCCCGCCACCCCGCCCCAGCCGCGCAGTCCGCCGCGTCGGCCCTTCACCCTGGTCATCCCTCGTCCCCTCACCGGTACTCCGAGAGCCTGCGGTTGACGCCGGCGATCACGGCCGCCGCGCCCAGGACGGCGAGGACGGCGGCCCCGGCGGGCAGCCCGCCCAGCGCCCCGCGCCCGCCCTCGGCCGCCGTGTCGAACTCGTCCTGCTCCTGGGCGACCGCACGCTCCAGCGCGTCGTCGACCTGCTCGAAGGACTCACCCGTGGAGTCCTCGGGGCCGATGACCTGGCGCAGCGCGCTGTCGTAGTCGCCCCGGTCGTCCGTCGCCCGGGCCTTCCGGTGCCGCTCCTGCCACGTGGACACCCCGTCGATCGCCTCCTGCACCGGCCCCCTGCCACGGGCGTCGTCGGCGAGCCCGCGCGCGCTGCCGAGCTGGGCGCGCAGCGCCTCCATGCCCGTGCCGTAGTCGGTCTCGTACTGGTCGCGCGTGCCGTCCGGGGTGAGCACCGCACCACGGGCGACCAGGGTGAGGTTCTCGTTGGCGCGTGCCTTCAGCGAGTTGATCCGGGCCTTGTTGAGGACGTCGAGGGACTGCTGCCCGTGCACCATCGCGCCCCGCAGCTCGGTCCGCGCCACCGTGTGGCCCACGGCCAGCCAGAGCAGCACCACCGTGGCGGCGGCCGTCGCCGCGAGCAGCCCGTGGTTGAAGACGCGGTGGGTCCGGCGGTAGGTGCGCCGCTGCATCCACACCAGCGCGGCCAGCGCGACGGCCCCGGCACCCAGGGAGAGGAACGGCAGCCGCCGGGCGTCGGCCGAGTCGGTGGCCAGCCGGCCGGTCTCGGCCGCGTACAACCGCTCGGCCGCCGGGAGGAGTTCGTCCGACATCTTCTGGTTGGCGTAGCGGAGGTAGGCGCCACCGAGCGGGAGCCCCTGCCGGTTGTTGGCCCTGGCCCGCTCGATCAGACCCGTGTAGACGGGGAGCAGCCGGCTCAGGGTCGTGATCTCCTCGTGCGTCGCCGTCGAGGACTCGGTGCTCGCCGCCGCCGCGTCGACGAGCAGCCGGGAGGCCTCCTGGATGTCCGCGTCGTAGCGCGCGAGCACCTCCGGGGGCTCCTGCGCGCCCGCGAGGAAGCCGCTCGCCGCCATCGTGTCCGCGTCGGCCAGCGACCGGTAGAGGTCCGCCGCGTCGGCGCTCAGCGGCTGGCTGCGGGTCACCACGTCGTCGGCGGACGAGGCCCTCGCGGCGATCTCCAGGGCGGTGACGGCGCCGAACACCAGGACCAGCAGGGCGAGTACGGCGCCGTAGATCCGCAGCCTGCCCGGCTCGGTGGTCGCCGCGGTGCGCAGCCGCTCGGCGGCCTCGGACCGGACACCGCGGCGCTGCGCGGGTACGGCCGGCCGGTCCGGACCGGGCTCGCGCGGCGCGGTCCCGCTCTGCGGGTGTGTCACTCGACCTCCCCCTCGGTCACTGACGATCGGCCCGGGCCCCCCGGCCGATCGGAGGACGCACGGTCCCGGCCAGAAGTATGGACCCCGGGGCCACCGTCCACCAGGAAGGTCCGGATCCCGCGTCGTCCCCCGTATTCGATCAGGGCGGGCGCGGGCGGGCAAGGCGTCCGTCCGGCGCCGGCTCGTGCGGTCCGGCCCTTCCCCCCATGAACACGTCCGGGGCGCCCGGCCGGTTCCCCGGCACGCCGCGGGCGCCCCGCCGAACAACCGCGAGGCGCCCGGGAGATGACGGCCATTCAGGCGTAGTGCGCCCGCAGTCTGTCGTGCGTCCGCGGGGCGGCGCCGGTGCGGTCCAGCCCGAGCAGCGCGGCGCCCAGGACCGGCGGCGCCGACACCACCCGGATCTCCGCCTTCGGGGCGCGTGCGGCGAGGAGTTCGGCGATACGGTCGTCCAGCGCCGGGTGGCGGGCCGCGAGCACACTGCCGCCCAGCACCACCGGCACCTCCTCCTCCAGCAGGCCGAGCCGGGTCAGCGCGACCGAGGCCATGGCCACCACCTCGTCGCCCAGCCGTTCCACCAGGCCGCGCGCGATCCGGTCGCCGGCCGCGCCGGTGGCGAACAGCACCGGGGTCAGCTCGTGCCGCCGCCCGAACGGGATGTGCCCCAGGTGCAGCGCCTCGATGAGCGCGTACATCGAACCGAGCCCGAAGTGCCCCGGCAGGGTGCGGGCCAGCTCGGTCGGCTCACCGCGGCCGTCCTCCGCCCGCGCCGCGTACCACAGCGCCTCCTCGGCGAGTCCCGAACCGCCGCCCCAGTCACCGGAGATCCGGCCGATCGCGGGGAACCGGGCGGTGGCGCCGTCCGGCCGCATGCCGACGCAGTTGATCCCCGCACCGCACACCACGGCCACCCCGAGGGGCCCGTCCACCCCCGCGCGCAGGATCGCGAAGGTGTCGTTGCGCACCTCCACCGTGCGCCCCCAGCCGCGCGCCCGCAGCGCCTCGGCCAGCTCCCGTTCCTCGACCGGCAGGTCGGCGTTGGCGAGGCAGGCCGACACATGCGCGACGCCGTCCACCCCGGCCCGCTCGAAGGCGGTGCGGACCGCCGTCCCGAGCCCGTCCACGGCCACGTCGACCCCGACGGCCGGCGGCTGGAAGCCGCCCCCGCGGGCCGCGCCGAGGACCGCGCCCCCGGCGTCGACCACGGCCACGTCCGTCTTGCTGTTGCCCGCGTCGATCGCGAGCACCTGTCCGGTCAGGCCCACGCCAGGTGCTCCCGGTTGTGCGCGATCAGCTTGTCGGTGAGCGCCTCGGCGTACTCGAACTGGCCGATCAGGGGGTGCGCCAGCAGCGCCTTGAACACCCGGTCGCGGCCCCCGCGCAGGGCGGCGTCCAGAGCCAGGTCCTCATAGGCGGTGACCTGCCCGATCAGCCCGGCGTACAGCGGGTCCAGGGCGGGGACGGCGAGCGGCGAGGCACCCGTGCCGTCGACCCGGGCCTGCACCTCGATCACCGCGTCGTCCGGCAGGAACGGCAGCGTCCCGTCGTTGGAGGTGTTGACCACCTGCACCGCGGAGCCGCCCCCGCCGAGCAGCGAGGACGCCAGGTCCACGGCCGCCTCCGAGTAGAAGGCACCGCCCCGCTTGCCCAGCAGGGCGGGCTTCTCGTCCAGGGACGGGTCCCCGTACATCGCCAGCAGCTCCTTCTCCATCGCGGCCACCTCCGCGGCACGGGACGGCTTCGTGCCCAGCTCCCGCACCACCGCGTCGTGCGCGTAGAAGTACCGCAGGTAGTACGAGGGCACGACACCGAGCCGGTCCACGATCTCCCGGGGCATGCGCAGGTCGCCGGCGATCGCCTCGCCGTGCTCGGCCAGCAGCCGCGGCAGGACGTCCTCGCCGTCCGGGCCGCCCAGCCGCACCCCGAGCTCCCACGTCAGGTGGTTCAGCCCGACGTGGTCGAGGTGCACCTCACCGGGTGTCACGTCGAGCAGCGCGGCGAACTTGCGCTGGAAGCCGATCGCCACGTTGCACAGGCCGACCGCCTTGTGCCCGGCCCGGAGCAGCGCCCGGGTCACGATCCCGACCGGGTTGGTGAAGTCGATGATCCACGCGTCGGGGTTGGTGCGGCGGACCCGCTCCGCGATGTCGAGCACGACCGGCACCGTGCGCAGCGCCTTGGCCAGGCCGCCCGCCCCGGTGGTCTCCTGCCCGACGCAGCCGCACTCCAGCGGCCAGGTCTCGTCCTGGTTGCGGGCGGCCTGCCCGCCGACGCGGAGCTGGAGCAGCACCGCGTCGGCGCCGGCGACCCCGGCGTCCAGGTCGGAGGTGGTGACGATCCGGCCCGGGTGGCCCTGCCGGGCGAAGATCCGCCGCGCCAGGCCGCCGACCAGCTCCAGCCGGTCGGCCGCCGGGTCGACGAGCACGAGCTCCTCCACCGGCAGGGTGTCCCGCAGCCGCGCGAAACCGTCGATCAGTTCGGGGGTGTAGGTGGACCCGCCGCCCACTACTGCGAGCTTCATGGTTCTCAGCCCTTTACTCCGGTGAGGGTGACGCCTTCGACGAAGGCCTTCTGTGCGAAGAAGAACACGATGACGACCGGCGCCATGACGAGCAGGGTCGCGGCCATCGTCAGGTTCCAGTTGACCGCGTGGGCGCTCTTGAAGGACTCCAGGCCGTAGCTCAGTGTCCAGGCGCCCGGGTTCTGCGCGGCGTAGATCTGCGGCCCGAAGTAGTCGTTCCAGCAGTAGAAGAACTGGAACAGGGCCACGGCCGCGATGCCCGGCCTGGCCATCGGGACGACGATCCTGAGGAGGGTGCGCAGCTCGCCGCACCCGTCGACCTTCGCCGACTCGACGTACTCCTGCGGGATCGTCAGCAGGAACTGCCGCAGCAGGAAGATCGAGTAGGCGTCGCCGAACGCCATCGGGACGATCAGCGGCCACAGCGAGCCCGACAGGTGGAACTGCTGCGCCCACACCAGGTACATCGGGATGATGACGACCTGGGGCGGCAGCATCATCGTGGAGATCACGAGGATCATCGCGGTACGCCGCCCGCGGAAGCGGAACTTGGCCAGTGCGTAGGCGACCGGTACCGACGAGCACACCGTGAACACGGTGCCCAGCAGGGCGTACATCAGCGAGTTGCGCCACCAGTCGAGGAACCCGGGTGTGTGGAACACCGTCGCGTAGTTCGACCAGTTCCAGGAGCCGGGCCAGAGATTGCCGCTCATCGCCTGCTCGTCGCTCATCACCGAGGTGAGCAGGACGAACACGAACGGCAGGACGAAGAACAGGGCGAGCGCGACGGCCACGGAGTGCACCGCGATCCAGTGCAGGACGCGCCGGCGGCGCTGCCCGGCCGCGTCGGTGCCCCTCCGGCGGCCCGGTGCGGCCGTCTCCGGCCGGGTCAGGGTGGTGGTCATCTCAGTCCTCCGCCGGGACGAGGCCGACGCTCTTGCGCATCAGCAGAAGGGTGACGGCCATGGCGATGGCGAAGAGCACGAGGGAGAGCACGCAGGCCGCCCCGGTGTTGAAGTTCTGGAAGCCCAGCGAGTAGACGAGCTGCGGCACCGTCAGGGTGGAGTGGTCCGGGTACCCGGGCTGGATCACCGTACCGGGGCCGATGGAGACACCCGAGGCGAGCTTCCCCGCGACGAGGGCCTGGGTGTAGTACTGCATCGTCTGCACCACTCCGGTGACGACGGCGAACAGCACGATCGGTGTGATGGCCGGCCAGGTGACGTAGCGGAACTTCGCCCAGGCGCCCGCGCCGTCCAGATCGGCGGCCTCGTACTGCTCCTTCGGCACGTCCAGCAGCGAGGCCATGAAGATGACCATCAGGTCGCCGATGCCCCACAGGGAGAGCAGCACCAGCGAGGGCTTCGCCCAGGCCGGGTCGTTGAACCAGTTCGGACCGGTCAGGCCCAGCCACGACAGCATCTCGTTGACCGGCCCGGTGGACGGGTTGAGGAGGAAGACGAAGGCGACGGTGGCCGCGACGGGCGGGGCCAGGTACGGGATGTAGAAGGCCGTGCGGAACAGCCCGACCCCCGTCCTGACCTTCGTGACCAGCAGACCGATGCCGAGTCCGAAGACCACCCGCAGCGCGACCATCACGACGACCAGCCACAGCGTGTTCCACAGCGCCGGGCCGAACAGCGGCATCTGCTCCAGCACGTACCGCCAGTTCCGCAGCCCGACGAAGGTGGGCTCCTTGATCTGGTTGTAGTGCATGAAGGAGAAGTAGACGGTCGCCAGCAGCGGGTAGCCGAAGAAGACCGAGAACCCGACCAGCCAGGGCGAGAGGAACCCCAGGGTGCGCAGCCGCTCGCGGTTCCGTTTGCGCCGCAGGGGCGAGGTGCGGGGGGCCGGTCCGGCCGGCCGCCCGGCGGACTCCGCCGGGGTGGAGAGGGACAGTGCCATGGCTCGGCTCCTCAGCTTTCCGACTGGAGGTTGTCGGCGTCGATCTGTGCGTCGAGTTCCTGGAGACCCCGGTGCAGGTCCTTCGTCCGGCCCGCCTCGACGGACTGCGCGAAGGCACCGAACGAGGTGATGTACTGACCGCCGTTGTCCGAGGGCGGGACCGCCTGGCTGTGCGGGTTCCGCGCGATCTCGATGAAGGTGCGGAAGGCCGGATCGGCGTCCAGAGCGGGTGAGGCGAGGGCGTCGAACGTGGACGGGACGTTGTGGATCGCGTTGGCGAAGCGGACCACCGGCTCGGTGTCGACCGTCAGGTACTTCACCAGCTCCCAGGCCGCGTTCTGGTGCCGGCTGCTGTGCGCGATGCCGGCCACGGTGCCGGTCAGGTACCCGCGCCCGTAGGTGTCCGCCTGGTCGTCGGGGACCGGCATCGGGGCGACCCCCCAGTCGAAGTCCGCCTTCGCCTCGTCGAGCATCAGCCCGCGCCACTCACCGTCCAGGTGCATGGCGAGCCGGCCGGTCAGAAAGCCGTTCTGGGAGGACATCTCGTCACCGAAGCGGGCGCGGAGCCTCTCCATCGCGGCGTAGCCGCCCTGCGCGTCGCCGAGGCCGCGCAGGGTGGCGAAGAAGTCCTCGGTCTTCGGCTCGTCGGCGAGCGCGGCCCGGCCCTCGTCGTCGAAGTACCGCGGCCCCCACTGCGCGAACATCCGGTCGGGGGAGTTCTGGTAGAGCTGGACGTTCGGCATGAAGCCGGCGCGCTCCAGCGAGCCGTCCCCGCTCTTCCGGGTCAGCTTCACCGCGTCGGCCTTCAACTCCGACATGGTGCGCGGGGGCCGGGTGATCCCGGCCTCCCGGAACGCGTCCTTGTTGTAGTACAGCCCGAACGCGTCGGCGAGCAGCGGCGTCGCGCACTGCACCCCCTCGTACCGCGTGTAGTCCAGCAGCGTCTCCGGGAAGACCTTCGTCTTGTCGATCCCGCTCTTCCGCAGGAAGGGGTCGAGGTCCACCCACATGCCGGACGAGCAGTACTGCCCGACGTTGTTGGTGGTGAAGGACGTGACGACGTCGGGTGCGTCGTCACCGCCCGCGCGCAGTGCCTGGTTGATCGTCTCGTCGCTCACGTTGCCGGTGGAGACGACGTCGATGTTCGGGTGGAGCTTCTCGAAGCGGGCGATGTTCTCGTCGATCGCCTCGACCTCGCCGGGTGCCGACCAGCCGTGCCAGAACTTCAGCGTCACCGGCTCCGTGGGGTCGTCGGTGTCGCTGCCGGTGCTCGGGCCGGCGCAGCCGGACAGCAGCAGTACGGCTGCGCCCAGCGCCAGGGGCACGCGGGTACGAAAGCGCCGTGGCGTCATAGCGGACTTCCTTTGCAGCGGGGCTTCGCGGGGGACGGGGACGGGCGGTCGGGGGTGGGGGACCGCCGGCCACGGGTACCGGTCGTGGTGGTGCCGGACACGGGGGTGCGAGTGCGGGTACCGGATACGGAGGTGCCGTACCCGGCGCCGGGCGGGACGCCGGCGGTGCGGGTGTGGTGACGGCCGGCGTACGGGCGTTCCGCCGGAACGGTCCGGGCGGAGGGTGCGGGCGGAGGGGGCGCCGGGTTCAGCCGGTGTCGAAGACGCTGTCGCGCGCCTGGGCGAGGGCGGTCCGCAGCGCACCGGTCAGGATCGGGTCGCCCTCGATGTCGCTGACCCGGAGTAGCGGCCGGGGGAGGGCCAGACCGGTCATCTCGGCCTCGACGCGCTCGCGGAGCGCCTCCCCGCCGGCCTGGGCCACCCGGCCGGACAGCACGACCAGTTCGGGGTCCACCACGGCGACGACGGAGGCCAGCCCGGTGGCCAGCCGACGGGCCACCTCGGCCCGCACGGAGGCGTCGGCGAGGGCTTCGGCCAGCGGTTTCCCTCCGGCCAGGTCGCGCACGGCGGGGCCGGAGACCTGGCTCTGGAAGCCGCCGCCCGCGTCCGGGCCCGCCCAGTCGGCGGCCCCGCCGCGGGCGAGCGGGGCGCCGGGCAACGGCATGTAGCCGATCTCCCCGGCACCGCCGGTGGCGCCGCGCAGCAGCGTGCCGCCCAGCACGATCGCGGCACCCACGCCCTCGTCGAGGTAGGCGAGGACGAAGTGGTCGTGGTCCTGGGCCGCGCCCTCGTACTGCTCGGCGACGGCGGCGAGGTTCACGTCGTTCTCGATGGTGACCGGCCTGCCGACCACCTCGGCGAGATCGGCGAGCAGGGTGCGGGAGTGCCAGCCGGGCAGGTGCGGCGCGTACCGGAGCTGTCCGGTGTGCGGGTCGATCGCGCCGGGGGTGCCGATCACCACGGCGCCGAGGTCGTCGTGGCCGAGCCCGGTCGGACGCAGGGCGCCGTCCACGGCCTCGGCGACGAGCTGGGCGGTGCGGTGGCGTACGTCCTCCGCGACCGCGTCGGCCTCGACGCGGCAGGAGCCCACCACGGTGCCGGTGATGTCGGCGACGACGGCGTCCGTCCCGGTGGGGCCGACGGAGAGCGCGGCGACGTGGGCGGCGGCCGGATCGATCTCGTACAGCACGGCGTTCGGCCCCGGCCGGCCGCTCTGGCTGCCGGTCGACCGGACCAGGCCGGCCTCCTCCAGCCGCGCCAGCAGCTGGGAGGCGGTGGGCTTGGACAGCCCGGTCAGCTCTCCGATGCGGGTGCGGGTGAGGGGCCCCTGGGTGACCAGGAGGTCGAGCGCCGCCCGGTCGTTCATGGCCCGCAGCACGCGCGGGGTGCCCGGTGTGGTTCCGGCCATGTGCGCCGCACCCACCTTCTGTTAGGAAACCTTACTGTCGATGGGAGGACGCTATGGCGGCGTCCCGGAGCCGTCAATGGGAAGCGCCCCCGGGGCAACCAAAGTGTTACCTCGGGGGCGCGCTGCGCGGGTGCTACTTCGACAGGTTGGGCGGCGCTATCGGGGTCGCCGCCAGCGACTGCGGCGAGGTCGCCGACGCGTACGCCGACGGGGCCGCCACGGACGCCGTGGGATCGGCGGTGGACTCGCTGTCCGGCTGGGCGGGAACGACCCCGATCATCCGGATGCCGGCCGCGTCCAGGGCCTCCTTGATCCGCCAGCGCAGCTCGCGCTCGACGCCCAGCGCCTTGCCCGGCATGGTCCTGGCCGTGACCCGCACGGTCATCGAGTCGAGCAGCACCGCGTCCAGGCCGAGCACCTCGACCGGACCCCACAGCCGCTCCGACCAGGGCTCCTCCTTGGTCATGGTCTCGCCGGCCCCGGCGATCGCCTTGCGGACCAGGTCCAGGTCCTCCACCGGGCGGACCGTGACGTCGACACCGGCCGTGGACCAGCCCTGGCTGAGGTTGCCGATCCGCTTGACCTCACCGTTGCGGACGTACCAGATCTCGCCGTTGTCGCCGCGCAGCTTGGTGACCCGCAGGCCCACCTCGATGACCTCGCCGGACGCGACCCCGGCGTCGATCGAGTCCCCGACGCCGTACTGGTCCTCCAGGATCATGAAGACGCCGGAGAGGAAGTCGGTCACGAGGTTGCGGGCGCCGAAGCCCAGGGCCACACCGGCGACCCCCGCGGAGGCCAGCAGCGGGGCCAGGTTGATCTCGAAGGCGCCCAGGATCATCAGGGCCGCGGTGCCCAGGATCAGGAACGAGGTGACCGAGCGGAGCACGGACCCGATGGCCTCGGAGCGCTGGCGGCGCCGTTCGGCGTTGACCAGCAGACCGCCGAGGGCGGTGCCCTCCACCGCCTGTGCGCTGCGGTTCATCCGGTCGATGATGTTGGTCAGGGCCCGCCGGATCATGTAGCGCAGCACGATCGCGATGGCGGCGATGAGGACGATCCGGAGCCCGGTGTTCAGCCAGGTGGACCAGTTCTCCTCGACCCAGCCTGCGGCGTTCCCGGCCCGTTCGGCCGCTTCGTCCAGCGAGCCCGGGGCGCCGGGTGACGAGGCCGCGGCCAGGAGGGCGGACAGGGGCACGGCGGGGACCTCCGGAAGAGACGACGACAGACCGTCAACCCTAACGAAGCCGGGGGAGTGATCCGTGGCCGACGGCGGGGGAGAGACGCGTCTCACCCGGGGTCCGTGGCCGATCGCACAGCGGGGCCCCGGACCCCGTGCGCGGCCCCGTTCCGGCGTCCTCGGACGGTGCCCGCCGCGGCCCGGCGGGGAAAATCCCTCCGGCCCGTTACCCGCACGTGGTGGCGCTCGGACCAGGCATGAGGGGAGACTGAGAGCGGATCGTCCCGGCGCGAGCCACGCGTCGCCGGCGTACAAGGAGGCATCCACGTGCCGCACGTCCTGGTTCTCAACGCTTCGTACGAGCCGCTCGGCGTCGTACCACTGCGCCGCGCACTCGTCCTCGTCCTCGAGAACAAGGCCATCTGCCTCGAGGAGTCCGGCGCCTTCCTGCACAGTGCGACCCGCGCCGTACCGGCGCCCAGCGTCGTCCGCCTCAAGCGGTTCGTGCGGGTCCCCTACCGGGGGCCCGTCCCCCTCACACGCCGGGCGCTCTTCGCGCGGGACGGCGGGCGCTGCATGTACTGCGGGGCCGCCGCGACCAGCGTCGACCACGTCATCCCGCGCAGCCGGGGCGGGCAGCACGCCTGGGACAACGTGGTGGCCGCCTGCCGCCGCTGCAACCACGTCAAGGCGGACCGCCACCTGCCCGAGCTGGGCTGGCGGCTGCGCCACCAGCCGGCACCGCCCAGCGGCCTCGCCTGGCGGATCATCGGGACCGGGCACCGCGATCCGCGCTGGCTGCCCTATCTGCAGCCGTTCGGGGCGGAGGACGTGATGGCCCGGATCGACGGCGTCTCCGCCTGAGGAGCCGGGCCCTCCGCGTGTCCGGGCCCCGTCAGGGCGTGCCCGCGCCGCCCCCGGCGACGGCGTACGCCTCGACCGACCAGAGCGAGTAGCCGTACTCCGTGGCCCGGCCGTCGCCCTGGATCCGGATGAACCGGGTGTCCTTCGCGTCCATCCGGAGCGTCTCGCGCCCGCCCCCGCCCTCCCGCACGGTCGCCGCCGTGCGCCAGGTGCGCCCGTCCGCGGACACCTGCACGCGGTAGCGGGAGGCGTAGGCGTCCTGCCACCGCAGCACGACCTGGCCGAGCCTGACCGGGGCGGGCAACTCGGCCTGCCACCAGGCACCGTCCTCGGCCGGCGAGGACCAGCGGGTCTCCGGATCGCCGTCGGAGGCCGCCGCGGCCGGGAAGTCCGGGGTCTCGTCGGCCGAGGAGGAGGCCGTGGCCGTACGCAGCAGATCGGGGCCGCCGGTGGGAGGGAAGGCCCGCA
Organism: Streptomyces sp. NPDC006296; assembly: GCF_040613235.1. NCBI lineage: Bacteria > Bacillati > Actinomycetota > Actinomycetes > Kitasatosporales > Streptomycetaceae > Streptomyces > Streptomyces sp. NPDC006296. The sequence continues at coordinate 45,451 of NZ_JBEXRT010000013.1, read as the reverse complement.
CGGTCAGCGTGCTCCGCTCGTCCCCGAAGCGCAGCGGCACGGTGTACTCACCGGCCGGGGTGCCGGCCGGGACGGTGATGTCCACCGGGACGTCGGTCCGCGAGCCGCCCGTCACCCTGGTCTGCTCCGGCACCTCGACCTCGATGCCCTCGGGCGCCTTCGCCGTGAGCCTGCCCTTCACCTCGCCGGGGCGCCCGCCCGCCAGCCGGGCCTTCACCCGCTGTGTGCCGCCGCCGATCACGGCGTCCGTCCGGTCGCGGACGAGGTCGAGCCGGGCCGCCGGCTCGTCGCCGAACCACGGGACGAGCGCCCGCACCTCCGGGCTGCCGTCGGCGTGCGCGCCCGCGACCCCCGGGGCCGGGGGACCGGTCAGGACCGGCCGGGCGGACGGCGCCGAGACCCGCAGGGCGTCGGCCCGCAGACCCTCCACCGCCGTCTGCGTCCAGCCCGACGGGGCCAGGGCGCCGAGCCGGCGCCAGCCCTCACCGGGGACGTGGACCTCCAGGACCGCGTCCGCGGCGCCGCCGCCGGGCCGGGTCAGTGTGGTGACGGCCTTCAGCGGGCGGGCGCGGTCCAGGCGGAGGGTGTAGCCGTCCGCGTCACGGCGCGGCGTCCCCGCGTCGCGGTCGGTGCAGTTCCAGGCCTCCGCCTCCTTCACGACCCGGTCCAGGAACGGATCGAGGACGCCCTCGCCCACCGTCGCCCTGCTCGCCGCGATCTCGTCGCGCAGCGGTTCGAGCGCCAGCTGGGCCTTCCAGGCGGCCGCCCCGTCGCCGCGCTCCTGCGCCCGCAGCAGGTCGACGGCGAGTTCGCCCGCCCTGCCGTACCGGGCCAGCTGGCCGGACCACGGGCGCACCTCGTTCCGCAGCCGTCCCTCTGCCAGGGCCTCCAGCCGCTCCGGGGCCCGCCGCATCACACCGAAGGCCGCCCGCAGCTCGTCGGCCGCCTTCTCGCGCGCCGCCCCGTCCGCCGTGTGCGCGGCCGGACGCGTCTCCCAGAACGCGGACAGCAGGGGCCGCAGGTACGCGGACTCGTCGCCGCCCAGCACCGACCCGGCGCTGTTGCCCGCCAGCGCCTCCAGGGCGGCCCGCGCGTCGGCGTCGCCGCCCGCGAGGTCCTCGATCGCGGCCCGCCAGGACTCCTGCGGCCGGTACCCCTTCGGGTTCCAGGCGAAGTCGGCGGCCGTGAACAGCGGGATGCGGGAGGCCGAGGGCTGCTCCATGGCGGTGGAGAGCAGCGCCGCCGACCCGCCCGCCACGGCCGGGTCGCGGCCGGTGTACGGACCGAGGAAGATCCGGTCCTGCGCGTAGTCGTTCACCGGGTAGTTGTCCATGGTGACCAGGGGGCGCCGGAAGGCCGACCGGGCGTCCGCCAGCTCGCGGCCGGTGATCGTCTTCGGCACCACCCCGACCCCGCTCCAGGCCACCTGCACCCGGTCGTCCAGCGCGGCGGCGAGCGCCGTGCGGTAGTCGGTGGCGCCGTCCTGGTAGAACTCCGTCGGCATCAGCGACAGCGGCTCCGCGCCCGGGTGCCGCTCCGCGAGGTGCCGGGCGACCGCGCCGGCCACCCGGGCCTGCGCCCGGGCCGCCGCCTCGGGCCCGCTGCCGTACGTCCGCGCGTCGTCCTCGCAGTGCCACTCGCTGTAGCTGACGTCCTGGAACTGCAGCTGGAAGGCCCGCACCCCCAGCGCCCACATCGCGTCGATCTTCCGGTTCAGCGCCCGTACGTCCGCGTCCGACGCCATGCACATGGCCTGTCCGGGGGAGACGGCCCAGCCCAGGGTCACGTGCTCGGCCCGCGCCTTCTCGGCCAGCGCGCGGAAGTCGGCGCGCTCGGCCGCCGGGTAGGGGTCGCGCCACCGGGCCTGGCGGTACGGATCGTCGCCGGCCGCGTAGAGGTAGCGGTTCTGCTTCGTGCGCCCCATGAAGCCGAGCTGCGCGAGCCGTTCCGCACGGGTCCACGGCTGCCCGTAGAAGCTCTCGGCCGTGCCGCGCACGGCGGTGCCCGGCCAGTCCCGGACCACGGCCCCGGCGACGCTGCCGTCCCGCACGAGCTGGCGCAGCGTCTGGACGCCGTGGAACAGGCCGTCCTCGCCGACACCGTCCAGGGCGACCGTGGGGCGTCCGTCGGCGACGCCGACGGCGAGGCGGTAGCCCCCGGACGGCAGATCGGCGCGCTCCGGGGCCCGCAGGCCCCGCAGGGCGCGGTCCGCGTCCGTGCCGCCGAGCCGGAGCACCGGGCCCCTGCCGGGCAGCGTGTCGTGCACGGTGCGCACACCGGCGTCGCGCAGGAGCACCCTGAGCGACTCCACCGCGTACGGATCGGCCTCCGGGTCGGCGAGGAGGGTGACCTCGCTCCCGAGGGCGACGTCGTGGCCCGAGGGCCGGACGGACTGCGGGCGGGGCCAGACGGCGGGCAGCCGGGTGTCGCCGACGCGGTCCGCGGCGGTCGCGGCGGGGGTGACGGGGTCCGCGGCCGCGGCCGGTGCGAACGGGCCGAGCAGTCCGCCGATCACGGCGACGGCCATGGCCGTCGCTTGCCTCCTGCGCCCGAGCTGCACGCCCCTGCCCCCTTCGTCCCCGGCCCGGGTCCGGCGTCCGGACCGGGCCCGGCGTCCGGGCGCCGGACCGCTGCCCCGGCCATGCCGTCCGAGCCCACCACCCGGGCGCGGGAGTGTCAATGCGCATGGCCGTTTCGCCGGAAATGCCCGCCGCCGTGACGGGTGTGGCGCGTGTGCGTCCGGGGAAGACTCGCCGCGTGGCCGAAAACAGTCCATATCCGACGGGCAGGGGAACGAGGTGTGACCTGCGGCACGTTGAGCTCGTTGGTCATAACGCCTGTGTCACGTCCACGCCTGCACCCGCCCCCGCTGGGTAGGCCTGCTGTGTCCTGTAGTCCACGGCCAGGAGGCCCACGTGCCCGCATCCGCGCAGCTTCTGCTCTCCGCCCTCTCCAAACAGGTACCGAGCCCCATGGACCCCGATCGCCCGGCGGGCAAGACGTCCCCGTCCTTCACCGCCCCTCCGATGATCAGCGAGCTGCCGCTCGCCGACGTGTCCCCCCTGACCGGCGAACCCGCGTTCGCCGACAGCGTGCCGCTCCTCAGTGAGCCCCCGCTGACCAGCGAGCCTCCGCTCGCCGACGCCACACCCCTCACGAGCGAGCCACCGCTCGCCGCCGTCGCCCCTCTGACCAGCGAGCCGACCGCACCCGGCACCGCGGGGGGCATGGAGTCCCCAGGAGTCTGAATGGGCTTGTCCCGGCTCGCCGCACTGCACGGCGTCGCCACCTCCTTCTCCCCGTCCCCGGACGTCACGGTGTCCGTCCCCGACGACACGGTCACGGCCGTGCTCGCCGCCCTGGGCGTCGATGCCGCCACGCCCGAGGACGTACGGAGATCACTCGCCGCAGCCGAGACGGCGGCGGCCTCCCGACTGCTCCCGCCGACGGTGGTGACCTGGTCCGGGGAGCCGCTGCCGGCGGCGCTCACCGGGCTGCCGCACGGCACGCTCCTCACGGTCGATCCCGAACCGGACACCTCCGCCGCCCCCGGACCGCTGCGCATGCGGGTGCTCCCCGCCCCCGCCGGGGACGCGCCGCCCACGCCCTCCTGGTGGACCGAACCGCCCCCGGGGATCCACCGGCTGACCCTGCGCACCCCGGACCGCCGCCACGCCACCGCCACGCTCGTCGTGGCCCCGGACCGCGTGCCCCAGCCGCCCCCGCGCACGCACGGATTCCTCGTCCAGCTCTACTCGCTGCTGTCCGCACGCTCCTGGGGCATGGGCGACCTCGCGGACCTGGCCGACCTCGCCGCCTGGGCGGGACGGACCCAGGGCAGCGGATTCGTCCAGATCAACCCGCTGCACGCCGCCGTGCCGGGCCGCCCCACCGACCCGTCGCCGTACCGCCCCTCCTCCCGGCGCTTCCCCGACCCCGTCCACCTGCACATCGAGTCGATCCCCGAGTACGGCCACGTCGCCGAGCCCGGCAGGACGGCGCTGGACGATCTGCGCCAGGAGGCCGCGGCGCTGCGCGAGGCCGTGCTGGACAAGGGCGCCCTGATCGACCGGGACGCCGTCCTGGAGCTCAAGCGGCAGGCCCTGGAGATCGTCCACCGAGTCCCCCTGTCCCCGGGGCGCCGCGCCGCCTACTGCGACTTCCTCGCCGCGCAGGGACAGGCCCTGGAGGACCACGCCCTGTGGTGCGCCCTGGCCGAGGTGCACGGCCCCCGGTGGCGCGAGTGGCCCGAGGGGCTGCGCGACTCCCGCTCCCCGCAGAGCGCGCGGGCCCGCACCGACCTGCTCGACCGGGTCGACTTCCACTGCCGGCTCGCCTGGCTCACGGACACCCAGCTCGCCGCCGCCCAGAGCGCCGCCCGGGAGTCCGGGATGGCCGTGGGGATCGTCCACGACCTCGCGGTCGGCGTGCACCCGGACGGCGCGGACACCTGGGCGCAGCAGGACGCCTTCGCCCGGGGCATGTCCGTCGGCGCGCCCCCCGACGCCTTCAACGCGCACGGCCAGGACTGGGGGCTGCCCCCGTGGCGCCCCGACGCCCTCGCGAAGTCCGGGTACGCCCCCTTCCGGGCCCTCCTGCGCGGCCTCCTCGCCCACGCCGGGGCGCTGCGCATCGACCACGTCATGGGCCTCTTCCGGCTCTGGTGGGTGCCCGAGGGGCTCCCGCCCACCGAGGGCACCTATGTCGCCCAGGACGCCGAGGCGATGCTCGCCGTCCTCGTCCTGGAGGCGCACCGGGCCGGTGCCGTCGTGGTGGGGGAGGACCTCGGCACCGTCGAGCCCGGGGTGCGCGAGGCGCTCGCCCGGCGCGGGGTGCTCGGCACCTCCGTGCTCTGGTTCGAGCGCGACTGGGCCGGCGACGGCCGCCCGCTCGCCCCCGGGGAGTGGCGGCAGGGCTGCGTGGCCACCGCGACCACCCACGACCTGCCGTCCACCGCCGCGCGGCTGACGGGCGAACACGTGACGCTCCGCCACCGGCTCGGGCTGCTGCCCCGCCCCCTGGAGCAGGAGCTGGCCGAGGACGCCGCCGACACCGCCGAGTGGCTGGCCTTCCTGGCCCGGCTCCGGCTGCTGCCCGAGGGCGAAGGCGACGAGGAGGCGGCGGTCCGCGCCGTCCACCGCTTCCTGCGGAGCACCCCGGCCCTGATGTCCGGCGTCTGGCTCCCGGACACCGTGGGCGACCGCCGCCCGCAGAACCTCCCCGGGACCTGGGACCAGTACCCCAACTGGCGTCTGCCCATCGCCGACGCGGACGGCCACCCGGTCACCCTGGAGGAGATCACCGCCTCACCACGGCTGCACCGGCTGACGGCCGTCCTGACGGACGGTCCGGAGTCCCGTACGGCACCCCCGGGCGCGCGCCCCTCGTAGGCGTTCGCTACGTTTGCACCGTGGACAAGAAGAACGCTATGCGCGCCGGAGCCGTCGCGGCCGGTACGACGCTGATGATGCTGCTCATGTCGTCCCCGGCGCTCGCGCTCACCCGCGACGACGGCGACGACCCGGGTCCCGGCCTGAACGTACTGGAGACCCTCGGTCTCTACGTCGCGCTGCCGATCGTCCTGTTCCTCGTGATCGTGGGCCTCGTGATGGTCCTGGACAAGTCCGAGAAGCAGGCCTGAGGAACGTTCCCCCGGGTGCGCCGCCGGTACGCCGTACCGCGCGGCGCACCGGTGTGTCCGGACCCGGGTAGGTTGCGGGCATGACCGAGTGGGACGTGAAGAAGCTCCGCATCCTGCGCACCCTGCGCGACCGGGGCACCGTCACCGCCACCGCCGAGGCCCTGCGCATGACGCCGTCGGCGGTCTCGCAGCAGCTCACCAACCTCGCCGGCCAGCTCGGGGTGCGGCTGCTGGAGGCGCAGGGGCGCCGGGTGCGCCTCACCGACGCCGCGCACCTCGTACTGCGGCACGCCGAGGCGGTCTTCGCCCAGCTGGAGCGGGCCGACGCCGAGCTCACCGGCTATCTCAGGGGCGAGGCGGGCCAGGTGCGCGTCGGCGCCTTCTCGACCGCCGTGCCCGCCCTGGTCGTCCCCGCGGTGCGGCTGCTGGCGGCCGGGGAACGCCCCGGGCCCCAGGTGCGCGTGCGGGAGGCGGAGGCGGCCCAGGCCTTCGAGCTGCTGTCGGCCGGCGAGGTGGACGTGGCGCTCTCCCTGGCGGCGCACTCCCCGACGGCCCGGGACCCCCGCTTCACCCTGCTGCCGCTCCTCGCGGACCCGCTGGACGTGGCGCTGCCCGCCGGGCACCGCCTCGCCGGCGTCCCCGGTCTGCGGCTGGCGGACCTCTCCCAGGAGCCCTGGATCTTCGGCGGGTCCGGTCCCTGGTCGCAGATCACCACCGCCGCGTGCGAGGCGGCGGGCTTCGTGCCCGAGCAGGCCCACAGCGCGGCCGGCTGGACGGCGATCCTCGCCATGGTGCGGGCGTCCATGGGCGTCGCGCTGGTCCCCCGGACGGTCTCCGCCTCCGACCGCCCGTACGACGGGGTGGTGATGCGGGTCCTGGAGGCGGACCGGCCGTACCGCCATGTGCTGGCGGCCGTACGGCAGGGCGCCGAGCAGGGTCCCGCGGTGGCCCGGGTGCTGGCCGCGCTCCAGGAGGTGGCGGCCGGACCCGGCCTGAATGTTAAGCAGGATTGAAAGGATCCTGCGAAAACTTTCGATGGACCTGATCGTCGGTGCGGCGGCAGAGTAGCCGCATGCCCACCGACACGATCCAGCCGGAGTCCGGTTCCGACGACCCGCACGCCAACGACGCCGCCCCCTACGGCGGGGGTGACCCCTACGCCGACTACCGTGCGGGCGACTTCCCCTTCACCGGGCTGGTCGACCTCGCGGACCGCCGCCTCGGCGCGGGGGTGGTCGCGGCGAACGACGAGTTCTTCGCCGAGCGGGAGAACCTCCTGGTCCGCGAGCCCGCCGTGTTCGACCCTGAGCGCTTCGGCCACAAGGGCAAGATCATGGACGGCTGGGAGACCCGCCGCCGCCGCGGCGCGGACGCGGAGCACCCCTTCCCGGCCCCGGAGGACCACGACTGGGCGATCGTCCGGCTGGGCGCCCCCGGGATCGTCCGCGGCGTCGTCGTCGACACCGCCCACTTCCGCGGCAACTACCCGCAGCGTGTCTCCGTCCAGGCGGCGGCCGTGGAAGGCGCCCCCGGCCCCGCGGAGCTCCTCGCCGACGACGTGACGTGGGAGGAGCTCGTCCCGCCCACCCCCGTGCGCGGCCACGCCGCCAACGGCTTCGCGGTCACCGGCGGCCGCCGCTACACGCACCTGCGGATCTGCCAGCACCCCGACGGCGGGATCGCCCGCCTGCGCGTCCACGGCGAGGTCGTCCCCGACCCGGCCTGGCTCGCCGCGCTGGGCACGGTCGACCTGATCTCGATCCTCAACGGCGGGACGTACGAGGACGCCTCGGACCGCTTCTACTCCTCGCCGGCCCAGATCATCCTGCCCGGAACCTCCCGCACGATGGACGAGGGCTGGGAGAACCGCCGCCGCCGGGTCCGCGACACGAACGACTGGGTCCGCTTCCGCCTGCCCGCCCAGGGCGCGGTGCGCGCGGTCGAGATCGACACCGCCTGCCTCAAGGGCAACGCGGCCGGCTGGATCGGCCTCCACGGCCGCGACGGCACGGGCGACTGGTTCGAGATCCTGCCCCGCACCCGGCTCCAGCCGGACACCCTCCACCGCTTCGTGCTGGACGCCGAGGCCGTGGTCACCCACGTACGGCTGGACGCCTACCCCGACGGCGGGGTGGCCCGGATGCGCCTGCACGGCTCGCTGACGGAGCCGGGCGCGGCCGAACTGGCCCGCCGCCACCGGGAGTCCGGCGCCTGAGGCCCCCGTCCGGCGGGCGGCTGCGCACCCGCGCCCGCCCGCCGGACGGTTTCCACCCGCGCCGGGGTCCGGAGACGCTCGCCGCGCCCCCGGTCACGTCCCGGCGTGCGGCTGCCCCAGCCTGGCCTCCATGCGGCCGATCCTCGCCGAGGAGCGACGGGTGAGTGCCGGGACGCCGCACTGGAGGGCGCAGCCCGCCAGCGTGATCGCACCGGTCAGGACGCGCCCGTCCAGGAACTGCACCAGGGCACTCAGCCCGAGGCAGACGGCGAGCAGCCGGCAGACCCACAGGAGGCGGACGACCCGCTCCACGGACCTCCGCTGACGGTTCAGGACCCGGCCCATCGCCGCCCGCTCCCGCGGGTCGTCGGGGACCTCCTCGCGCCGGATGCGCCGGCCGAGTGCCCGCAGGCTCCCGGGGGACACCCCCGCGCTGCGGGCCAGGGTGCGGTTCGCCCGCAGACCCCACGCCGTCCCGAGCACGACGAGCAGCAGCCCGCCGACCACCAGCGGGAGGGGGCTGCCGCTCCGCGCGAAGGCCGCCCCCGCGGCCGCGGCCGTCGCGGCGACGAGGACCGCGTGCAGCACCGCCCTCACCCGGCGGCGTCCACGCCCGCCTCCCGCGTCCTGCTCGTGTTCCGCCATCGTCCGCCCCTCGGCACCGTGGAGCGGCACGGGCACCGCCCCGGATGCCACGGGTACCCCGGTTTCCCGTCATGATGAGGGGGCGCCCCGACGGGAGCGCCCCCTCACCGTGCTGCCGGGACCGCTACGCGGACGCAGCGGCCGCGTCGGCCGCCTGGGCCTTCAGCGCACGCTCCACACCGGAACGGGACTCCGACATCAGACGGCGGAGCGCCGCGCTCGGCCGCACCGACTCCAGCCAGGCGTCCGTGGCGTCCAGGGTCTCCTGCGAGACCTGGAGCGACGGGTACAGGCCGACCGCGATCTGCTGGGCCATCTCGTGGCTGCGCGCGTCCCAGACGTCCTTGACCGCCGTGAAGAACCGCTCCGTGTACGGAGCCAGCAGCTCACGCTGGTCCGTCTGCACGAAACCGGTGATGACCGACTCCTGGAGCGAGTTCGGCAGCTTGTCCGACTCGACGACCGACGCCCACGCCTCGGCCTTCGCCTCCTCGGAGGGCCGGGCCGCACGCGCCGACGCCGCGTGGCGCTCGCCCGCGGCCGTCCGGTCGCGCTCGTACTCCGCGGCGATCTCCTCCTCGTCCAGGAGACCCGTCGCCGCCAGCCGCTGCACGAACGCCCAGCGCAGCTCGGTGTCGACGGCCAGGCCCTCGATCTCCTGGGTGCCGTCGAGCAGCGACTGCAGGACGTCCAGGTGCAGCGGGCTGCGCGCCGTCGCGGCGAAGGCACGGGCCCAGGCCAGCTGATGGTCCCCGGCCGGCTCGGCCGCGCGCAGATGCGCCAGCGTCGCCTCGGTCCACTGGTTCAGACCCGCCTCGCGCCACTCCGGGGCCGCGTAGAGGTCGAGGGCCAGCTTCACCTGGCGGTGCAGCGACTGCACCACGCCGATGTCGGACTCCTTGCCGATCCCGGAGAGGACCAGCGCCAGGTAGTCGCGCGTCGCCAGCTCGCCGTCGCGCGTCATGTCCCAGGCCGACGCCCAGCTCAGGGCGCGCGGCAGGGACTCCGTGAAGTCACCCAGGTGCTCCGTGACGATCCGCAGCGACTCCTCGTCGAGACGGACCTTCGCGTACGACAGGTCGTCGTCGTTGAGCAGGACGACCGCCGGACGCGCCGTGCCCGCGGGGAACGGCACGGTGGTGCGCTCGCCCTCGACGTCCAGCTCGATCCGGTCCGTGCGGACCAGCTTGCCCGCGGCGTCGAGGTCGTAGCAGCCGATCGCGATCCGGTGCGGGCGCAGGGTGGGTTCGCCCTTGGCGCCGGCCGGGAGCGCGGGCGCCTCCTGCAGCACCGTGAACGAGGTCACGTGCCCGTCCGCGTCGGTCTCGATCTCCGGGCGCAGGATGTTGATGCCGGCCGTCTCCAGCCACGCCTTGGACCAGGTCCTCAGATCGCGGCCCGAGGTCTCCTCCAGCGCGCCCAGCAGGTCCGACAGCCGGGTGTTCCCGAAGGCGTGCGCCTTGAAGTACGCCTGCACGCCCTGGAAGAAGGCGTCCTTGCCGACGTACGCCACGAGCTGCTTCAGGACCGAGGCGCCCTTCGCGTACGTGATCCCGTCGAAGTTGACCAGGACGTCGTCGAGGTCCTGGATGTCCGCCATGATCGGGTGCGTCGACGGCAGCTGGTCCTGCCGGTACGCCCAGGTCTTCATGGAGTTGGCGAACGTCGTCCAGGAGTGCGGCCACTTCGACCCCTCCGCGTCCGCCTGGCAGGCGATGGAGGTGTACGTCGCGAACGACTCGTTCAGCCAGAGGTCGTTCCACCACTCCATGGTGACCAGGTCGCCGAACCACATGTGGGCGAGCTCGTGGAGGATGGTCTCGGCGCGCGTCTCGTAGGCCGCGTCCGTGACCTTCGAGCGGAACACGTACTGGTCGCGGATGGTGACCGCGCCGGCGTTCTCCATCGCCCCCGCGTTGAACTCCGGGACGAAGAGCTGGTCGTACTTGGCGAAGGGGTAGGCGTAGTCGAACTTCTCCTGGAACCAGTCGAAGCCCTGCCGGGTGACCGCGAAGATGTCCTCGGCGTCGAGGTGCTCGGCGAGCGACGGGCGGCAGTAGATGCCCAGCGGGACCGACCGGCCGTCCCGCTCGTAGCTGCTGTGCACCGAGTGGTACGGGCCGGCGATCAGCGCGGTGATGTAGGTGGAGATGCGCGGCGTCGGCGCGAAGGACCAGACGTCGTCCTTCGGCTCGGGCGTCGGCGAGTTGGAGATCACGGTCCAGCCGGCCGGGGCCTTCACGGTGAACCGGAAGGTCGCCTTCAGGTCGGGCTGCTCGAAGCTGGCGAACACCCGGCGGGCGTCCGGGACCTCGAACTGGGTGTAGAGGTAGGCCTGCTCGTCGACCGGGTCGACGAAGCGGTGCAGGCCCTCGCCGGTGTTCGTGTACGAGCAGTCGGCGACGACCGTGAGCTCGTTGGCACCGGCCTTCAGGTGCGCCAGCGCGATCCGGGAGTCCCGGAAGACGGCGGCGACGTCCAGGTCCTTGCCGTTCAGCACGACGTCGTGCACGGCCGGGGCGACCAGGTCGATGAAGGTCTCCGCACCGGCCTCGGCGGAGTCGAAGCGCACGGTGGTGACGGACCGGTAGGTGCCGCCCTCCTGCGCGCCGGAGAGGTCGAGATCGATCTCGTACGCGTCCACGGTCAGCAGGCGCGCCCGCTCCTGTGCCTCTTCGCGGGTCAGATTCGTGCCAGGCACGCGGTCATCTCCTTGATATGCGACGTTTTTGGTCATCCTTCCACGTGGGGCGGGCGCCGCGCGATGTCCGTTTTCCGCCGGGCCGGTCCGGGCGTCCGCGGGCCCCGCGCCGCCGCCCCCTCCGGGTACGGGAAAGGGCGGCCCCCGGCGCCGGGGACCGCCCTTCCACGAGGTGCCGGGGGTGTCAGCCCTGGAGCTCCGCCGCCACCAGCTCCGCGATCTGGACCGCGTTCAGCGCGGCGCCCTTGCGCAGGTTGTCGTTGGAGACGAACAGCGCGAGGCCGTGCTCGACGGTCTCGTCGACGCGGATACGGCCCACGTACGAGGCGTCCTGGCCGGCCGCCTGGAGCGGGGTCGGGATCTCGGATAGCTCGACGCCCTCGGCGCCCTCGAGCAGCTCGTGGGCGCGCTCGACGCTGATCGGACGGGCGAAGCGGGCGTTGATCTGGAGGGAGTGGCCGGAGAAGACCGGGACCCGCACACAGGTGCCGGACACCTTGAGCTCCGGGATCTCCAGGATCTTGCGGGACTCGTTGCGGAGCTTCTGCTCCTCGTCCGTCTCGAAGGAACCGTCGTCGACGATCGAACCGGCGAGGGGCAGCACGTTGAAGGCGATCGGGCGCTTGTAGACGGCCGGCTCGGGGAAGTCGACCGCGCCGCCGTCGTGCGTCAGCCGGTCCGCGTCGGCGACGACCCGGGACGCCTGGCCGTGCAGCTCCGCGACACCGGCGACCCCGGAACCCGACACCGCCTGGTAGGTGGCCACGGTCAGCGCGTCGAGCTGCGCCTCGTCGTGCAGCGGGCGCAGCACGGGCATGGCGGCCATCGTGGTGCAGTTCGGGTTGGCGATGATGCCCTTGGGGCGGTGCGCGATCGCGTGCGCGTTGACCTCGGAGACGACCAGCGGAACCTCGGGGTCCTTGCGCCATGCGGAGGAGTTGTCGATCACCACGGCGCCCTGCGAGGCGACCTTCTCGGCCAGCGCCTTCGAGGTGGCCCCGCCCGCGGAGAACAGCACGATGTCCAGACCGGTGTAGTCCGCGGTGGAGGCGTCCTCGACGGTGATGTCCGTGCCTTCGTAGGCCAGGGTGGAGCCGGCGGAGCGCGCGGAGGCGAAGAGCCGCAGTTCGGCGACGGGGAACTTCCGCTCGGCCAGGATGCTGCGCATGACTGTGCCGACCTGACCGGTGGCGCCGACGATTCCGACCTTCACTGGGACTCCCTCACGGATGCGAACGGGCACGATTGCCGGTCCATGATGCGTATGTCCCCGGCTCCCTTGTCCAATCCATTGTCCGGCAGGCGGACGGGCTCCGCAGAAAGCGGTGGGGCGGGAGCCCTGGAGAGCTCCCGCCCCACCGTCGTGCGGTGTCGTGCGGATCACACCGCTGCGGAGACTACGGCGCGACCTTCTCGATCACGACGCTGCCGGTGCCCGCCGCGGTGCCGCGGGCGTTCACCAGCTGCACCTCGCCGAAGAACTGGCGGCCCTCGGGAGCCGCTCCGGCGACCACGACCTCGGCGCCGACCCGGGCGGACTCGCCGTTGGCCAGGTTCACGGCCTTCGACTCGTCGACCGTGATCTCACCGAGCGAGGACGCGTAGTACACGTCCCGGTAGTCGTACTCCGTGGTCCCGGCCGGGACCGAGTAGCCGTCGACGACGACGGTGTACGTGCCGGCCGCCGGGTTCACCAGGCTGACGGACTCCTCGGAGCCCGCCGTGGTGGACGCGCCGACCTCGGTGTCGCCCCGGTACACGTACAGGTCGATGTCGGCGTTGGCGTCGGACGTGTTGCCGATGGCGACGTCCAGCTTCTCGACGCCCTCACCGATGGTGATCGTCCTGGTGTACTCGCCGCCGGTGGAGATCGACGGACGCTCGACGTCGGCCGACCCCAGCGAGCCGCCCTTCAGGGAGCCCTTCAGGTCGCCCGCGTTGTTGGTGACGGTCCAGTCCACCGCGGCGGGGGTGCCGATCTTCGCCTCGTCGATGGTCCGCACCGCCGGGTCGAAGGAGGCGCCGAGCAGCGAGACGTCCAGCTTGTACGGGTTGTCCAGCAGCGGCGACGTACGGCGGGACTCGACCTCGATCTCCCAGACGCCGGGCTGCGGCGCCTTGTACGAGCGCGTGTCCGGGCGGCAGGTGTTGGCCGGGTTCTCGTAGTTCGGGTAGCAGTAGATCGTGGAGCTGTCCTCCACCGAGACCCCGTACGGGTGGATGGAGATGAACCGGGTCTGGCTGCCCGAGCGCAGGGCGCTCAGCGCGACCTCCAGGGTCTCCGCGCCCTCCGGCACGTTCACGAAGTACGACGTGGTGCCGTTGCGCTGCACCGAGCCGGTCGTCGAGAACGCGTACCCCGGCTTCGCCAGGTCCTGGGCGACGACCACCGTGGCCAGGATCTGCTGGTCCACACCGCTGGTCTTTGCGTCGTCCACCCGCAGGATCGCGCTGTGGACGCCCGCGGAGCGCGGCTTGGCCTGCACCTTGACGGTCACCGGCGTGCCGAGCGGCAGCGAGAGGGTGCTCGAACCGGTCAGCGAGAAGGTGCCGTCGTTGTTCTTCCAGGACAGCTTGTGCTTCACGGCGCGGTCCGGGCCCGTGGTGCGGGTCACGGTCACGTCGTACGACTTCTTCTGGCCGGCCTTCAGGCCGCCCTCGCGGTCGTACAGGCCGGTGCCGAAGCCCGGGTCCTTCAGCGCGAAGTCGATCGCGGTGTCGACCGGGGCCTTCACCGAGTACTCGTGCGCCGGGGTGCCCTGCTTCGCGATCTGCTTCCAGGCGCCGACGATGTTGATGAGACCCGAGCCCTGCGCGTGCGCGGGCACACCGTCGATGTGCGTGGCCGTGCTGGTCAGCGCGGTCCGCAGGTCGGCCGGGGGCAGCTCGATGTGCTTCTGCTTCGCGGCGGACAGCAGCAGCGCCGTCGCACCGGCGGCCTGCGGCGAGGACATCGAGGTGCCCTGCAGCATGGAGTAGCCGGCCGGGAGCGAGTAGCCGGCCTCCTTGACCGGACCGCCCGGGAACCAGGTCTGCGTGGTGTTGATCGACGCGCCCGGAGCCGTCAGCGTCGGCGTGAAGCCGCCGTCCTCACGCGGACCGCGCGAGGAGAAGGGCAGCATGTCGTACTTCTTGGTGACGTGGGAGCCGTAGTTGGCGGCCCAGGTCTCCTTGGAGATCGACGCACCCACCGAGATGACGTGGTCGGCGAGACCGGGGTCACCGATGGTGTTGAGCCCCGGGCCCTCGTTGCCGGCCGAGATGACCAGCTGGACGCCGTAGATGTCGATGAGCCGCTTGTAGAGCTCGGCGCGCGCGTTGTTGCCGTCGTTGAGCGGCGGCAGGCCGCCGATCGACATGTTGACGACGTCGACGCCGCGGTTGACGACGAGGTCGATCATGCCCTCGGTCAGCGCGATGTTGGTGCAGCCGCCGGACCAGGTGCAGGCGCGCGAGGAGACGACCTTGGCGCCGGGCGCCGCGCCGTTCATCTTGCCGCCGAACAGGCCGTTGGCCGCGGTGATGCCGGCGACGTGGGTGCCGTGCTCGCTCTCGATGACACCGATGTTGACGTAGTCGGCCTTCGCGCCGGCCGCGTTGTAGACGACGTCCTTGCGGGTCTCGACGACGAACGGGATGCGCTCGACGATCTGCGTCGCCGGGTCGTCCGTGCCGAAGTAGCCGACCTGGTGCTTCTCCTTGTACGGCTTCAGCACGGCGTCGTTGCGGAAGTCCGCGTCGTTGTCCAGGTCGACGCGGACCGTGCCGGCGACCGGGTCGTAGAGCACGGCCCAGACGTCGGTGGTGTCGCCGTCCCGGTTCAGGTCCCCGGCCATGTCGCCGCCGCGGGTGGCGGCCTCGGCGAACAGCTGGATCTTGTAGGACCCGGCCGGTGCCGAGTAGGTGCGGCCGCCGGCGGTGAACGTCGGACCGGTCACGGAGGTCGTCATCCGCAGCCAGGTGCCGTCACCGTCGCTGACCGGGTCGGTCGCCGTCACCCAGTCGACGATCTTGCGCTCGCCGGTGGTGGTCTTCTGCAGCGCGGGGTGGCCGAGGTCGACACCGGAGTCCAGGACGCCGATGGTGATCCCGCGGCCGTCGGCCTTCGGGTGCTGCTTCACGAAGTCGACCGCACCCGTCTCGAAGGACGGGTTGTACGGGTTCTTCGCGGGGGTGTTCTTGCCCGGCGCCGGGTAGCTTCCGGTCGCCTTCGGCTGCTTCGCCCCGGCCGCCCGGTCGCCCGCGGGCGTCGGGTCGTCCAGCTTGATCTCCTGCTTGAGATCGATGCCCTGGACGGAGGACAGCTTCTGCGCCGCCTTGATGGTGGCCTCGGCCGTCGCGGTCGGCACGGTGGCCCGGACGTAGCCGAGCTTGTCGTACGTCCGCCCCAGCACGGACCCCTTGACGGCGTCCAGCTGTTCGGCGACCTTCTCGGTCGCACCCGGGGTGGTGGCGACCATCATCGTGATGTTCTTCTCGCCCTTGGCCTCGGCCTTCGCCAGCACGGCGGCGTCGGCCTCGCCCAGCTTGTCGCCCTTCGCGCTCGCGGCGGCGGGCTTCACCGGGGAGGCGGCCGGGTCGTCGGCCGCGAAGGCCGGGGCCGCGCCGGAGGCGGCCAGTGCGGCCGCCAGGCCGGCTGCGGCCGCGATGCGTGCCGCGCGTCTCGCCCCGGGTATGGAGCCGGGGGATTCCTTGGTCATCAGCGTCCCTGTGGTGTGAACGAAAGAGAGAGTCCGGAATTCGGTACCCGATGACCGCTCAGCCTTTCGTAGAAGACAGGGTTTTGTGGAGAGTTGACGGAGGTCGAAAAGGCACATGGCGTAGATCCGCCACCGGTGCCATTGCGCCACTCAGCGTGGCAGGACCACTACATATGCGGCCGGTTCGCGGTCCTCGGCCGCCATCATCGCCGTGCGCAGCACCACCGACAGCTGCTCGGGGGCCTCCCGCAGCTGCCGCGGCGCCACCCGCACCACCGTCACGCCGAGTCGCTCCAGGTGTTCCCGCTCCGCGGCGAACACGACCTGCTCCTCGCGGGGCGAGCGGGTGCCGATCTCCAGCGCGACCGCCTGGTCCGGCCAGTAGGCGTCCACCCCGCCCAGGAAGCCGCCGCCGGGCAGGGAGAGTTCCACGTTCCAGAGCGGCTCCGGCAGACCGTGGGCGCGCACCACCCCGTACAGCCGCCCCTCCGCCACCGCCCGCCCCTCGACCAGCAGCGCGTCGACGGCCTCCACCACGTGCGCACGGCCCAGCAGCCCCGCCGCGTCCAGCTCCCGTACGACCGCACCGGGTTCGCCGTACCCGCCCCGCACCGCCTCCGTCAGGATCCGGCGCACCGTCGGGGCGTCCGTGAGCGAGGCCACCGCATCGGCCAGGGCCCGCTCCACCGGCGCCACCGGCACCCCGCGCCGGCGCAGCGGCCGGGGCAGCACGGCGGCCCGGGTCACCTGGACGAAGCGGGTGGAGCGCAGCCGCCTGGTGCGCGGCACCAGGACGTCGATCCGGTGCAGGGCGATCACGGGCGGCGCGGACGGGAAGCCGTACAGGGCCAGGGCCGCCAGGCCGGTGACCATCGCCTCGCCGTAGCCGGGCTCCTGCCGGGCGGGCACGGCCCGCAGGGCGCCGGCCGGGGGCCGCCCGGCGTACAGCAGGGCACCGCGCATCCGGTCGTCGTCCGTGGGTGCACCCCGGTGCAGCAGGTACACGCCGGGGAGCAGCTGCTGCCACGGTCCGCCGGGCCGGCACTGGGCGGCGGTGTGCGCGGCGCTCACACCGCGGGCGCGCAGCTGCGCCGCGGACTGCACACGGCAGATCGTTTCGTGGACGGGGCGCGGGGACAGCGGGGTGTTCTGGGTCATGCCGGGGAGGTTCCCGCAGCCCCGCCGTGCGATAGCCCGTGTTACAAGCCCGTCGACATTCCAGGACAGCGCCGCACTGAAGGGCAGCAGTTCGAACGTCGAAAAGGGCGGTCACGGCAGGGATTGCACGGCGCGCGATCCCCCCGCGTGCGCGGGGGGCGCGCGCCGTACGGTCATGCCGCCGCGTCACACTCCTGTCCCCGCAGCGCCCGTGCCAGATCGTCCCGCGCCTCCAGGACCAGCCGCCGGAGCGCCGGTGCCGCGTCCGGGTGGGAGGTCAGCCACGCGTCCGTCGCCGACAGCGTCGCGGGGTCGTCCTGCAGCCCGGGGAACAGCCCCTTGACCACGTCCATGCCGGTCTGGATGGAGCGCTCCGCCCACACCCGCTCGATCGCCTCGAAGTACGAGGCCGTGTACGGCGCCAGCAGCTCCCGCTGCGCGGGCTGCTCGAACCCGGCGATCGTCGCCCCGGCGAGCGCGTTGGACAGCTTGTCCGACTCCACGACCGCCGCCCACGCCTGCGCCTTGACGGCAGCCGAGGGGCGGGACGCCAGACACCGCACGTGGTGCCGCTTGCCCGACGCCGTGTCGTCCCGGGCCAGTTCGGCGTCCAGGACGGCCTCGTCGGCCCTGCCGTGCGAGGCCAGCGGTGACAGGAACGCCCACCGCAGCTCCTGGTCGACCTCCAGGCCGTCGATCACGGCGGAACCGTCGAGCAGCCCGTCCAGCAACCGGAAGTCGGCGTCCGAGGCCGCGACCGAGGCGAAGAACCGGGCCCACGTCAGCTGGTGCTGACTGCCCGGCTCCGCACGCCGCAGCTCCGCCAGCGCGCCCTCGGCCAGCGCCGCGCCGCCCTCCTCGCGCCAGGCCGGCGCCGCGTAGTGCACCAGGGCCGACCGCGCCCAGACGTGCAGCATCTGCAGGACGCCGATGTCCGACTCGCGCCCGGCGAACGCCAGCACCAGGGACACGAACTCCCGGGCCGGCAGCAGGGCGTCCCGCGTCAGGTTCCACAGCGCGGACCAGCACAGCGCCCGGGCCAGCGGGTCGGTGAGGTCACCGAGGTGCTTGCGCAGGGTGGCCAGCGACCCCTCGTCGAAGCGGATCTTGCAGAAGGTCAGGTCGTCGTCGTTGACCAGGACCAGGTCGGGCCGCTCCGCCCCGGCGAGCTCCGCGACCACGGTCCGCTCCCCGGCCACATCGGTCTCGGCCCGGGCGAACCGGACCAGCCCGCCCTCCGGGGACAGCCGGTACAGGCCGACCGCGACCCGGTGCGGACGCAGCTCCGGACGGGAGCCCGCGGCCTCCTGGACCACGGCGAGCTCCGCGATCCGCCCCTCGGCGTCGTACGCCACGACCGGGGTCAGCACGTTGACCCCCGCCGTCTCCAGCCACGCGTGCGACCAGGCCGTCATGTCGCGGCCCGACGTCTCGGCCAGGACCGACAGGAGGTCGCCCAGCCGCGTGTTGCCGTAGGCGTGCCGCTTGAAGTAGCGGCGCGCGCCCTCCAGGAACGCCTCCCGGCCCACGTACGCCACGAGCTGCTTGAGCACCGAGGCGCCCTTCGCGTACGTGATGCCGTCGAAGTTCAGCTTGGCGTCCTCCAGGTCACGGATGTCCGCGGTGACCGGGTGCGTGGACGGCAGCTGGTCGGCACGGTACGCCCACGCCTTGCGGTTGTTGGCGAAGGTGATCCAGCCGTCGGTGAAGCGGGTCGCCTCCACCATCGAGAACGTCCCCATGAAGTCGGCGAAGGACTCCTTCAGCCACAGGTCGTCCCACCACTGCATGGTGACCAGGTCGCCGAACCACATGTGCGCCATCTCGTGCAGGATCACGTTGGCACGGCGCTCGTACGACGCCGAGGTGACCTTGCCGCGGTAGATGTACTCCTCGCGGAAGGTGACCAGGCCCGGGTTCTCCATCGCGCCGAGGTTGTACTCCGGCACGAACGCCTGGTCGTACTTCCCGAAGGGGTACGGGAAGTCGAAGTGGTCGTGGAAGAAGTCCAGGCCCTGCTTGGTGACGAGGAAGACGTCCTCCGCGTCGAAGTGGCGCGCGAGCCCCTTGCGGCACATCGCGCCGAGCGGGATCTCCAGCTTCGTGCCCTCGTCCGACGTCCGCGTGTAGAGATCGCTCACGTAGTGGTACGGGCCCGCGACGACCGCGGTGATGTACGTCGAGATGGGCAGCGTCTCCGCGAACCGGTGGACCCCGTCCTCCTGCGGCTCCTCGACGCCGTTGCTCCACACCCGCCATCCCTCGGGCGCCGTCACCTCGAAGCGGTAGGGCGCCTTGAGGTCGGGCTGCTCGAAGTTGGCGAAGACGCGCCGCGCGTCGGCCGGCTCGTACTGCGTGTAGAGGTAGACCTCGCCGTCCTCCGGGTCGACGAAGCGGTGCATGCCCTCGCCGGTCCGGCTGTAGGCGCACCGGGCGTCGACCACCAGGACGTTCTCACCCGCGGCGAGGTCCTCCAGGGTGATCCGGGCGCCGTCGAAGACCGTGCCGGGGTCCAGGTCGCGGCCGTTCAGCGTCACCGCGGCCACGGACGGGGCCAGCAGGTCGGCGAAGGTCGAGGCGCCGGCCCGGGCGGCGCGGAAGCGGATCGTGGTCCGCGAGCGGAAGGTGCGCGGACCGGCCTCGTCGCCCCCGTCGGGCCCGCCGACGGCCGAACGGAGGTCGAGGGCGACCTCGTAACCGTCGACGGTCAGCAGCTCGGCCCTCGCGCGGGCCTCGTCGCGGGACAGGTTCTCACCGGGCACGGAGCACTCCTTTGTTCTCTTGTGTCTCATTCGAAGACCTTTGATCCTCCCACGCGGCGGTCGGGGCCGGTGCACGGGAATGGCGGGAGGGTCCGGTGGTGTTCCGGCAGTCAGGTGCCAGACCGATCCCACGAGGAGAGACATGCCCGAGAACAGCACGTCCGGCGGCAGGGTCCCGGCCGATTTCTGGTTCGACCCGCTCTGCCCCTGGGCCTGGATGACCTCCCGCTGGATGCTGGAGGTGGAGAAGGTCCGTGACGTGGAGGTGCGCTGGCACGTGATGAGCCTGGCCGTGCTCAACGAGCCCCGGCTCGACGAGCTGCCCGAGGAGTACCAGGACATGATGCGCACCAAGGCCTGGGCGCCCGTCCGGGTCGTCGTCGCCGCCAGGGAGAAGCACGGGGACGAGGTCGTCGGCCCGCTGTACACGGCCCTCGGCACCCGCATCCACAACAACGGCGAGGGCCCCACCCGCGAGGCGATCGCCGGTGCGCTGGCGGACGTCGGCCTGCCGGCCGAGCTGCTGGACTTCGCCGACTCCGACGCGTACGACGAGCAGCTGCGCGCCTCCCACCAGGAGGGCATCGACAAGGTCGGCCAGGACGTCGGCACCCCGGTCATCGCCGTGCCCGGCGCCGACGGCGAGCAGATCGCCTTCTTCGGCCCGGTCGTCACCCCCGCCCCCAAGGGCGAGGAGGCCGCGCGGCTCTGGGACGGCACGCTGCTGGTCGCGTCGATCCCCGGCTTCTACGAGATCAAGCGGACCCGCACGCAGGGCCCCGTCTTCGACTGACCCGCTCCGGCCGGTGCGGGCTCCCGGGACCCGGGCCCGCACCCCCGGCGGTCCGGGGGGTCAGCCGGACCCGCGGGCGCGGCGGACACGGACCGGACCACGGGCCTCCGCCATGTCGACGGGCCGGCCGCCCTGGGTGATCTCCACCTCGCCCGCCTCGACGAGCCGCCGGGCCGCGCGGCGGACCGGCTCCATGAGCGCCCGCCAGCCGTCGTCGTCCCCGGTGTACACCGCCCGCGCCGCGTCCGAGGGGCAGATCGACGCCCCCGGCCCGCGCCGGTCGAGCAGGTCGAGGACGGCCCGTTCCAGCTCACGGTCGGTCCGCCGTCCGGTGTCCGTCATGCCGCCAGTCTCCCACCGGCCGCGGCGGAGGGCAGGACGGCGGCCCGCGGGGCGGACCGCCCCGCGGAGCCCGCGGGTCCTGCCGACCCCGGTGCTGCCCGGGGCGCTCGAGGAGCGGCTGCTCGCCGAGTTCATCGGCTCCGTGTTCCGGATCCGAGCGCGCCCGCGCCCGTGGGGGAAGCGACGGGAGGACCCCCGCGAGTCCTGTCCTCGCGGGGGTCCTCCGTCCATCCGCCTGCCCGGTGAAGGTTGAGAAGACGATCACGAGGCAGGACGTACCGGGTCCGTCAGGGGGCCAGGAGCAGCACGTCCGCGCGCTCCGTGGCGGCGCGGTAGCGCCTGGCCACGTCCTGCCAGTCGACGAGGCGCCACATCGCCTCGATGAAGTCCACCTTCTGGTTCTTGTACTGCAGGTAGAAGGCGTGCTCCCAGGCGTCGAAGACCAGGATCGGGACCGATCCCTGGCCGACGTTGCCCTGGTGGTCGTAGACCTGCTCGACGATCAGCCTGCCGCTGACCGGCTCGTACGCGAGGACGCCCCAGCCGGACCCCTGGGTGGTCGCCGCGGCCTTCGTGAGCTGCGCGGTGAAGCCGGCGAACGAGCCGAAGGACTCGGCGATCGCGTCCGCCAGGTCGCCGACGCCGTCCGCCGCGAGGGGCTCGCCGCCGCCGTCGCCGCTCATGTTGTGCCAGTAGATCGAGTGCAGGATGTGGCCGGAGAGGTGGAACGCGAGGTTCTTCTGCAGGCCGTTGACCGCGCCCCAGGCCCCCGTGGCGCGGGCCTCCTCCAGCTGTTCCAGGGTGTCGTTCGCCCCCTTGACGTACGCCGCGTGGTGCTTGTCGTGGTGGAGCTCGATGATCTGCGGGTCGATGACCGGTTCGAGCGCCGCGTAGTCGTACGGGAGTTCCGGGAGCGTGTACGTGGCCATGGGGTCGAACCCTCCAACTGCTACCTGGACGTTGTTGCAAGTCTTTCGCAATTGCAGGTTAGCAGGAAGAAGTGACGGAGGTGCGGGAACTCGCCCCCGGTACAGTCCTCGTGGCGGGCGACGGAAGGTGCAGGGCGTGCGGATACGGCCGGGACGGTCCGAGGAGGCCGGGGCGCTGACCGAACTGGCCCTGCGGTCCAAGGCGCACTGGGGGTACGACGAGGCCTTCCTCGCGGCCTGCCGTGCCGAACTGACGCTCACCCGCGGGGACCTGGCGGACGGACGCACGGCGGTCGCGGAGGAGGACGGCCGCGTCCTGGGCTTCACCACCCTGGCGGGAGACCCGCCCGAAGGGGCGCTGGCCATGATGTTCGTCGAGCCGGACGTCATCGGCCGGGGCGTGGGCCGGCTCCTGTACGCGCACACCGTGGGCGCGGCGCGCCGGTGCGGCTTCGTGCGGCTGACCGTCGACGCCGACCCGCACGCCGAGGCGTTCTACCGGGCGATGGGCGCGCGGCGTACCGGCTCGGTTCCGTCGGGCTCCGTACCGGGCCGGGAGCTGCCGCGGTTGGAGATCGCCCTCGGCTGACGGGCCCGCTCACTCGGGCCCGTTCACTCGGGCCCGTTCACTCGGTCGCGCTCGCGCCGCGGACCCGCTGACCGGGAGGGCCGTCCAGGCCGGCGGGTCCGCGGCGGGCGCCCGCGCTCAGTCGCCGGCCGGTGCCTCGCGCCCGGCGCGCCTCTGCCGCACGGCGCCGATCGCGATCAGCACGGCGGTCAGCGCCCCGGTCGCCAGCAGCTGGTCCCGCGTGTCGGGCTGCCACAGCATCAGGACGAAGATGCCGGCCATGGCCACCAGCGCCACGATCGTCAGCACGGGGAACAGCCACATCCGGACGACCAGGCGCTCCGGGGTCTCCCGCTCGGTCCGCTTGCGCAGGATCAGCTGCGAGACGGCGATGAAGACCCAGACGACCAGGATCACCGCGCCGATCATGTTGAGCAGCCACGGGAAGACGTCGTCGGGCCGCCAGTAGCTGAGCAGCACGCACAGGAAGCCGAACACCGAGGAGGCGAGCACCGCGTTGCGCGGGACGCCGGAGGAGATCCGGCCGAGGACCTTCGGGCCCTGGCCGCGGGCGACGAGGGAGCAGGCCATGCGCGAGGAACCGTAGATGTTGGCGTTCATCGCGGAGAGCAGGGCGACGAGGATGACCACGTTCATGATCTCCGCGGCGCCGCCGATGCCCAGGTGGTCCAGCATCGCGTAGAACGGGCCGACCTCGACGACCTGCGGGGCGTCCCAGGGCACCAGGGTCACGATGACCGCCATCGAGCCGATGTAGAAGACCGCGATGCGCCACATCGCCGTACGCACCGCCTTGGCGACACCCCGCACCGGGTTCTCGGACTCGGCCGCCGCGATGGTGACGGTCTCCAGGCCGCCGTACGCGAACACGGACGCGAGCAGGCCGATGATGAGCCCCTCGGAGCCGTTCGGCAGGAAGCCGCCGTCCCCGGTGAGGTTCGAGGTGCCGGGGGAGTCCGTGCCGGGCAGCACGCCCAGGATCGCGAGGAGGCCCAGCACCAGGAACAGGCTGATCGCGATGACCTTGAGCGCGGCGAACCAGAACTCGAACTCGCCGAAGTTCTTCACGGCGGCGAGATTGGTGCCGAGGAAGATCACCATGAACAGGGCGACCCACACCCACTCCGGCGTGCCGGGCAGCCAGCCGGTGACGATCTGCGCGGCGCCGATGCCCTCCAGCCCGACCGCGACGCAGAGCAGCACCCAGAACGACCACCCGGCGGTGAAGCCCGCCCAGGGGCCGATGGCCCGCTCCGCGTGGACGGAGAAGGAGCCGGAGGCCGGGTTGGCCGCCGACATCTCGCCGAGCATCCGCATCACGAACATCACCAGCAGCCCGGAGACTCCGTACGCCACGACGATCGACGGGCCGGCCGCGGCGATGCCCGCACCCGAGCCGACGAAGAGCCCGGCTCCGATCACCCCGCCCAGGGCGATCATCGACAGGTGGCGCTGCTTGAGCCCGTGGGTGAGTGCGGAGTCGGCGGCGGGGGCGGTGGCGTCCTTGGGGGGCGGCGCGGAGGTCCGGGACATGGACGGGCTCTGTTCACTGGTCGGGACAGGGGTCGGCCACAGTCTGGCCACGAGCCCCGTCCAGGGGGAACGGACGTCCGCTATACGGTCACCAGGCTCACACAAGGTGCGCACGCGCCTACTGCTCCGAGCGCAGCTCCCGTACGACCGCGACGAGCACGACGAGACCCGTGGCGCCCGCCGACCACAGCACCTGCGGACGGGCCGCGTCGTCGGTGAGCATCAGCAGCAGCACGGCCAGCAGACCGGCCAGGGTCACCCAGGTCAGATACGGGAAGCACCACATCCGCAGCGGCAGGGCGCCCGCCGCCCCGCGCTCCAGCCGGCGCCGCAGCCGCAGCTGGGAGGCGGCGATCAGCCCCCAGACGAACAGCAGGACCGCCCCGACCGAGTTCAGCATGTACAGGAACACGGTGTCGGGCCACCGGAGATCGAGCAGGACCGAGACGAACCCGAAGGCTACCGAGGCCAGCACCGCCCGGCGCGGCACCCCGCCCCCGCCGGCCCGCCCTCCGGACACCTTCAGCAGCCCCCGCGGCGCCTCCCCGCGCTCGGCCAGCGAGAAGACCATCCGGGACGAGCCGTACAGATTGGCGTTGAGGGCCGAGAGCAGGGCCACGAACACGACGATGTTCATGATCTGCCCCGCCGACGGCACCCCGATCGAGTCCAGCACCTTCACGTACGGGCTGAGCCCGGCCCGCTGCGCGGTCCACGGCAGCACGGTCACGATCACCAGCATCGAACCGACGTAGAAGAAGAGGATGCGCACCACCGCGCTGCGCACCGCCCGGCCCACGGCGCGCGCCGGGTCGTCGGTCTCCGCCGCCGCGATCGTCACGACCTCGAGGCCGCCGAAGGCGAAGACCACGGTGAGCACACCGGAGACCACACCGCCCCAGCCGTGGGGCAGGAAACCGCCCCGGCCGGTCAGGTTCGTCAGCCCCACCGGACGGGTGTCGGGCAGGACGCCGAGGACGGCCAGCAGCCCGAGCACCAGGAAGAGCACGATCGCCGCCACCTTGAGCGCGGCGAACCAGAACTCGAACTCGCCGAAGTTCTTCACCGCCGTCAGGTTGGCCACCGTGAACACGGTCATGAACAGCAGCACCCAGAGCCGCTGATCCACCGCGGGCAGCCAGCCGTGGGCGATCTGTGCGGCGGCCGTCGCCTCCACCGCGAGGACCACCACCAGCAGGAACCAGTAGAGCCAGCCCACACTGAAACCGGCCCAGCGGCCCAGCGCCCGCTCCGCGTGGACCGAGAAGGAACCGGACGCGGGCATCGCCGCCGACATCTCGCCGAGCATCCGCATCACCAGCATCGCGAGCGCGCCCGCGATCAGGTACGACACGACGACGGCGGGACCGGCGACCGCGATCCCGGCGCCCGAACCGACGAAGAGGCCCGCGCCGATCACCCCGCCCAGACCGAGCATCGTCAGATGGCGCTGCTTCAGGCCGTGGGCCAGGGGCTCGGGGGGAGCGGAGGGACGGGTGGCGGGCGCGTCGTGCATGAGCTGCGGATCACTCTCGGATCATTTATGGGGAACCTACAGTCTCACGAGGTGCTGCCCCCTGCCGAACGGAGGGCCGCACACACCCCTGCCTCCGTGACCAGCATCACGCCGGGGAACGATTGCGCAGCGCTCTTTGTGTGAACCCCACTAACCCCTCAACCGCCGCTTTGTGGACGGCTGATGGTGAGGGAGCGAGGGCGCGTCGGCTAACGTCACCCTCAGTCCGTCCCTGCCCACCCTCCTCACCCGCGGAGTCCCGATGAGTACTGCTGCCGCCCCCGTCCGTTCCGGAGCGGTCCTCGCCGACCTGCTGCCCGCAGCCCGGCACCGCCACGCCGTGGACACGGCGCTGGTCGTCGGCGGCGCCGCGCTCACCGGCATCGCGGCCCAGATCGCCGTGCCCGTCCCCGGCTCCCCGGTCCCGGTCACCGGCCAGACCTTCGCCGCGCTGCTCATCGGCACCGCGCTCGGCGCCCGCCGCGGGTTCCTCTCCCTCGCCCTGTACACGCTCGTCGGCATGGCCGGCGTGCCGTGGTTCTCCGAGGGGACCTCCGGTCCGGGCGGCGCGTCCTTCGGCTACGTCCTCGGCATGCTGCTCGCCGCCACGGTCGTCGGCGGCCTCGCCCGCCGCGGCGGTGACCGGTCCGTCCTGCGCACCGCGGGCACCATGGCGGTCGGCTCGCTCGTCGTCTACGCGGTCGGCGTGCCCTACCTGGCGCTCTCCACCGGCATGTCCGTCAGCGCCGCCGTCGCCGCCGGACTCGTGCCGTTCCTCGTCGGCGACGCCCTCAAGGCCGCACTGGCGATGGGCGCGCTGCCCGCCTCCTGGAAGCTGGCCGGACGCCGCGGCTGACGCAGGAGCCCACCTCGGCGGACCGCCGCGCCCCGAGGTGACACCACCCGACCACCGGGCGTCGCCGCCGACGCCGCGGACACCACCGAAGAGGCCCGCCGGCCGCATCGCGACCGGCGGGCCTCTCGTGCGCCGGGTGCCGTGGCGGACCGGCGCCAACTCCTGGGGATTCCGGCCGGCCGCGGCGGCGCGGAAGTCCGGCCGCGGCCGTGCACGACGAAGGCTCTCCCGCCGCGTGGAAGCGCGTGGCGGGAGAGCCTCCGGGGGAACTCCGCACCCGCCCTCGGGCGGGCGCCCGGTCACTCGGCCGGGGCGTCCGCCTTCCGGCTGCGGGCCTCCCGCACCAGCGAGACCACCACGACCAGGGCGGCGACCAGCAGGGAGAGCAGCACCTGCTCGCGTCCGGCGTCGTCGGTCAGCATGTAGACGAGCACGAAGGAGATCATCGCGATCGTCGCCCACGTCAGGTACGGGAAGAGCCACATCCGGACGACGAGCTTCTCGGGCGCCTCACGCAGGATGATGCCGCGCATCCGCAGCTGGGTGAAGCAGATCACCAGCCACACGAACAGCGCGACCGCGCCGGAGGAGTTCAGCAGGAACGCGAACACCGTGTCGGGCCACTGGTAGTTGAAGAACACGGCCACGAAGCCGAAGACGACGGACGAGAGGATCGCCGCCTGCGGCACGCCCCGCTTGTTGACCGTGGAGAACGCCTTCGGCGCGTCCCCGCGCTGTCCGAGCGAGAAGGCCATGCGCGAGGCCGTGTAGAGGCCGGAGTTGAGACAGGACAGCACCGCCGTCAGCACGATGACGTCCATCACCTGACCGGCGTGCGGGATCCCGATGACGTTCAGCGCGGCGACGTACGAGCCGTCCTCGACGATCGACGGGTCGTTCCACGGCAGCAGGGTGAGGACGACGAAGATCGAGCCCAGGTAGAAGATGGCGATACGCCAGATGACGCTGTTCGTGGCCTTCGAGACGGCGCGGCGCGGGTCCTCGGACTCACCCGCCGCCAACGTCACGATCTCGCTGCCCATGAAGGAGAAGACGACCATCAGCACACCCGTGAGGATGGCGCCCGGCCCCTCCGGGAAGAATCCGCCGGTGTCCGTGAGGTGGGCGAGGCCCGAGCCCGCGTGGTCCGTGCCCGGCAGGACGCCGAAGACGGCGAGCAGCCCGACGACGACGAAGGCGCCGATCGCCACGACCTTGATCCCGGCGAACCAGAACTCGAACTCGCCGTACGAGCCCACGGAGACCAGGTTGGTCGCCGTCAGGACCACCATGACGATCAGCGCCCAGGCCCACTGCGGGACGCCGGGCACCCAGCTCTCCAGGATCTTGGCACCCGCCGTGGCCTCGACGGCGAGCACCACGACCCAGAAGAACCAGTACAGCCAGCCGATGGAGAATCCGGCCCAGCGGCCCAGGGCCTGGTCGGCGTAGGCGGAGAAGGAACCGGAGCTCGGCCGGGCGACCGCCATCTCACCGAGCATCCGCATGACGAAGACGACCATCAGGCCGACCAGCGCGTACGACAGGAGAATGGCCGGCCCGGCGGCGGCTATGCCGGCACCCGAACCGACGAAGAGGCCTGCGCCGATCACGCCGCCGATGGCGATCATCGAGAGGTGACGGTTCTTGAGACCGGCCTGGAGCCCGTCCGGCGAGCCGGGCTTACCCGGCTCGCCGGGCTGTTCGCCCGGTCCGGCCAGAGTCGTCTGCGACGTCATGGATCGAATCCTTACGTTTCCTGATCATGTAAGTCCGTATTACTTGCCTCAGCTGGGGTGACGCGAAGGCAAGGCCACGCATTCAAGCCCGATCGGTACAGCAAGCGGAACCCCCTCATCCGGTCCTTGACCCGATCGTTGCCCGTGTGGCAGGGCGCACAGGTCCGGACCTGAACGGCCCCCGGGAAACCCCCATGGGTCCCGACCCCGCTGACCATTACCCCGCCCGGTCCGTGCCACACTTCGCACCATGCGCGTGTACCTCGGCTCCGACCATGCCGGCTTCGAACTGAAGAACCACCTCGTCGAGTGGCTCACGGCCCACGGCCACGAGGCCGTCGACTGCGGCCCCCACATCTACGACGCCCAGGACGACTACCCGCCGTTCTGCCTCCGTGCCGCGGAGCGGACGGCCGCCGACGGGGACAGCCTCGGCATCGTCATCGGCGGCTCCGGCAACGGCGAGCAGATCGCCGCGAACAAGGTCAAGGGCGTCCGCGCCGCGCTCGCCTGGAGCGAGCAGACCGCCGCGCTCGGCCGTGAGCACAACGACGCCAACGTGGTGGCCATCGGCGGCCGGATGCACACGGTGGAGGAGTCCACCAAGTTCGTCGAGATCTTCCTGGCCACGCCGTACTCGGGTGAGGAGCGCCACACCCGCCGCATCGAGATGCTCTCGGCGTACGAGAACACCGGCGAGCTCCCCCCGGTCCCGGCCCACCACCCGCAGCAGGGCTGAACCGGCCCCTGCCCGCTTCCCCGTGCCGCCGGGCCCCGCCCGGCGGCACGGGCGCTTCACCAGGAGAACCGCCGTGCCCGAGGGGCATACGATCCACCGGCTCGCCGCCGACCACCACGAGCGGTTCGCGGGCCGCCCGGTGCGGGTCAGCAGCCCCCAGGGCAAGTTCTCCGACGGTGCCGCCCTGCTGGACGGGCGGACCCTCACCGGTGTCGACGCCCACGGCAAGCACCTCTTCCTGGGCTTCGAGGGAGCGGCCTGGGTCCACATCCACCTCGGCCTCTTCGGCAAGCTCGGCTTCGGCGCGGTCCCCGCCCCGCCGCCCACCGACACCGTCCGGCTGCGGCTGCTCAACGAGGCCCACCACGCCGACCTGCGCGGCCCCACCACCTGCGCCCTGATCACCGGCCCCGAGAAGCGCGCGGTGCACGACCGGCTCGGCCCGGACCCGCTGCGCACCGACGAGGACGGCGAACGCGCCTGGCGCCGCATCTCCCGCAGCCGTGTCACCGTCGCCGCCCTGCTGATGGACCAGAAGGTCGTCGCGGGCGTCGGGAACGTCTACCGCGCCGAGGTCCTCTTCCGGCACGGCATCGACCCGTACCGCCTCGGCAAGGACCTCACCCGGGGCGAGTGGGACGCGGTCTGGGCCGACCTCGGCGTGCTGATGCGCGAGGGCGTGCGGAACAACCGGATCGACACGGTCCGCCCCGAGCACCTGCCGGAGGCCATGGGCCGCCCTCCGCGGATCGACGACCACGGGGGCGAGGTGTACGTCTACCGCCGCGCCCTGCAGGCCTGCCACCTCTGCGGCACCGAGATCCGCACCGCCGAACTGGCGGCCCGCAACCTCTTCTGGTGCCCGGCCTGCCAGCGCCCGGCGACGCCACGCGCCTGAGCGGGCCGCCCGGCGACGCGGCACGCGCCTGAGGCAGCCGACGCCCGGCGACGCGGCAGAGCGAGCCTGCTACCGGCGACGCGGCAGCGGCCCGACCCGGCCGGCGCACGGCAGCACGGCAGCAAGGCGGACCCTTCGGGCCGGCGGGCGCGGTCAGAAACCGTGCGGGCACCACGGCTGCGCGTCCGAGGAGAACGCCAGGGACGCCTCGGCCAGCGCGCCGTCCCGCAGCTCGCGCACCGCCCCGGCCGCCGCCAGCGACGTCAGCGAGACCCCGCCCAGATAGGCGGCCCCCAACTCCTTCACGGACAGGGCCAGTCCGGGTTCCTCGTCGGTCCGCCGGCAGAAGGCCGCGCCCTCGGCGTCGGCGGTCAGACGCCACCGCCCGGCGTTCCACGGGCAGAAGGAGTCCTCCACCTCCAGCACCACGTCCACCGGGGCGCGGTAGGAGCGGGCGCCCAGCGCCCCGCCCAGCTCGACCAGCCGCACGTACAGCCCGTCCCGCACCCGCACGTCGCACCGCCGGACGTCCGAGACCAGCCGGAGCAACGCGTCGTCCACGGGCCGGTTGCCGCACTCCACGACCGAGGTCAGGTCGATGCCGAACACGAAGCGCCACAGGGCCGCGTACGAGGCGGGGTCGAGCGCCGCGAGATCGCGCACCGCGACCGTCCCCACCGGCACGGCGCCGTCCCAGCCCGGCCGCACGTGGAACGTGACGTACCCGGTGACCTCGCCGTCCCGCTCCGCGAGCACGCACTGGAGCGGCGAGCCGCCGCCCCGGGCGCTCTCCGGGTCGTTCACCGGCACCCGCTCCCAGCCGGGCTGCCGCACCAGGGTGCCGGGGCGGCCCGGTGCCACCCGGGCGTACACCTCCTCGCAGGCGTCGAGCGCCTCCCGCGGTGACGACCGGCGCACCCGCACCCCGTCCGTGCCGCTCGGCAGCGCGAGGCCGACCCGGGAGCTGTCGATGCGCAGGCGCGTCTCCGCCGTGGCCGCGCCGTAGCCGAACCGGCCGTAGATGGCGGGCTCCGAGGCCATCAGCACCGCGAGCGGCTCACCCCAGGAGCGGACGTCGTCCAGCTGCCGCCGCATCATCGCGGTCAGCAGCCCCTGCCTGCGGTGCGTCGGGGCGACGCTCACCATCGTGACCCCGGCGGCCGGCACCGCCGCCCCGCCGGGCACGGTCAGCCGGAGGCTGTACGCACCCGCCGTCCCCACGCACTCGGCACCGTCCCAGTGCCCCAGCGCCCGGCGCGGCTCGGCCAGCCCGGTGTACATCGCGCGGTCCTCGGGGGAGAACGGGACGCCACCGAACGTCCACTCGACGCAGCCCATCCAGGAGTCCAGTTCCGTGGCCGACAGCGCGCGCAGATCCGTGTTCATGCGCCCTGCTTATCAGGACCGCGGGGCCCGGAGCGACCGGGTTTCGAACACATTGGCACCGGGTCCCCCTGCACCGGAGGCCGCCGGGTGGATAAGGTCCCGACAATGGCCCGTCGCAGAGGAGCAGAGACCTACACCGCCCGGTGGCGCAGATCGGCGCACCGGGCGCGCATCGCGCTGCGCCGGTCCGGTGTCGACTACTTCCGCGGGGACGGATCCGACTGGATAGCCCTGGCCGGTCTGCTGCTCACCGTCCCGCTGATCACCTGCGCCACCCTGATCAACCCGGTCTGGTGCTCCCCGACCGCCCTGACCCTGCCGATCGTGGCCGGCGGCCTCCTGCTGCGGCCCGCCAGCCTGCTGGGTCTCTACGCGGCCACCGCCGCCGCCCTGATCGTCGAGTCCCTCGCTCTCGGCCCCTACGCGGACGGACCCGCACGCGTCACCCCCGGCACCGTGCTGGTCGTCGCGGCCTGCGGCTTCCTCGGGCTGGTACTCGCCCAGTTCCGGGCCAGGGTCGGGGTGCCGTGGCGACGCGGCGGCACGATGCTCTTCGACCTGCGCGAGCGGATCCGGGTCCAGAGCGCCCTGCCCCGGCTGCCCGACGGCTGGCACCGCGAGATGGCGCTGCGGCCCGCGGGCGGCCAGTCCTTCTCCGGCGACTTCGTCGTCGCCGCCCGCACCCACGGCGGCCGCACCCTGGAGGTCGTCCTCACCGACGTCTCCGGCAAGGGCATGGACGCCGGTTCCCGGGCCCTGCTCCTGTCCGGGGCCTTCGGCGGCCTCCTCGGCTCCCTCCCGCCGCACGGCTTCCTGCCCGCCGCCAACGGCTACCTGCTGCGCCAGGACTGGGACGAGGGGTTCGCCACCTCGATCCACCTCGTCCTGGACCTGGAGTCCGGTGACTACGAACTCCTCTCCGCGGGACATCCCCCCGCGCTCCAACTGCACGCCGGCAGCGGCCGCTGGGAGGAGATGGCGGCCGAGGGCCCGCTGCTCGGTGTGTACGACGGCGCGGAGTTCGACGCCGTGAAGGGCTCGCTGGCACCGGGGGACGTGCTGATGCTCTTCACCGACGGGCTGGTCGAGGCCTCCGACCGGGACATCGCGGAGGGCATCGACCGGCTGACCGGCGAGGCCGACCGCTATGTCACGACGGGGTTCGAGGGCGCGGCCTGGCACCTGATCGAGGCCTGCGCGAAGGACGTCAACGACGACCGCGCCCTCCTGCTGCTGTCCCGTCGCGGCTGAACCGGACGGAAGCGGTCGAAACCGCACGAGCGTCAACCGCGGTTTCCCCCTGTCACTCGAAAGTGGAGGGCTTCCGGAGGGCGTCATCCCGGGTGCGCGGCCGCGGCCCCCGCACCCGGGGCGTCCGCACCTCAGACCGGTACCGCCTCTTTCTCGGTCTCCTTCTCCGGCACCCGTCCTCCGGGGAGGATCCGGGCCAGCCAGTGCGAGCGGCCGGCCGCGAGCGGTGACAGCACCGCGAGCAGGAGCACGTACCCGGCGATGAACGGCGAGAGCCGCTCGTCCAGGCCCGCGCCCGCCGCCATCGTGGCGAGGATCAGCGCGAACTCGCCGCGCGCCAGCAGGGTCGTGGAGACGTTGGCGGTGGCCTTCGCGCCGAAGGTGTAGATCTTGGCCGTGGCCATCCCGGCGAAGACGTTCATCAGGACGGTCACCGCGACGGCGGCCAGCACCGGCCACACCACGCTCGGCAGGTCGCCGGGGTTGATGGAGAGTCCGAAGGCGAAGAAGAAGATCGCCCCGAACGCGTCCCGCAGCGGATGGACCAGCTTCAGGATGCGGTCGCCCGAGCTGGTGCTGCCCAGCATCAGGCCGACCATGAAGGCGCCTATCGCGTCGGCCACCCCGAACCACTCCGAGACCCCGGCCACGAACACGGCGACACCGAGGAAGGAGATGACGAGGAGCTCGTCGTCCTTGGTGTTCATCAGCTTGCCGACGAGCTTCGTGCCGAACCGGGCCATCAGGGCGAGCAGCAGCAGGAAGCCGAAGGCCTTGCCGCCGTCCAGCACCGCCGCCCCCAGGCTGTCCGCGCCGGACAGGATCGGCTGCAGCGCGGCGAGGTAGAGGGCGAGGAAGACGTCCTCGACGACGATGATCCCGAGGATCGGCCGGGTCTCCGGATTGCCGATCCGGCCGAGGTCGACCAGGACCTTCGTGACGATGGCCGACGAGGAGATGCCGAGCACACCGGCGAGCACCAGCGCCTCCGAGGTGCCCCAGCCCAGCGCGAAGCCGAAGCCGAGACCGGCGCCGACGTTCAGCGCGAGGTAGGTGCCGCCGGCGAGCGCCATCTTGCGCCCGCCCTTCTTCAGGTCGTCCAGGTGGAATTCGAGACCGAGGTAGAAGAGCAGCAGCACCAGGCCGAGCGCGGAGAGCATCTCCAGGTCGTGCGGATCGTCGAGGAGGACGACCCCGGGAGTGTGCGGGCCGAGCAGGATCCCGGCGAGGATGAACAGGGGGATGGTCGGCAGCCCGATACGGCCGCCGACGCGGGCGAGGACGGCGGCCGCGAGGAACGCGCCCCCCATGGCGATGAGCGTGTCTGCGTGTCCGATGAGCCTGTCTCCTTCTTTCGGTCAAGAGCGCGTCAAGGAATCGTCAGTAATTAGTTTACCGAACGATTGGGAGTGCACGCGTGACTCCGTCGGAGAGCGGTGCTCGCGGGCGTACAGTCGGCCCATGCCGATGACGCGTCTGACCCTGTCCCAGGTGGAAGCCATCGCCCGCGAGGCCCATCGCGGGCAGACCGACAAGGCGGGGCGCCCGTACGCGGAGCACCTGGCGGCGGTGGCCGGGGGTGTGCGGAGCCGGGGCGGCGACGAGGAGCAGATCGCCGCCGCCTGGCTGCACGACGCGATCGAGGACGGGGCGCTGTCCCGCCGGTGGCTCGACGAGGCCCCGCTGTCCGAGCGGACAAAAGAAATGGTCCTCGCCGTCACCAAGCGGGACGGCGAGGACCTCTTCACCTACACCGGGCGGATTCTCGCCACCCCCGGTGCGCTGCTGATCAAGGAATCGGATCTGGCGCACAACGCCGATCCCGGACGGCTCGCGGTCCTGGAACCGGCCACCCGTACCCGTCTGACCGAGAAATATGCGCAGGTGCGCGGCCTGCTGGGGCTCGACGGCGCCTCAGGGACGGCCGAACGGCGGGATCAAGCCAACCCCGCCGCCGGCTGACGCCCCTGCCGGGACCGGCCCCGGTGCGAGGGGGCCGATCCGGACAGCGTCAGCGCTTGGCGGTGTTCCGGCGGAACGCCCAGTTCATGTCCGGCTCGGTCACGGCGCGCAGCACGCGGCGGACCGGCGGGGTGCAGAGCAGCGTCACGGCGACGGCCGCGACGAGCGAGATGACGACCAGCCCCAGGGGCTCCGAGAGCCACTCGTTGCGCTCGAAGAGGCCGTAGTAGTCGGCCCCCCTGATCAGGAATCCGTGCAGCAGGTAGCCGCAGATGGTGCCGGCGCCCAGTGCGGTGAACCACATCGGGCGGCGCGGCACCCAGGCCAGGAACGCCGCCGTGAGCAGCAGGGCGCACCCGAACATGGCCAGGGTCATCACGGGCCCCGCCCACCACTGGAAGTCCATCTCCTGGGCGCTGTTGCTGCGGTAGAACCAGCCCGTCCCCACGCGCGGCGCCGCCCAGTAGGCGAAGACCAGGGCGCCGAGCGCCAGCGGGACGGCCGCCAGCCGCACCTCGCGCCGCCGGAGCAGCTGGAAGTGCTCGGGCTTCAGCAGCAGGCCCAGCACGAAGAACGGCAGCAGCTGGCAGACGCGCTGGAGGTCCAGGTCGTCGCCGATCTCCGGGCTGACCGAGGCGAGCATGGCGATGACGAGCGCGACCGGCAGCGGGTGGCGCAGCGACTGCCACAGCGGCGTGGTGACCCGCCAGATGAACAGGGCGATCAGGAACCAGGTGAGGAACAGCGGGTCCATCAGGCTGATGGGGGCGTCGTCCACCCCGCCCGCGTACCGCTTGAAGAGCGAGTACGCCGTCTCGAAGACGACGTAGGGCACGACGACCCCGGTGACGAGGCGCTTCACCTTCGGCGGGCTCATGTCGAAGGAACGCGAGAAGTAGCCGGAGACCAGGATGAACGCCGGCATGTGGAACGTGTAGACGAACATGTACAGGGCGCGGGTGGTCCGGCTGCCCTCCATCACCGGTTCCCATGCGTGGGCCACGGCGACGAGCACGATCGCGAGGTATTTCACATTGTCGAAGTACGCGTCACGACGCTTGGCCGGGGCGGCGGCGCCGGTGCGGTCCTGAGCGGTCCCGGAGACTGCGGCGGGAGCGCGCTCCGCCGTCCGGACCTGTTCATGTCTGGGCTCCGACTCCCGGTTCTCCGGGGTGATCTGGGCCCGCTGAATTTCGCTCGGAGCTTGGGACATCTGCAGCACCTTAGACCGGTCGATCGGCATGCGTAAAACTCACCAGAAATATCGCGTGTTCCCGGTCATTCGAGTGTGAAACTCCCAAGTCGTGTCCGTTACATGATGATTCATCCATCTTGAACGGGGCATATCCACGGCTGGTCGGTGAGAGTGAATTTCGTCGCACGAACTCCACGCAAACCGCTGTGAATGAAGTGTGCGGATATGGAAACGATCACATCGACCGTTATTCGAACCGCCCCGTGCGCAGCGGGTGCACGGGTGCACCGCCCCGGCGCGCGCTGCCCGCGCCGGGCCCGGCGCACCACCGGATCGCACTCGGGCGCGCGCGGGCGCGAGGATGGCGCGATCCGGCCGTTTCCCTCCTTCACCCGGCAGCACACGCAGGGGAGTTGGTGGCACGATGGGCGCGACGGAGGTGTGCCGGCCGCACACCGCCGGGCCGGCAAGGCGGACCGACCAAGGATGTGATCAGTCGTGGCCATTTCACTGTCTGTGGTGCTGATGCTGGGGATCGTCCTGGTGGTGCTGATCCGCGGCGGATCGATCAAGGGCGGGCCCGCGATCGTCGCCGTGCTCTTCGGCTTCTTCCTGGCGTCGACGGGCATGGCGCCGTCGATCAACAGATTCATGAACTCGATAGCCGAGACGATCAACCAGATCAGCTTCTGAGGGGCCACCCGGAAGCGACCGGCCCGGCAGGTGACGGTCCGTCGGGTCCCGCCCACGCGCCGGGCGTACGCGCCCGTGCGCCCGCGCCGCACCGGGGGCACCGCCATCCCCGTGCGGGGCGCTCCCGGGGCCGGGCATTCCCCTTGCCCTGCGACTCCCCGCGTCTGCCGTTCCGCTGCGGACGCCGTGTCTGGTGCGGATGCCGCGTCGTTCGCGCGACGGCCGGCCGGGCCGGGGCCGCCCCGGTGCGAGGTGCCCCGGAGAACGCACTCAGGGCCGGGCGGAGGAATCATCCTCCGCCCGGCCCTGAGCCGTTGGAGCGGGCGACGGGAATCGAACCCGCGTAGCTAGTTTGGAAGACTAGGGCTCTACCATTGAGCTACGCCCGCATGCATCGGTTCACCGGCCCCGAAGGCCCGGCGGAACGCGGTACGCACAGCATCGTAGCGGGTCGGGGAAGGTGTCCGCACACCCGCGTCGACGTGCCCCCGTGACGGCCTCGGCGACGGGCCGCGCAAAGCGGCCGACGCAGCGCTCGTCTGCATGTACCCTACGTGTCGCACCGACGGGGTGTGGCGCAGCTTGGTAGCGCGTCCGCTTTGGGAGCGGAAGGTCGTCGGTTCGAATCCGGCCACCCCGACCACCGGCAAGATCGCATTGTGGGAGTCCTCCACCTTGCCGTTACTATGCAAAATGCGTGCCCGTGTGTCTGATGTACCGGGCTCGGTCCGCGAAGCCGCCACTCGGCGGCCCAGCAGAACCCCAAGAAGTCAGCCACCAAGGAGACCGAACCGTGAAGAGCGCCGTGGAGACCCTGAACCCGACCCGGGTTCGGCTCAGCATCGAGGTGCCCTTCGAGGAGCTCAAGGACAGCCTCGACGCGGCGTACAAGAAGATCAACCAGCAGGTCACGGTGAAGGGCTTCCGCAAGGGCAAGATCCCGAACCGCGTCATCGACCAGCGGTTCGGCCGTGGTGCTGTGCTGGAGGAGGCCGTCAACGACGCCCTCCCGAAGTTCTACACCGAGGCTGTCAACGAGGGTGAGCTCAACGTCCTGGGCCAGCCCGAGGTCGACATCACCGAGCTCAAGGACGGCGAGCTGCTGGCCTTCACCGCCGAGGTGGACGTCCGCCCCGAGATCGAGATCCCGGACTACTCCGGCATCGAGGTCACCGTGGACGCCCTCGAGGTCACCGACGAGGACCTCGACAAGGCCGTCGAGCAGCTCCGTGAGCGCTTCGCCTCCACCGACCCGGTCGAGCGCGCCGCCGCCGAGGGCGACGTCGTGACGATCGACCTGGAGGCCAAGGTCGACGGAGAGGTCCTGGAGGACGGCGTCGCCGCGGGTGTCTCGTACACCATCGGTTCCGGCGAGCTCCTCGACGGCATCGACGAGGCCGTGACCGGCCTGGAGGCCGGTGGCGAGGCCACCTTCACCTCCGAGCTGAAGGGCGGCTCCGCCGAGGGCAAGGAAGCGGAGGTCACCGTCAAGGTCACCGCCGTCGCCTCCCGCGAACTGCCCGAGCTGGACGACGACTTCGCGCAGATGGCGAGCGAGTTCGACACGCTCGCCGAGCTCCGCGAGGACAGCCGCAAGCGCCTCGAGAACACCAAGCAGTACGACCAGGCCACCCAGGCCCAGGAGCGCGTCCTCGAGGAGCTCCTGAAGCTGGCCGAGGTCCCGATCCCCGAGAAGCTCCTCGCGGACGAGGTCCAGACCCGCAAGCACAACCTCGAGCACCACCAGCTCGGCCAGATGGGTCTCGACCTGGAGAAGTACCTCGAGATCCAGGGCAAGACCCTGGAGGAGTTCGAGAACGAGACCTCCGAGCAGGCCGTCAAGGGCATCAAGACCCAGTTCATCCTCGACGAGATCGTCAACAAGGAGAAGCTGAACGTCAACCAGGAGGAGCTCACCGAGCACCTCATGCGGCGTGCGCAGTCCTCCGGGATGAGCCCCGACCAGTTCGCCCAGGCCGTCGTCGAAGGCGGCCAGGTGCCGATGCTCGTCGGCGAGGTCGCCCGCGGCAAGGCGCTCGCCGTCGTCGTCGAGGCCGCCAAGGTCACCGACACCAACGGTGAGACCGTCGAGCTGGAGGACGACGAGGAGACCGCGGACGAGGCGACCGAGGTCGTCGAGGCGGCCGAGGGCGACACCGCCGAGGCGGCCGACGCGAAGAAGGACGAGAAGAACGAGGCCTGAGCCCCGCTCCGCTCGTTGATCCGATCCGCATGACGGGTCCCGGACGTACCGCGTCCGGGACCCGTCGTCGTAGGGGCCCCGCACGCCCCGGGCAGGACCCGGGAACCCTTGTGCGGACTGCGCACCTTGCGCTCCCAGCGAACAGTTGGGGAAGCGGGATGGCGTTGTCCCACCTGCGCGTTAGGGTCCATGAAGAGGAAGGGTCGGGTAGTCCCGGCCCACCCGGTACGAAGACGCTGAGACGGCCGGAGCCGTCAGAGACGAGCAGGTGGATACGTGACGAATCTGATGCCCTACGCCGCCGGAGAGCCGTCCCTCGGTGGAGGCCTCGGTGACCAGGTCTACAGCCGACTGCTCGGCGAGCGCATCATCTTCCTCGGTCAGCAGGTCGACGATGACATCGCCAACAAGATCACCGCACAGCTCCTGCTCCTTGCCGCGGAACCCGACAAGGACATCTACCTCTACATCAACAGCCCCGGCGGCTCGGTGACGGCCGGCATGGCGGTCTACGACACCATGCAGTACATCCCGAACGACGTGGTCACCATCGGTATGGGCATGGCGGCCTCGATGGGCCAGTTCCTGCTCACCGGCGGCACGGCGGGCAAGCGCTTCGCGCTCCCGAACACCGACATCCTCATGCACCAGGGCTCGGCCGGCATCGGCGGCACGGCCTCGGACATCAAGATCCAGGCGCAGTACCTGCTCCGCACGAAGACGCGGATGGCGGAGATCACCGCCCACCACTCCGGCCAGTCCGTGGAGACGATCATCCGCGACGGCGACCGCGACCGCTGGTACACCGCCGAGGAGGCCAAGGACTACGGCCTCATCGACGAGATCATCTCGGTCGCGTCGGGCATCCCGGGCGGCGGCGG
Organism: Streptomyces sp. NPDC006296; assembly: GCF_040613235.1. Lineage (NCBI taxonomy): Bacteria > Bacillati > Actinomycetota > Actinomycetes > Kitasatosporales > Streptomycetaceae > Streptomyces > Streptomyces sp. NPDC006296. The sequence goes on along the minus strand of NZ_JBEXRT010000013.1, from coordinate 6,124 downwards.
CACCGGCGCCTGATCCGGGCGTGCACCACCCCGCACCTTCTCGTACGCCGAGACCTCCAGCCCCCATGAACGCCACCAGGATGGTGAACACCCACATGAACAACCTCTCCGGCGCCTCCGCGAGCGGCCTCTACACCGGCCCGCAGGTGGACAACCGCTACGTCGTCCCGCGCTTCGTGGAGCGCACCTCGCAGGGTGTGCGCGAGTACGACCCCTACGCGAAGCTCTTCGAGGAGCGCGTGATCTTCCTCGGCGTCCAGATCGACGACGCCTCGGCCAACGACGTCATGGCGCAGCTGCTCTGCCTGGAGTCGATGGACCCGGACCGCGACATCTCGATCTACATCAACAGCCCCGGCGGCTCGTTCACCGCGCTCACCGCGATCTACGACACGATGCAGTTCGTGAAGCCGGACATCCAGACGGTCTGCATGGGCCAGGCCGCCTCCGCCGCCGCCGTCCTGCTGGCCGCGGGCACCCCGGGCAAGCGCATGGCGCTCCCGCACGCCCGGGTGCTCATCCACCAGCCGTCCTCGCAGACCGGCCGTGAGCAGCTCTCCGACCTGGAGATCGCGGCCAACGAGATCCTGCGGATGCGCACCCAGCTGGAGGAGATGCTGGCCAAGCACTCCACCACCCCGCTGGAGAAGATCCGCGACGACATCGAGCGGGACAAGATCCTTACGGCCGACGACGCACTCGCGTACGGTCTGGTGGACCAGATTGTCTCCACCCGTAAGACCACCGCAGGCGCGTCCGTCTGACGTCGGTCTTTCCCCTTGGCACATTCCGTTCGCAGGGCCCCGGCCGTGTGAACCGTGCCAAGGGGGGCCCGAACGGGGGGCCAGGCAAGGTACCGTCGGATAGAGGCACCAGGAGCCGCTGTACCAGGCTGCTCCCAGGCGAAGGGGAAGCACCTCGTGGCACGCATCGGTGATGGCGGCGACCTGCTCAAGTGCTCGTTCTGCGGAAAGAGCCAGAAGCAGGTGAAGAAGCTCATCGCGGGACCCGGTGTGTACATCTGCGACGAGTGCATCGATCTCTGCAACGAGATCATCGAAGAGGAGCTCGCGGAGACCTCCGAGGTGCGGTGGGAGGAGCTTCCCAAGCCGCGCGAGATCTACGAGTTCCTCGAGGGGTACGTCGTCGGGCAGGAGCCCGCCAAGAAGGCCCTCTCGGTCGCTGTGTACAACCACTACAAGCGGGTCCAGGCCGGCGAGAACGGCGGCGGGTCGAACCGCGACGACGCCATCGAGCTCGCCAAGTCGAACATCCTGCTGCTGGGCCCCACGGGCTCCGGCAAGACGCTCCTCGCGCAGACGCTGGCCCGCATGCTCAACGTCCCGTTCGCCATCGCGGACGCGACGGCGCTGACGGAGGCCGGCTATGTCGGCGAGGACGTCGAGAACATCCTGCTGAAGCTGATCCAGGCCGCCGACTACGACGTCAAGAAGGCCGAGACCGGGATCATCTACATCGACGAGATCGACAAGGTCGCCCGCAAGAGCGAGAACCCGTCGATCACCCGCGACGTCTCCGGCGAGGGCGTCCAGCAGGCCCTGCTGAAGATCCTGGAGGGCACCACCGCCTCCGTGCCGCCGCAGGGCGGACGGAAGCACCCGCACCAGGAGTTCATCCAGATCGACACGACGAACGTCCTGTTCATCGTGGGCGGTGCCTTCTCCGGTCTGGAGAAGATCATCGAGTCCCGGGCCGGTGCCAAGGGCATCGGCTTCGGCGCGACGATCCGCTCGAAGGTGGAGATCCAGGCGAGCGACCAGTTCCAGGAGGTCATGCCGGAGGACCTGGTGAAGTTCGGGATGATCCCCGAGTTCATCGGCCGTCTGCCCGTGCTGACCTCGGTCCACAACCTGGACCGCGAGGCGCTCCTCCAGATCCTCGTCGAGCCGCGCAACGCCCTGGTGAAGCAGTACCAGCGCCTGTTCGAACTCGACGGCGTGGAGCTGGACTTCGAGCGCGAGGCGCTGGAGGCCATCGCCGACCAGGCGATCCTCCGCCAGACGGGTGCGCGCGGTCTGCGCGCCATCATGGAAGAGGTCCTCCAGTCCGTGATGTACGAGGTGCCGTCCCGCAAGGACGTGGCCCGCGTCGTCATCACCCCGGACGTCGTCCGCGACAACGTCAACCCGACCCTGGTCCCGCGCGAGCCCCGCGCCATCGGCAAGAACGACGGCGGCCGCCACGAGAAGTCCGCGTAGCGGCGGCCCCCACGACGCGCACGCGAAGGGGCGCCCGGCCACCGGCCGGGCGCCCCTTCGGCGTCGGGGATCAGACCTTGGTGCGCGAGGTGTTGTACAGCTTGGCCGCGAGGGCGGCCGTCTCGTCCTGCGTCATGGACTTGTTGGTCATGGCGGCGCCGATGTCCACGCCGACGACCGCGGCGACGGTGCTGTAGTCCGCCCAGATGCAGACGGGCATCAGCATCTCCTTGGGACCGGTCGCGGGGGTCCCGTCGGCCTGGTCGTTGACCACCTTCATGTTCTGGCACTTCATGAGCGCGCCGTCGAAGCCCTCGGGCGTGACGCTCTCGGGGCTGCCCACCAGGGTGGTCTTGCCCTCGCTCTGCATCATCCCGATCTTGGCCTGGGTGAACATGCCGTCGAGGGCCTTCGCCGGGTCGGAGACCTCGCCCCAGTTGCCGAAGAGCATGAGCATCTTGGTCGTGAGCGGGTTCTTCTCGAACTCGCCGCTCTGGTACTGGGCCTCGGCCTTGTGCGCGTCCTTGATGCCCAGGGCCTCGGCCTCCGCCTTCTCCTTGCTCGACAGCGTGTCCGAGGAGGAGCCCTTGTCGGCCTTCTTGTAGTCGTCCACCGAGGCGGCCGGGGTGATCTTGTACCCCTTGGTGGCGTCGGCCACGTCGCCGTTGCCGCCCGCGGTGAGGAAGTACACCCCGCCCGCGACCACGGCCAGCGCGACCACGGCCGCGCCGATGATCAGGCCCGTCTTCTTCTTCGGGGCGCCCTGCTGCGGCGGCATCCCGGGGTAGGCCGGCTGGCCGCCGTACGGCGGGGCGGGCGGCTGCTGGCCGTAGGGGCCCGGCTGCTGGCCCTGCGGGTAGCCGTAGCCCTGCGGGGGCTGCTGCTGCGGCGGGACGCCCTGGGGAGCCTGCTGCGGGTAGCCGTAGCCCGGCTGGCCGCCCTGGTGCTGCGGCTGGCCGTAGGGCCCCGGCTGCTGCCCGTACGGGCCCGGCTGCTGGCCGTACGGTCCGGGCTGGCCCTGCGGCGGCTGCCCGCCGTACGGACCCGGCTGGTTGTGACTCATGGTGCTGTCCCCTCCGAATGTTTATGCGTTCCGAACATCCTGACGGACAGGGCGCCCGCTCAGGGCATCCGGGTGCGGACCGTTACTCAACAAACCGGTTTCGGCGCACGACTGTGACGCCCCTAAACTGTCTGCCGTGACCGAGAACCCAGCGCAGCAGCCAGCCAGCATCCCCGAACTGCCGACCCAGTACGCGCCGGCCGACGTAGAGGGGAAGCTGTACGAGCGCTGGGTGGAGCGCGGTTACTTCGAGGCCGACGAGCACAGCGACAAGCCGCCCTACAGCATCGTCATCCCGCCGCCCAACGTCACGGGCTCCCTCCACCTGGGCCACGCCTTCGAGCACACGCTGATCGACGCCCTCGTCCGCCGGAAGCGGATGCAGGGGTTCGAGGCGCTCTACCAGCCGGGCATGGACCACGCGGGGATCGCCACCCAGAACGTCGTCGAGCGCGAGCTCGGCAAGGAGGGCAAGTCCCGGCACGACCTCGGCCGTGAGGCCTTCGTCGAGCGCGTCTGGCAGTGGAAGGACGAGTCCGGCGGCCAGATCTCCGGCCAGATGCGCCGCCTCGGCGAGGGCGTCGCCTGGTCCCGTGAGCGCTTCACGATGGACGAGGGCCTGTCCAAGGCCGTCCAGACCGTCTTCAAGCGGATGTACGACGACGGGCTGATCTACCGCGCCGAGCGCATCATCAACTGGTGCCCCCGCTGCCTCACCGCGATCTCCGACATCGAGGTGGAGTACCAGGAGGACGACGGCGAGCTCGTCTCCATGACGTACGGCGAGGGCGACCGGACGATCGTCGTCGCCACCACCCGCGCCGAGACGATGCTCGGTGACACCGCCGTCGCGGTCCACCCCGACGACGAGCGCTACCGGCACCTGGTCGGCGAGCGGATCAAGCTCCCGCTGACCGACCGGACGATCCCCGTTGTCGCCGACCACCACGTCGACCCGGAGTTCGGCACCGGCGCGGTCAAGGTGACGCCCGCGCACGACCCGAACGACTTCGAGATCGGCAAGCGCCACGACCTGCCGTTCCTCACCGTCCTCGACGAGCGCGCGGTCATCACCGTCCCCGGCCCCTTCGAGGGCCTGGACCGGCTGGAGGCCCGCTCCGCCATCGTCGCCGCCCTGCGCGCGGAAGGCCGGATCGTCGCCGAGAAGCGGCCGTACGTCCACTCCGTCGGGCACTGCTCGCGCTGCAAGACCACCATCGAGCCGCGCCTCTCCCTCCAGTGGTGGGTCAAGGTCGCCCCGCTCGCCCAGGCCGCCGGCGACGCGGTCCGCGACGGCAGCGTCAAGATCCACCCGCAGGAGATGGAGAAGCGCTACTTCGACTGGGTCGACAACCTCCACGACTGGACCATCTCGCGCCAGCTCTGGTGGGGTCACCGCATCCCCGTCTGGTACGGACCGGACGGCGAGGTCGTCTGCGTCGGACCGGACGACGAGGTGCCCTCCGGCGAGGGCTGGACCCAGGACAGCGACGTCCTGGACACCTGGTTCTCCTCCGGCCTCTGGCCGTTCTCCACGCTCGGCTGGCCCGAACGGACCGACAGCCTCGCGAAGTTCTATCCGAACTCCGTCCTGGTCACCGGCTACGACATCCTCTTCTTCTGGGTCGCCCGGATGATGATGTTCGGCCTGTACGTCAACGACGGCGTCCCGCCGTTCGGGACGATCGTCCTGCACGGCATGGTCCGCGACGAGCACGGCAAGAAGATGTCGAAGTCCTTCGGCAACGTGGTCAATCCGCTGGACTGGATGGACAAGTACGGCTCCGACGCCCTGCGCTTCACCCTCGCGCGCGGCGCCAACCCGGGCACCGACGTGCCGATCGGGGAGGAGTGGGTCCAGGGCTCGGCGAAGTTCTCCAACAAGATCTGGAACGCCACCCGCTTCGCCCTGATGAACGGCGCCACGATCGAGGGCGAACTGCCCCCGGTCGAGGAGATGTCGGTCACCGACCGCTGGATCCTGTCCCGGCTCAACAAGACGGTCGCGGACGTCGACGCCTTCTACGACGACTACCAGTTCGCCCGGATCAGCGAGTCCCTGCGCCACTTCGCCTGGGACGAGGTCTTCGACTGGTACGTCGAGCTGTCCAAGACCACCTTCTTCGCGGGCGGCCGCCCGGCCGAGGTCTCGGGCCGGGTCCTCGGCGAGGTCCTGGACGTCATGCTGAGGCTGCTGCACCCGATCGTCCCGTTCGTCACGGAGGCGCTGTGGACCGCGCTCACCGGGCGCGAGTCCATCGTCATCGCCGAGTGGCCCGGCGACTCCGGCTTCCGCGACGACGCCGCCGAGAAGGAGATCGAGCTCGTCCAGCAGGTCGTCACCGAGGTCCGCCGCTTCCGCAACGACCAGGGCCTCCAGCCCGGCCAGAAGGTCCCGGCCGAGCTGACCGTCACCGGGACGGTGCTCGCCCCGCACGAGGCGGCCATCCGCCAGCTGCTGCGCCTGCAGCCCGCCGGCGAGGGCTTCCACGCCACGGCCACGCTGCCGGTCGCCGGTGCCACGGTCGCCCTCGACCTCTCCGGCACCATCGACGTCGGCGCGGAGCGCAAGCGCCTCACCAAGGACCTGGGCGCCGCCGAGAAGGAGAAGGCCCAGGCGGTCGGCAAGCTCGGCAACGAGGCCTTCCTCGCGAAGGCCCCGGACAACGTGGTCGACAAGATCCGCGGCCGGCTCGACAAGGCGGAGGCCGACATCGAGCGAATCAGCGCCCAGCTGGCGGCCCTGCCGACGGGCTGACGACCTGAGAGCGGAGCCCCCGGGGGGGGCGCGGGGCGGGGGGGCGGGGGGGGGGGGGCGGGGGGCCGCGCCGGTATACCTCAA
>NZ_JBEXRT010000012.1:98217-169322 GCF_040613235.1 Streptomyces sp. NPDC006296 | reverse complement strand
GCCCGGGGGGACGGATCCGTCCCCCCGGGCCCCGGTGCGCCGTCCGTCAGGCGCGTGCCCTGAACCGGTGGGTGCCCGAACCCACCGTGAACACCGCGCACCCGTCCTCCTGCCGCAGGAAGGCCGCGTGCCCCCGGTCCGCACTCCGCCGGTCACCGCCCGGCACCCACACCTCGGCGGTCGTGTTCGGCGGCAGCGTGACCTGGAGCGCGAAGCCGTCCGCGCCCTTCTCCCAGCGGGTGGAGACCGGCCCGTACCGTGAGTCGAACCGGCCCTCGGCCCGGTTCACCCCGCCGCCCGGCCGCGGCCGGACCAGGACCTTCCGGAACCCCGGGGCACCGGGGGCGATCCCCGCGATGTTCGCGTACATCCATTCCCCGACCGAGCCGTACGCGTAGTGGTTGAAGGAGTTCATCCCCGCGTCCTGGAAGCTCCCGTCCGGCCGGATCGAGTCCCAGCGCTCCCACATCGTGGTGGCGCCCCGGTCGATCTGGTAGCCCCAGCTCGGGAACGTCCGCCGGAGCAGCAGCCGGTAGGCGACGTCCGTGTGCCCGGTGTCCGTGAGCACGGGCAGCAGCCGCGGGGTGCCGAGGAAGCCCGTCGACAGGTGCCAGTCCTTCGCCTCGATGAGGGCGACCAGCCGGTCCGCGGCGGGCCCGCGGTCCTGCGCCGCCAGCAGGTCCATGGACAGGGCCAGCACGTACGCCGTCTGCGTGTCCCCCTTCACCCGCCCGCCGGAGGACACGTACGCCGCCCGGAACGCGTCACGCACCCGGCCGAACAGCGAGCGGTAGGGCGCCGGATCCTTGCCCAGCACCTCGGCGGTCCGGGCCACCAGATCGGCGCTGTGGGCGAAGTAGGCCGTGGCGACGACGTCCTTGGGGGTCTCGTCCTCGATGTTGAGCCAGTCGCCGAAGCCGTCGGCCGGACGCAGCAGCCCGGTGCTGTGCGCCTCCAGGTAGCCGAGCCAGGCGAGCATCGAGGACCAGGACTCCTCCAGCACCCGCTCGTCGCCGTACGCCTGGTACAGGGCCCAGGGCACGGTGACCCCGGCGTCGCCCCAGCCCGCCGCGCCGCTGCCGACGTCCCGCAGGTCCGGCGCGACGTTGGTGAAGGCGCCCTCCGGCGTCTGGGCGTCGCGCAGGTCGTACAGCCACTTGGTCAGGAAGCGCGCCGACTCCATGGTGTAGGTGGCGGTCGGTGCGAAGACGTTGATGTCACCGGTCCAGCCGAGCCGCTCGTCGCGCGCCGGGGTGTCCGTCGGCACGGAGAGGAAGTTCCCGCGCTGCCCCCAGGTGATGTTGCTGTGGAGCTGGTCGAGCATGGGCACGTCCGTCGAGAAGTCCATGGTGAACGGTGCCGAGGTGTGGATGACCCGGCCCACCACGGCGTCCCGTCCCGGCGTGCCGGGATAACCCGTCACCTCGACGTAGCGGAACCCGTGGAACGTGAAGTGCGGTTCGTAGGTCTCCCGGCCTCCGCCCCTCAGCGTGTACGTGTCCGTGGCGCGCGCGGTGCGGAGGTTGGCGGTGTAGAGCGTGCCGTCCGGATTCAGGACCTCGGCGTGCCGCAGCCGTACGGTCGTCCCGGCCGGTCCGGACACCGTGAGGCGCGCGGTGCCCACCATGTTCTGGCCGAGGTCGAACACGAACACCCCGGGCTCCGGCTCGGTCACCTCCCGGGCCGTCAGCTCCCGCTGGACCGCGCAGGGTCCGTCCACCTCGGCCACGAGCCGCGCCGTGACGCCCTCGACCCGGTCCGCCGGGAGCCAGCCGGACGCGTCGAACCCCGTGCGGTTCCAGCCGTCGCTCTCCAGCCGGGCGTCGTACTCCTCGCCCGACATGAGGTCGGCCCCGGTCACCGGCCCGGCGCCGCTCAGCCAGCCGTTCCCCGACACCACGCGCTGTGTGGACCCGTCGGTGTAGGTCACCTCCAGCTGGGCGAGCACGGCCGGCCTCTCGCCGTACTGATGCGGTCCGAACCAGGCGATGTTCCCCGCGTACCAGCCGTTCGCCAGGGTGATGCCCAGCGCGTTGCCCCCCTCGGCCAGCAGACCGGTCACGTCGTGCGTCCGGTACGGGACCCGCGTGTCGTAGTCGGTCCAGCCCGGGGCGAGGCGGTCCTCGCCGACGGGCTCGCCGTTGAGCGTGACCTCGTACAGGCCGAGGGCCGTCGAGTACAGCCTGGCCCGGGCGACGGCCTTGCCGCGCAGCCGGAACTCCCGCCGCAGCAGGCAGGCGGGGGAGTACGCGACCGGGACCTCGCCCCACGGTCCCGAACCCCACGGGGCGAGGACCCGGGCGGCGGCCCAGGCGGAGTCGTCGTAGGTGTCGGAGTCCCAGTCCCCCGACGGCTCCCGGTCGGTGGCCCGCCAGTCGGCGCCGGTGACGGCCGTGACGACTCCGTCCGCCGTGGTCAGCTCCAGCACCCCGAACAGCCCGGCCGGGCCGGCGACGGCGTTCGTCGCCGACACCGCGATCACCCGGGAACCGGGGGAGAGGTGCTCCGTGACGTCCACGAGCACCGGGCGCTTCCAGTTCTCGGCGGGACCGTCCGCGTCGGTGTGCGCCACCGTCACGCCGTTCACCCGGGCGGTGAACCCGTCGTCGGCACTCATCACCAGACGCGCCCGGGTGACACCCTGCGGTACGTCGACCCGGCCGCGGAACCACCGGGTGGCGGCGGGCGCCTCGACGGCGGGATCGCCTTCCGGGAACCAGATCCACGCGGTGTCCTCCAGGGCGGGCGTCGCGGTCAGCGCGGCGGACGGGGTGATCCAGTCCGCCGACCAGTCCGAGGACTCCAGCAGCCCGGTCTCCCACCAGGACGGCTCGCTCCAGGCGGAGGCCCTGCCGTCCTGGTCCCAGATCCGCACGGACCAGAAGTACCGCGTGCGGGAGGCCTGTTCGGGGCCGCCGTACGGAACGAGCAGGGACTGCCCGGACTCCACCCTCCCGCTGTCCCAGACGTCGGGCTTCCCCAGGCGGTCGGGGGCGGTGGCCACCCGCACCTGGTAGGCGGTCTGGCCGGTGCCCGGGCTGTCCGAGGCCACCGGCCAGCTCAGCCGGGGACGCGGGGTGTCCAGGCCCAGCGGGTGGCGCACGTACTCGACCGTCGGCCCGGTCACCCGAGCCCGGCCGGCCGCCGCCCGCGACCGCCCGTCCGCCCCGGCGGTGGGGGCGGACACCGCGGCGAGCGCGGCGGTGGCGACGGTGGTGCTGAGCAGTCGTCTTCTGCTGATCACAACGCGGCTCCGTAACGATGCGGTGATGAATCGTTTCAGTCCAGTGAAGCTAGAGTCTTGATCGGGCCCTGTCAATAGTTCTGTCGCGATCGTGCGTTCCTCGGTTCGGTGCGCGCAGGGCTGCGGTGTGAGGCGTTGACGCTTCCGCGAACGAGGGCCTATCGTCCGGTCGGGGGGTCTTGAAACCTTTCATGCGCCGGGCCGGCCGGGCCCGTCCGGCCGCCGGCCGTTGAGCTGTCCGGCTGACGGTGGCTCAGGCCCGTGGGTGATGTGGACGAAAGGTCAGGTGTTCGCACGTCGCGGATCTGACGGGTCCGCGATCCGCTCCTCCACCCAAGGGAGAACGCATGCGCCTGCGCGCCCGCTGGGCACCGGCCGCTCTGCTGCTGATCGCCCCGCTGATCGGCACCACCACGGCCGCCGCCGACACCGCCGAGCCCCTCGTACCGGTGCAGAAGTCCGCCCGCGCCGTCCCCGGCCAGTACATCGTCACCCTCGCTCCCGGGCAGAAGCCGGCCGCCGTGGCCGAACAGCTCGGGGTCAGCGCCCTCTTCACGTACAGCGAGGTCCTGCACGGCTTCGCGGCCTCCCTCACGTCCGCGCAGCTGGAGCAGGTGCGCGGCACGGCGGGCGTCCAGGCCGTCGAGGAGAACAGCGAGGCGTCCGTCTCGCCGCCCGCGGCGGGGGCGGCAGGCGGGAAGCGCGCCGTGGCCGCGAGCTGGGGCCAGGACCGCATCGACCAGCGGAACCTGCCGCTGGACGGTGCCTACGACGTCGACGGCACCGGTGCGGGGGTGACGGCGTACGTGCTGGACACCGGCATCGAGTCCGCGCACGGTGAGTTCGGCGGCCGGGTGGGCGCCGGGTACGACGCGATCGGTGACGGCCGCGGCTCCGAGGACTGCAACGGCCACGGCACGCACGTGGCGGGGACCGTCGCCGGGGCGACCCACGGCGTCGCCCCCGCCGCCTCCCTCGTGCCGGTGCGGGTGCTCGACTGCGAGGGCTCGGGCACCTGGGCCGGGATCATCGCCGGGCTCGACTGGATCGCCCGGAACGCCGAGCAGCCGGCCGTGGTCAACGCCTCGCTGGGCGGCCCCGCCTCGGCCGCGGTCGACGACGCCTTCGACGCCCTCGCGGACGGGGGCACCCTGCCCGTCGTCGCCGCGGGCAACGAGGACCAGGACGCCTGCGACGTCTCCCCGGCCCGCGCCGCCGGTGTGCTCGCGGTGGGCGCCACCGACGACCGGGACCGCCAGGCGACGTTCAGCAACTGGGGCACCTGTGTGTGGCTCTACGCCCCCGGCGTGGACATCGTGTCCGCGAAGCTCGGCGGCGGTTCCACGACGCTGAGCGGCACGTCGATGGCCAGTCCGCACGCCGCGGGAGCGGCCGTCCTGTACCGGGAGCAGCACCCCGACGCGTCGCCGCGGGAGGTCGCCGACGCGCTGGCCGAGGAGGCGACCCCGGACGTCCTGACCGGCCTGGGCTCCGGCTCGCCCGACCGGCTCATGTACACCGGCGGTCTCTGACCTCCGGCCCGGTCCCACCGGAGCGGGGCCCGCCTGCTGCGGGCCCCGCTCCTCGTCGTGCCCCGGGCCGGGGGCTCTCCGTGCCGCGCCCTCCCCGGCGCGCGGCGCCACGCCGCCGTCGCGGGGCAGCCTCCCCGCTCTCCGCGCCGGGCCCGGCGGGCGGCGCGTAATCGCTTGCAAGCGGAAGTCCGACTCTTGCGTTCCCGAGCCCGGCCGACTTGAAGCGAAGCGTCCGTGCCAGTCGCATCCGACGCAGGCCTGTCCGGCCGCTCCGCGCGTACCGATGGCCCTGTCGCGGGCGTACATAAGTGCTCGGTACGCCGTCGAGGCGGAGGCTTCCGGCGACGTGTGACCGGCGAAGAACTGTCAAACATTTTCCAGAACTGCGCGAGATATTGCACTCGCCCGGGCCCGGTGGTTGAGTGTCCCGCGCCCCGGCAGACAGTCGGCCGGAGCCTTCCGCGCTCATGCCCGAAGGGGACCACCGATGAGAAGTGCTGGATCTCGCCGTAGCCGCCGCGCCTCCACCGCCGCCGTCACCGCGTTCGCCCTGGCCGCCCTCGCCGCCTGCGGCACGAGCAGCAGCGGCGGCGGCGACGGCTCCGGCAGTGGATCGTCCGACCCCGCGGCGCCGCTCGACCCCGGGACGAAGGTGACGCTGACGATCGACTGCATGCCGCCGGCGGCCAAGGCGGCGGAGCTGCGCGAGTGGAAGGAGGACGTCAGGGCGTTCAACCGGACCTACCCCGAGGTCAGGATCGACGGGAGGTCGACGCCCGGCCAGTGCCTGGAGCCGCCGCGGTTCACGGCGATGCTCAAGGGCAGGTCGCAGCCGGACGTCTTCTACGCGTACTTCACCGACCTCCAGCAGGTGCTCGACAACGACGGAGCCGAGGACATCTCCGCGTACGTCACCGACATCACCGTCCCCGCGCTGAAGGACATCCAGCCGCAGGTGCTCGACGTCGCCCGGAAGGACGGCAGGCTCTACGCGCTGCCGACCAGCAACTACACCATGGGCCTGCTGATCAACCGGAAGCTGTTCACCCGGGCCGGACTGGACCCCGACACCCCGCCCGCGAGCTGGGAGGAGGTCCGCACGGCGTCCCGGAAGATCGCCGCACTGGGCCCGGACATCGCGGGCTTCGGCGAGTACAGCGCCGGCAACAACGGCGGCTGGCACTTCACCGCCACGCAGTACGCCCTGGGCGGGGACGTCGTGGACGCGAGCGGCAGGAAGGCCGCGTTCGACGACGACACGGGCAGGCAGGTCCTCCGGCACCTGCACGACATGCGCTGGGAGGACGACAGCATGGGCAGCACCCAGCTGCTGAAGTGGGGCGATCTGCAGAAGCAGATAGCCACGGACAAGCTCGGCATGTTCCTCGCCGCACCCGACGACATCGCCTACATGGTGCAGCAGCTCGGCGCGGAGTACGAGAACTTCGGACTCGGCCCGATTCCCGGCGCCCGGGGCACGCTCTTCGGCGGCAACAACTACATGATCAAGAAGGGCAGTTCGCCCGACACGATCAAGGCGGCCGTCGCCTGGCTGAACTTCAAGAACCTGACCCCCGGCCAGGGGCAGTTCGACTGGGCCCGCACCAAGACCGACCGGCTGCCCGTGGGGCTCCCGCAGCCGAACTTCTTCACCGGCGAGAGCAAGAAGAAGGACGACGCCGACCGCGCCGCCCACGCCACCATGCCCGTCGAGAACTTCAAGGCCTTCATGGACCACCCCGTCCCCGGCAGGGCCGAGCCGCCGAAGGCCCAGGAGATCTACAAGATCCTCGACAACGCGATGTCCGCCGTCCTCACCAACCGGGACGCCGACATCGACCGGCTGCTGGACACCGCCGCACAGCAGGTCGACCAGATCCTGGCCCAGCCGTAGCGGACCACGGGGAGCCGGGCCGGGCGGGCCCGGCCCGCATCCGGACCGTCCGTACGCGAGCGACCGCACCGGCACCGAGGAGAGACCATGTCGGCCCCCACCCTGTCCGGCGGGAAGACCAGCGCCCCGCCGCCCGCGCACCGGCCACGGCCCACCGGACCGGACTCCGGCCGCGCGGAGTTCGTGCGCGCGCTGCGCCGCAACCTCACGGCGCACGGCTTCCTGATCGGAGCCGTCCTCTGCTTCGCCTTCTTCTCCTGGTACCCGATGGGCAGGGAGTTCGTCCTGGCCTTCCAGCGGACCGAGGACGGCGAGACGACCTGGGCCGGCTGGTCCAACCTCAGCTACGTCCTCAACGACCCGGCGTTCGGACAGGCCTGGCGCAACACCCTGCTCTTCACCGGCCTGGCGCTCCTGATGGGCTTCGTGGTGCCCTTCGCCGTCGCCGTCCTCCTCAACGAGCTCCGGCACGCGCAGGGTTACCTCCGCCTGCTGGTCTACCTGCCCGTCATGCTGCCGCCGGTGGCCTCGGTCCTGCTCTTCAAGTACTTCTACGACCCCGGTCACGGACTCTTCAACCGCATCCTGGACGTCCTCCACCTGCCCGCCCAGCAGTGGCTCCAGGACCCCGGCACCTCCATGCTCTCCGTCGTCATCGCCTCCACCTGGATGAACATGGGCGGGGCCACCCTGATCTACCTCGCCGCCCTCCAGGGCATCCCCGGGGAGCTGTACGAGGCGGCCGAACTCGACGGCGCCGGGCTGTTCCGCAAGATCTGGCACATCACCGTCCCGCAGACCCGGCTCATCCTGTCGCTGCTGCTGCTCATGCAGGTCATCGCGACCATGCAGGTGTTCACCGAACCGTTCCTGCTCACCAACGGCGCGGGCCCGGAGGGCTCCACCACGACCGTCGTGTACCTCATCTACCAGTACGCCTTCAACTTCAACAACTACGGCGGAGCGGCGGCCCTCGGCCTCCTCCTGCTGGTCGTCCTCGCGGGCTTCTCCGCGGTGTACGTACGCCTCAGCCGCAGCAGCGAAGACTAGGACGGGAGCACCACGATGGCATCGCACACGCTCGCCTCCCGGCCGGGACCCGGCAGCGGACGCCGGGCCCGCCGCCGGGAGGAGGACCGAGGCCGCCGGACCCTGATCTCCCCGGCCCAGCTCGCCCGGCCCCGCGGCAAGGCGGTCTACCGGATCGTCCTCGTCCTGGTGACGGCCGGCTTCACCCTGGTCTTCCTCGGCCCCCTGTACTGGATGGTCACCGGCGGCCTCAAGACCACCCAGGAGGTCGTCCAGAGCCCGCCCACCGCCTTCCCCACCTCGCTCCACCCGGAGAACTACTCCCAGGCGTGGACCGTCATGGACCTGGCCCGGCTGCTCCTCAACACGCTCTACTACGCGTTCGGGGCGCTCGCCTTCCAGCTCGTGCTCGACGTGGCCGCCGCCTACTCGCTGTCCAAGCTGCGCCCGCTGTTCGGCAAGGCCCTGCTCGGCATGATGCTGGCCACCCTGATGATCCCGGCGACCGTCCTGGTCGTGCCGCAGTACCTCACGGTCCTCGACGTGCCGCTGTTCGCACGCAACCTGCTCGACTCGCCCTGGGTGATCTGGCTCCCGTCGGTCACCAACGCGTTCAACATCTTCCTGCTGAAGCGGTTCTTCGACTCCGTGCCCGGCGAACTCCTCGACGCCGCGGCCATCGACGGAGCCTCACCCCTGCGCACCCTGCGCTCCGTCGTCCTGCCGCTCTCCCGTCCCGTCCTCGGCGTCGTCTCCATCTTCGCGGTCGTCGGGGTCTGGAAGGACTTCCTCTGGCCCATGCTCACCCTGCCCGACCCGCAGAAGCAGACCCTCAACGTCGGCATCTACTCGCTGTCCAACGGGGTGCCGCAGAACGTCCTCATCGCCGCGCTCACCATCGCGTCCGTCCCGACGCTGCTGATCTTCCTGCTCTTCCAGCGCCACATCATGGGCGGGCTCACCGCGGGCGGCCTGAAGGGCTGACACCACCCCGCACCACCCGCCTCCCACCAGCACTCCGCCGCCGGCCTTACCGCGCGACCCGCGTCCGGGCCGGGGGCGGAGCCCCACCTGCCCGAAAGGAACGCCCCGTGGCAGCCATCCGCCCGACCGAGGACACCACCGCACCCTGGTGGCGCGACGCCGCCGTCTACCAGATCTACGTACGCAGCTTCGCCGACGGCGACGGGGACGGCACGGGCGACCTCGCGGGAGTGCGGTCCCGGCTGCCCTACCTCGTCGAACTGGGCGTCGACGCGCTGTGGTTCACCCCCTGGTACCTCTCCCCGCTGGCCGACGGCGGCTACGACGTGGCCGACTACCGGGTCATCGACCCCGCCTTCGGCCACCTGGCCGAGGCGGAGAAGCTCATCGCCGAGGCCCGGGAACTCGGCATCCGCACCGTCGTCGACATCGTCCCCAACCACGTCTCCGACCGGCACAGCTGGTTCCGGGCGGCGCTCGCCGCCGCCCCCGGCAGCCCCGAGCGCGAGCTCTTCCACTTCCGGGACGGACGCGGCGACCACGGGGAGATCCCGCCCAACGACTGGGTCTCGGAGTTCGGCGGCACCCCGTGGACCCGGGTCGCCGACGGCCAGTGGTACCTGCACCTGTTCGCCCAGGAGCAGCCCGACCTCAACTGGGCCCACCCCGAGGTCCGCCGGGAGCACGAGGACGTCCTGCGCTTCTGGTTCGAACGGGGCGTCGCCGGTGTCCGGATCGACTCCGCCGCACTGCTCGCCAAGGACCCGGCCCTGCCCGACTTCGTCGAGGGCACCGACCCGCACCCCTACGTCGACCGCGACGAACTCCACGACATCTACCGCTCCTGGCGCGCCGTCGCCGACCGGTACGACGGCATCTTCGTCGGAGAGGTCTGGCTCCCCGACCCCGAGCGCTTCGCCCGCTACCTGCGGCCCGACGAACTGCACACCGCCTTCAACTTCACCTTCCTGACCTGCCCCTGGGACGCCGGGGCGCTGCGCGCGGCCATCGACGGCACCCTCGCCGAGCACGCCCCGGTGGGAGCCCCCGCCACCTGGGTGCTGTGCAACCACGACGTCACCCGCACCGTCACCCGCTACGGACGCGCGGAGACCGGCTTCGACTTCGCGGCCAAGGCCTTCGGCACCCCCACCGACCTGGAGCTCGGGACCCGCAGGGCCCGGGCGGCGGCCCTGCTCTCCCTGGCGCTGCCCGGCGCCGTCTACCTCTACCAGGGCGAGGAGCTCGGACTTCCGGAGGCCGACATCCCCCGGGAGCGCATCCAGGACCCCATGCACCTGCGCTCCGGCGGCACCGACCCGGGCAGGGACGGCTGCCGGGTCCCGCTGCCCTGGTCCGCCGGGGAACCGCACGCCGGCTTCGGCTCCACCGCCGAACCCTGGCTCCCGCAGCCGCCGGCCTGGTCCGCGTACGCCGCCGACGCGCAGAGCGCCGATCCCTCCTCGATGCTCACCCTCTACCGCGAGGCGCTCCGCCTGCGCCGCTCCGCACCCGGATTCGCCTCCGCACCCCGCGAGCCCGCCGACGCCCCGCTGCACTGGCTCCCGTCGGACCCCGGCGTCCTCGCGTTCACCCGCGGCCACGGACTGACGTGTGTCGTCAACCTCTCCGGCGGGCCGATCCGTCTCCCCGCGCACGACGAGATCCTGCTGACCAGCGGCCCGCTCGACGGCGGCGGCCTGCTGCCGGACGACACCGCGGCCTGGCTGCGCCGGACGCGATAGCGCGGAGCCCGGGGCTGCGGCACAGTGGGCGTATGGACGATCTCGACGTTCTCGCCGACGAGCACCTGGCCGCGGCCCGGGCCGATCCGCACGGGCGCAGCGCGCACCTGCTGCTGCGCCGGCGGCCGCTGCGGCAGGCGGTGATCGCGCTCACCGGGGGCACCGCCCTCGACGAGCACAACGCACCCCCCGCCGCCTCGCTCCAGGTGCTCCGCGGCGCGGTCCGGGTCACCGCGGGCTCCGGGGACGTGGACCTCGCGGCGGGCGTCCTGCACCCCCTCCCGCAGGAGCGGCACGGGGTGCTGGCGCTGGAGGACGCGGTCGTGCTGCTCACCGCCGTGAACGACTGAACGGACCTGGAGTACACCCGCGGAACCGAGGCATGAGAGAAAGGGACACTGCAGGGCCGCCGGCACACCGGCGGCGCCGTCCTGCCCGTCACCCTTTCCTACGTCCCCCGGAGACCCCGCGTGCCCAGCAGGACCGACGAACCCGTCGCCGAACCGACCGCGCAGCCGGCCGGTGAGCCGCCGGCGCCCGGCACCTGGCACACCGCTCTGCGCCGCACCCCCGTGTCCCTGTGGAACGACGACGTCTCCGACTGGGCCGCGGCGCTGACCTACTACGCCATCCTCGCGCTGCTCCCGGCGCTCCTGGTCACGGTGTCGGTCATCGGCCTGGCCAATCCGAGCGCCACCAACGCCCTGATCGCCGACATCACGGCCTTCGCACCCGCCGAGTCCGGTGCGGCGCTGCGCCGGCCCCTGGAGGCCGCCACCCACGAGCGCAGCGCGGTCTGGCTCCTCGTCGTGACGGGCAGCGTGAGCGCCGTCTGGTCCGCGTCGAGCTATCTGGCGGTCTTCCGCCGGGCCATGCACGCCATGCACCGGGTCAAGGACACGAGGCCCCCGCTGCGCCAGGCGCACATCATCGTGGCCTCGGCCGTCGGCCTGCTCGTCCTGCTGATGGCCAGCGCCTTCGCCCTGGTGCTCACCGGCCCGCTGGCCCGCTGGCTGGGCCGCCGCCTGGGGGTCGCGCAGGCCGGCGAGACGCTGTGGGCGGGACTCAAGTGGCCGGTGCTGCTCTGCCTGGTCGCCTGCCTCATCGTGGGCCTCTTCAACACCGGTCCGCGCACCGCGCGCGGACTCCGGCAGGGGCTGCCCGGCGGGGTGCTCGCCGCGTTCCTCTGGCTGGTGGCCTCCGCGGGATTCGCGCTGTACGCCACCCACATCGGGAGCTACAGCCGGCTGTACGGCTCGCTGGCCGGCCTGGTGGTCTTCCTGATCTGGATCTGGTTCACCAATCTGTCGCTGCTGATCGGCGCCCAGTTCAACGTCGAGTTGGCCCGCGCCGAGGAGAACGCGGCGCGCGCGGCCCCCTGAGGGCCGCGGGGCCCTCGTGGACGGCGGCCCCCTGAGAGCTCCGGGGCCGTGTGGGCCGCCGGGGCCTTGTGGGAGCGCTCCCAGAGCCTCAGGACGGGGCGATGAACCGGAGCGCCCACGTACGCCCCTACCGGCCCGCCGACCGGGAGGCCCTCGCGGACATCTGCGTCCGCACCGCCGACAACGG
The DNA here is from genome assembly GCF_040613235.1 of Streptomyces sp. NPDC006296. Taxonomy (NCBI): domain Bacteria; kingdom Bacillati; phylum Actinomycetota; class Actinomycetes; order Kitasatosporales; family Streptomycetaceae; genus Streptomyces; species Streptomyces sp. NPDC006296. Next base: position 157,325 of record NZ_JBEXRT010000012.1, on the reverse strand, counting down.
CGGCGACAGCACGCACCTGTACCCCGACCCCGGGCTGATGTCCGCACTCTTCGCCGAGCCCTACGCCCACCTCGAGCCGGAGCTGGTCTTCGTCCTGGACGACGGCTCCGGACGCGCGGTCGGCTACGTCCTGGGCACCGCCGACACCGAGCGGTTCGCGGCCGGCTTCCGCCAGGTCTGGCTGCCCCGGGTGGCGGCACGCTTCCCCGCACCCGGGGGTGACCCGCGGACGCCCGCCGAGTCCATGGCGGCCCTGCTCCACCGCCCCGAACGCATGATCCTCCCGGAGCTGGCGGAGCACCCCGCGCACCTGCACATCGACCTGCTGCCCCGCTGGCAGCACAAGGGGCACGGCAGGGAGCTGACGGTCACCTTCCTGCACGCCCTGCACCGTCGGGGCGTACCGGCCGTCCACCTGTCGATGCTGACGGCGAACACCCCGCCCGGGCCTTCTACGACCGGCTCGGGTTCCGGGTGATCGACGTGCCCGACCCCGGTCCGCTCACCTACCTGGGGCGATCCACCGAGGGTGTGGAACCCGCGAGTTGGGCAGGTAGGGGAGGGCGAGCCGGGGAGACGGCCCCGGCCGCCGGTTCGGAGAGGTGAGCGGCATGACCGAGCAGAGCGCGTGGAGTTTCGCGGACGACCGGGGCCGGCTGGTGAGCGCCGGGCGCCGGCCCTCCAGGGTGCTCGCGTACGTCCAGGCGGGAGCGACGCTGTGGGACCACGGGATACACCCGGAGGGGATCTTCGGCTCCGGCCACGACGGGCCCGAGCCCGACCGCGCCAAGACGGGCACCCTCCCGCTGGACTCGGTGGACTACCGGGGCGCCGGGGACGACCTGGACGTGGACACGCTGTTACGCGGCGGGCCGGACCTCGTCGTCGCCGTCAGCTACGGCCACGGCCAGCTCTACGGACTGGACCCGGACACCGCCAAGCACCTGGAGGAGCGCGTCCCGGTCGTCGTGGTCGACGTGGGCCAGGCGCGCACCCTGGACCGGGTCGCCGAGCGGTTCGCCGAGCTCGCCCGCTCGCTGGGCGGCGCACCGGCACCGGACGCCACGGACGCCCTGCACGCCACCCGCGAGCGGCTCCGCGCGGCCGTCCGCGCCGCGCCCGGCACCCGGGTCCTGGCCCTCTCGCCCGCCGGCCAGGAGGAGGCGTACGCCGCCCGTCCGCAGATGTGGCCCGAGCTGCGCGTGCTGGCCGAGCTGGGGGTCGGCATGGTCTCCCCGCCCGAGAGCGCGGGCGTCAACTGGGCCACGCTCGGCTGGGAGGCCGTCGCCGCCCTGGGACCCGGCATCGTCCTGTCGGACATCCGTGCCCACGCGCTCCCGCTCGGCGAGGTCACCGCCCCCGCCTGGGAGCCGGCCCGGCACCGCGTGCGCACCGTGGCCTGGAACCCGGAACCCGTGTGCAGCCCGCAGGCCCACGCGCGCTTCCTCGCCCGGGTGGCGGACGCCCTGGAGGGGACGGCCGGCACCTGAGGACCACCGTCATCTCGTCCCCGGGGGCCCGCCGCGTGACGCGGCGGGTCCCCGTGCGTACGGCCTCCGGCTCCCCGTGCGTACGGCTTTCGGCTCCCCGGGTGTACGGCCGACGGAGTCCCGCGTGTACGACCGGTGGGCCCCGTGCGTACGGCCTGCGGGTCCCCGGAGCGGCGGCGGCCGCCTGCTCCGTACGGACGCCCCGGATCGCGCGGTGCGCCCCGCCTGGCGAGGCTGGCCCGGAGCCGGGACGTGAGATCCCCCGTACTTCCAGGAGCGCAGATGCAGCAGGACAAGCACCCGTCGTACCGCCCCGTGGTCTTCCGCGACCGTGCCGCCGGGTACGCCTTCCTGACCCGGTCCACCGCCTCCAGCGAGCGGACGATCGACTGGGACGACGGCAACACCTACCCGGTCGTCGACGTGGAGATCTCCGCCGAGAGCCACCCGTTCTTCACGGGCGAGGCGCGCGTCGTCGACACCGAGGGCCGGGTCGCCCGGTTCGAGCGGCGGTACGGCGGCGGAGGGGACCAGGACGCCTCCTGAGCCCCGGGTCTCCTCCACCGCCCGTCCCCGGGGCAGAATCGGGCGGGCCGTACGTCCCGTGACAGCGGTGCGTCCCGTGGCAGCCGTGCCGGACGGACCGCCCGCCCGAGCCCACCAGGAGACCGCCCCATGCCCGACGGCCCCGCCCTGCTGGTCATCGGCGAATGCGTCGCCGACATCGTCCGGCTGCCCGGCGCACCGGACCGCACCCATCCCGGCGGCAGCCCCGCCAACGTCGCCTGCGGACTGGCCCGGCTGGGTCGGCGGACCACCCTGCTGACCCAGCTCGGCGCGGACCCCGGAGGACGGCTCGTCGCGGACCACCTCGCGTCGGCCGGGGTGCGGGTGCTGACGGACGGGAGCGGCGCGGCCACCCCCACCGCCACGGTCCTGCTCGACGACGCGGGCCGGGCCGCGTACACCTTCGAGATCACCTGGACGCTGGGCCCGGTCGAGCGCACCGGGGAACCGCCCCGGCACGTCCACACCGGGTCCGTCGCCACCGCCCTGGAGCCCGGCGCCTCCACCGTCCTGGAGCTCGTCCGGTCCCTCCGGGAGGAGGCGACCGTCAGCTACGACCCCAATGTGCGGCCCGCGCTGATGGGCGACCACGCCCGCGCGGTGCGCCGGGCCGAGGACTGCGCCGCGCTCAGCGACGTCGTCAAGGCCAGCGACGAGGACCTGCGGTGGCTGTACCCCGACGAGGCACCGGAGGACGCGGCCCGGCGGTGGCTGCGGTCCGGTCCCGCGGTCGTCCTGGTCACCCGGGGCGCGGCGGGCGCGACGGCGTTCCTGCCGGACTCCTCGGTGAGCGTCGCCGCACCGCCCGTCCGGATCGCCGACACCGTCGGGGCCGGCGACGCCTTCATGTCCGGCGCCCTGGACGCCCTGGCCTCGCACGGGCTGCTCGGCGCGCCCGGCCGCGCGCGGCTGCGCACCCTGGACGCCGCGGTCCTGGACGACGTGCTGCGCCGTGCGTCGGCCTCGGCCGCGGTGACCGTCGCGCGGGCCGGCGCCCTGCCTCCCGACCGGGGCGAGCTGGACGCCGCCCTGGACGCCGGGTCCGGCCGTCACCGGCCCCCGCCGGCACCGCCGTCCGGGCGTACGCCGTGACGGTGCGGACACCTCCCCGGAGGGTGTCCTCGCCCGTACCCCGGTCGTTGATTTCGTTATGACCGTGACCCTTACCGACACCGCCCCACCGTCCACGACCGATCTTCTGACCGGCGTACTCCTCGGTCCGGACTTCCGCCGTGAACACGGCTTCTGGCAGCGGCTGATCAGCACAGAACCGTTCCGCCGTCCCGCCGGCGGGACGCCCGAGGAGCGGCTGGCCCTCGCCTACGAGCGCCTGCGGATCCTCAACCGGAGCCTCGACAGCGGAGCGCGGCTCGCGGCCGACCCGAGGGCGCTGGCCGCCCTGCACGCCTGGCTCGGCCCGGTCGACCCCGCGCTGACCACCGTGGCGGGCATCCACTACAACCTCTTCCTCGGCAGCCTCCTGGACCACGATCCGGCCGGCCGGCGCGACCTGTCGGACCACCTGGCGATGCGCAGCATCGGCACCTTCCTCTGCACGGAGGTGGCCCACGGCAACAACGCGGCGGCGATGGAGACCACGGCGACGTACGACCGGGAACGGGACGGGTTCGTCCTGCACACCCCGAACGCGGGCGCGCAGAAGTTCATGCCCAACACGAGCCCCGCGGGCGGGGCCAAGACCGGGCTGGTCGCGGCGCGCCTGGTGGCCGACGGCGCGGACCACGGGGTGCGCCTCTTCCTGGTGCCGCTCACCGACCACGAACGGGCGCTCCCCGGCGTCCGGGTGCGGCTGCTCCCCGCCCGGATGGGCAGTCCCGTGGACCACTGCCTGACCGCGTTCGACCGGCTCTTCGTGCCGCGTGACGCGCTGCTGGATCCCGACGGTGAGAGCGGCGCCCCGGGGGAGTTCAGGACGGGACCGGGGGACAGGCGCCGGCGCTTCCTGGCCTCGATCGGGCGGGTGACCCCCGGCCGGATCGCCATGAGCGCCTGCGCGGCCGGCTCGGCCCGCGCCACCCTCGCCGTGGCCGTCCGCTACGGCGGCCACCGGATGATCTCCGGCACCCGCGGCGCCCCGCCCGTCCCGGTCAACGCCCACCGGACGCACCACGGCCCGCTCGCCTCGGCGATGGCCACCGTCTTCGCCATGACCCTGCTCCACCGGCGGGCCCAGGAGCGCTGGGAGGCCTGTACGGACGAGGAGGCCAGGACCCGGGCGGGGACGCTGGTCGACGTCGCCAAGGCCTGGATCACCTGGCGTGCGCGCGAGGTCATCGTCGAGAGCCGTGAACGCTGCGGTGCGCAGGCGCTGCTGGAGAACAACGGCATGACCGAACTCGTCACGGGAGTGGAGGGGGCCATCACCGCGGAGGGCGACAACATCGCCCTCTACGCCCGGGCCGCCGCCGACATGCTCTTCGCCGCCGAACCGGGCCGCGCGGACGTCCTGCCCCCGTACACCGGCGACCTCTCCGACCCCCGCTTCCTCGGCGCACTCCTCGCCTCGGTCCAGGACATCTGGTTCGTCCGGGCCAGGGAGCGCGCCTCGCGGGCCCCCGACGCCGACGCCCTCGGACGCTGGAACGCCGTCTCGGGCCCGGCCCTGCGCGGGGTCGAGGCCTACGCCCACCGGGAGGCCGCCGCGGCCTACGCCGAGGCCCGCGCCGCACTCCCCGAGGGGGAGGCGAAACAGCGGCTGGGCGAGCTGGAGCGGCTGTTCGCCGTCGAACGGGTGGCCCGCAGCAGCGGCGACCTGCTGGCCGCCGGCCTGCTGAACGCCGATCAGGTCGGGGAGCTGGCCCACGAGGCCGAGGAACTGATCGCGGCCGTCGCCGCGCACGCCCCGCGGCTCGCCGACTCCTTCGCCCTGCCCGAGGCGCTGCTCGCCGACTGGCCGATCGCCGGTCCGGGCTACGCCGACGCCTACGACGACCCCGAGGGCCCCTGGAACTCCGCCGCGGCGGACGCCCGGTGAGCGCCCCGCGCCCGGAGCGCACGAGCTGCGGCCGGATCGCCGGACGCCTGGAGATCCTGGGCCTGCGCGCCGTCCTGCTGGCCTACTGGGGGACGACGGCTGTGCTCGCCCGCCGGGAACACCGGCCGCACACCGCCGGCGGCGAATCGGTTCACCCCGGGCGCTGACCCGTGCGGCAGCCGTCGCCGGCCGGGCGCCAGGACCGGTCCCGCCCGGCCGGCGACGGCCCCCGAGGCCGGCGACACGCCGCGTGATAGCTTGCAGGCGCCAGTCACACTCCCCAGGGAGTCAGGGAATCCGGTGCGAATCCGGAGCTGACGCGCAGCGGTGAGGGGAACGGGCGGGGCCACGGCCACTGGGACACCCTCGGGTGCACCGGGAAGGCGCCCCGTCCGGACGAACCCGAGTCCGAAGACCTGCTGGCACCCGCTTCCGCACCGGGAGCGGAACTCCGTACCGGGCTCCGCGCATGAGCCCAGAGACGCCGAGGACCTTGTGCCCCCCATAGCCAGCACCGCACGCCGAACCGCCCTGCTCGTCACGGGACTTCTGCTCCTCTCCGCCTGCGGCCCGGGCGGCGGCCCGTCCGACGGCGCCGCGCCGAAGGGCTCGGCCGACGGCTTCCCCGTGACACTCCGGAACTGCGGCCGCACGGTGACCGTCGACGCGGCGCCGCGCCACGCCGTGTCCCTCAACCAGGGGTCGACGGAGATCCTGCTCTCCCTCGGCCTCCGCGGCCGGCTCGCCGGGACCGCGAACTGGACGGACCCGGTGATGAACGGCCTGGAGAAGGACGAGGCCACGGTCCCCCGGATCGCCGAGAACCAGCCCTCCTCCGAGAAGGTCCTCGCCGCGGAACCCGACTTCGTCAGCGCGTCGTTCGAGTCGACGCTCGGCAAGGGCGGCGTGGCGCCCCGCGAGCAGTTCGAGGAGCTCGGCGTGCCGACGTACCTCTCTCCCACCGACTGCGCGGGCAAGGACAACACCGGCAGCAGCGACGGCTCCCGCACCACGCCCCTGACCATGGACGGCGTCTACGGCGAAGTGCGCGATCTGGCGAAGGTGTTCGGCGTACCCGAGCGCGGCGAGAAGCTGATCGACAGCCTCCGGGAACGCATCACGAAGGCGACCGCGGACATCGACGCCTCCGACACCACCCTGCTCTACTGGTTCGCCAACGCGGAGGCCCCCTATCTGGCGGGCTGCTGCGGCGCCCCCGGGATCATCACCGGCGAACTCGGCGCGAAGAACGTCTTCGACGACACGCACGAGGAATGGCCCCAGATCAACTGGGAGACCGTCGCCGACCGTGATCCGGACGTCCTGGTGATCGGCGACCTGACCCGCAAGTCCCAGACGGCGGAGAGCGCCGCGAAGAAGATCGAGTTCCTGGAGTCCAACCCCGCCACGAAGAACCTGGACGCCGTCCGCCACAAGCGCTACATCCTGCTCAGCGGTCAGGCCATGAACCCGACCGTCCGGACCGTGGAAGGCGTCGAGCGCGTCGCGGCGGGGCTGCGCGCGTTCGGACTGACGGGGTGACGAGGACCGAAGCCGCCCCGGACACCGCGCTCCGGCCACCGCCCCCGGCACCGCCGGCCGCCGCGCCGCGGCTCCTGCGCGACGGGCTCGTGTGGGGCGCCGGGATCGTCCTGCTGCTCCTGTCCGTCGCGGTCGCCGTGACCATCGGCCCGGCCCGGATCTCGGTCCCGGACGTGTGGTCCGCGGTGGCCGCGCACCTCGGCCTGGGCGAGGGACGGCTGACCCCCGTCCGCGACGGCATCATCTGGAACCTGCGCATGCCCCGCACCCTGCTCGCCGCGGTGTGCGGGGCCGGACTCGCGGTGTGCGGCACCGTCATGCAGTCGCTGCTCCGCAACCCGCTCGCCGACCCGTTCGTCCTCGGCGTGTCCTCGGGGGCGTCCACCGGGGCGGTCGTGGTCGTCGTCCTGGGCGTCGGCGGGGGAGCGGTGTCCGTCGCGGGCGGCGCCTTCACCGGGGCGCTGTGCTCGTTCGCCCTGGTGCTGCTGCTCAGCCACACCCTCGGCGGATCCACCGACCGGGTCGTGCTCTCCGGGGTCGCCGCCATGCAGCTGTTCTCCGCGCTCACCTCGTTCGTCGTGATGACCGCCGCCGACGCGGAACAGACCCGGGGCGTGCTGTTCTGGCTGCTCGGCTCGCTGAGCGGGGTCGGCTGGACCGATGTGGGGACCTGCGCGGCCGTGCTGGCCGCGACCCTGCTGATCTGCCTCGGCCACGCCCGCACCCTCGACGCCTTCGCCTTCGGGCAGGACGCGGCGGCCGCCCTCGGCGTGCACGTGGCCCGCACCCGGATCGTGCTGCTCTGCACGACCGCGCTGCTGACCGCCGCCCTCGTCAGCTCGGCCGGCGCCATCGGCTTCGTCGGCCTCGTCCTGCCGCACGCCGCCCGCGCCCTGACCGGAGCGGGACACCGCAGACTGCTGCCGGTGACCGCGCTCGCCGGAGCCGTCTTCCTGGTCTGGGTCGACACCCTGGCCAGGACCGTCCTCGACCCCCAGGAGGTCCCGGTCGGGGTGGTCACCTCGCTCATCGGCGTGCCCGTGTTCGTCCTGATCCTGCACCGCACCCGGAGGAGCGCATGACCCGCGACGCGCGGCGGACGGCCGTCCCCGGCGACGGCCTGCGGGCCGAACGGGTCAGCAGGGAGGCCGGCGGACGCCTCCTCCTGGACGGGGTGAGCATCGCCCCGCCGCCCGGCGCCACGGTCGGGCTCCTCGGACCCAACGGATCCGGCAAGACCACGCTGCTGCGGGTGATGGCGGGCGTGCTCACCCCCGGCACCGGAGTCGTGACCCTCGACGGCCGCACGCTCGCCGAGACCGGCCGGCGGGCCGTGGCCCGCCGTGTCGCCGTCGTCGACCAGCACGCCGTCACCCAGGTCAACCTGAGCGTCCTGGACGTCGTACGGCTCGGCCGCATCCCGCACCGGCGCGCCTGGTCCGCCTCCGGACCCGAGGACGAGGAGGCCGTGCGCGAGGCCCTGGCGCGCACCGGGCTCACGGGGCGCGCCGCGCAGTCCTGGCACACCCTGTCCGGCGGCGAGCGCCAGCGCGTCCAGATCGCCCGCGCGCTCGCCCAGCGGCCCCGCGAACTCCTGCTCGACGAACCCACCAACCACCTGGACATCCAGCACCAGCTGGAACTGCTCTCGCTGGTCGCCGAGCTCCCCGTGACCGCGGTGCTCGCGCTGCACGACCTCAACCTGGCCGCGATGTTCTGCGACCGGGTCACGGTCATGAAGGAGGGCCGGGTGGTGGCCGCCGGGACGCCCTCGGAGGTGATCACCGAGGAACTCATCGCCGACGTGTACCGGGTGCGCGCGTCGGTCGCACCGGAGGGACCCGGCGGGCGCCCCTCGGTGCGCTTCCTGCCCGGAGCGGCCGTCCCCGCATACCGGGGCAACGACGAGGGGGCGGGCCCGTGAACCTCCCGGGTCCGCCCCTCGCCGGTGTCGCACGGCCTGTCGCCGCTGTGTGAGGGGTCAGGTCAGCGACGACGTCCCTGGCCGTACTCTCCGCCCATGTCCTTGTCGCTGCCCGTGTCCTTGCCGTCCGCGTAGTCGATCTTCTCCTTGCGGAGCTCCGCGGACACTTCCTTCTGCTCGGTGACCTTGCTGGTCTCGAGGCGGACCCGTTCCACGGGGACCGCCTCCTTGTGGACGGTGGCTCGTTCGGCGTGCAGGGTGACCTCGACGTCCTGTTCGCCGAGCTCGCTCCGCGCGGCTCCCCGCTCGCCCGGCTGCAGGGGCTCGCGCACCACGCGCACCTCCTCGTGGGAGACCGGCACGGTCCGGGTGACGTTCTCCGTCACCACGTACTTGTGCAGGCGGGCCCTCCCGCTCTCGTACTCCTCCGTCCCGACCTGGAGCTGCTCCTCGGACCTGACCATCTCCTCCCGGCCGGTGCCGGCGGCGGAGCGTTCGGCTCCGGCACCCGCGAGCGGCCGCGAGGCGGCGGTGGCCTCCGTGTCCCGGTGCCTGCCCGTGCCGGCACCGGCGGTGCCCATGCCGGCCGTGGTGGTGCCGGTCTCCTCGGCGCGTCCGGAGCGGGCCGTGCCGGCCGCGCCTGCCGCACCCATGGCCGCGGTGCCGGTCCCGGACGTCGTGCGTCCGTCACCGCCCGCGCCGGCCTCGGCGGTCCCCTTCCTGGTCATCCCGTAGTGCCGGTAGAGCTCCTGCTCCTCCGAGACGGAGAGGTGCGCGTCCGCGTCCACCCGGGGAGCGTCCTTGACGCTCTCCTTGGCGTGCGAGACGTGCAGGTCGGAGCCCACCCGGCGGGCCCCGGCCAGCGGCACGAAGCTCTCCTTCATGCCGAACATGCCGGTCTTGACCGTGATCCAGTCGGGCTTGCCGGTGTCGTCGTCGACGTAGACCCGGCCCACCGTGCCGACCTTCTCCCCGTCGCTGTCGTAGACGGTCAGACCGTCGAGTTCTCCGGAATCCGTGAAACCGTCAGCGGCTCCCATGGCCGATCCCTCCTCGCCCGGGCGCGTCCTGCGGTCGGGTCCGGCAGAGGAGGCGCGTCCGGCTTCCATCGCGCCTCACCCGGTTGGACGGTGCAACCTCCCGGCACGGGCGGGGGACAGGGCCCCGGGCCGCCGGGCGGGTGCGGCGGCCCGGATCCACGCGGTTGGCGGACCGCTCCCTGGGTTACGCCATTCGAGTGAGCACTCGCCCGGGCGCAGCGGACGTACGGCCCCCGGCCCGGCCGTATGATCGACGCGCCGCCGACCGCCGGCCGGCTCGTCAGGGGGTGCCTCGTGGGATCGGTGGGCACCCGTCCGCCCCGGCAGCGCGGCGAGCTGCTGGCCAGGCGGGAGGACGGCCTCGCACTGCACCACCTGGTCTGGCGGCTGGGACCCGGCTGGCGGGTGTGCAGCAGCGCCGTGCTGGGCGGCGGGATCGGGCCGCGCGCCTGGATCCTGAACGCCCAGGTCCCCGGTGGCTACCCCCGGCTCGACCCCGCCCGGCACCTCGCGGAGATCGCGGCCGCCGAGGCGCTCGACGGCCCGGGGGCCGGGCTGATGACCGCGGCCGACGTCACCGCCCGCACGGTCGCCGACGACGACGGGGCGACCGCCACCGTGACCAGCGGCCTCGGTGTCCGGGGATGGGCCGCCTCACCGGCCGGCGGCGCGGCCGGCCCGCTGCCGCCCGGCACCGTCAACATCGTCGTCACCCTCCCCGTGGCACTCTCCGACGCGGCCCTGGTCAACGCCGTCGCCACCGCCACCGAAGCGAAGGTCCAGGCACTCCTGGACGCCGGACTCGACTGCTCCGGCACCCCCACGGACGCCGTGTGCGTCGCCGCGCCCGACCCCGGAGGACGGCCGGGCGAACCGTTCGCCGGACCGCGCTCGGTCTGGGGCGCGCGACTCGCCAGAGCCGTGCACCGCGCCGTGCTGGAGAGCGCGCTGCGGCACTCTTGAGACCCGCCGGTCCGGGGACCGGGCCGCACCGACGAAGGGAACCTCCCGATGACCACCGCATCCCCCGCCGGCGCCGGCCCGGGCACACCGACCGTCGCGGTCCTGGGCACCGGGATCATGGGGTCCGGGATGGCCCGCAGCCTGCTCAGGGAGCGGCTGCCCGTCCGGGCCTGGAACCGGACCCGGTCCAGGGCCGAGCCGCTGGCCGCCCTCGGCGCCACCGTCACGGACACGGCGGAGGACGCCGTGCGCGGAGCCGACGTCGTCCTGACCGCGCTGAACGACGGGCCGTCCGTGGCGGCCACCCTCACCGCCGCCGCACCCGGTCTGCGGCCGGGGCAGGTCTGGCTGCAGAGCTCCACCGTGGGCCTGGACGCCACGACCGAGCTCGTCGGCCGGGCCGCCGGACTGGGACTCGTCTACCTCGACGCCCCGGTCTCCGGCACGAAGCAGCCCGCCGAACAGGGCACGCTCACCGTGTTCGTCTCCGGACCCTCGGACGCCCGCACGACCGTGCAGCCCGTCCTGGAGGCGATCGGGCAGCGCACCGTGTGGGTCGGCGAGGAGCCGGGAGCCGCCACCCGGCTCAAGCTGGTCGCCAACACCTGGGTGATCAACCTGGTGAACAGCGTGGCCGAGTGCCTCAACCTCGCCGAGGGCCTCGGCCTCGACCCGCGGCTCTTCCTGGACGCGGTGAAGGGCGGGCCGCTGGACACCCCGTACCTCCAGGGCAAGTCCGCGGCGGTGCTCTCCGGGGACCTCAGCCCGAGCTTCGCGCTCTCCACCGCGCTCAAGGACTCCCGGCTGATCCTCGACGCCGCCGGAGCGGCCGGGGTGGCGCTCGACCTGGTCGCCGCCTCCGCCGAACGGTTCACCCGGGCGGAGGCGGCCGGACACGGCGGCCAGGACATGATCGCCACCTACTACGCCGGCCGCCCCGCCGCAGGACCGCCCCGCGACTGATCACTTCGACGGAGCACGGGGACGTCGGCCGGGAGGGCCGCCGGACGGGCCGGCGGCGGCAACTCCCGGGCTCCGACGGGGCGGTCCCCGGGCGGGTGGAGCACCGGGACGCACAGAACCGCCCCACCGGTACGGGGGAGCCCGGTGGGGCGGTCGCCTCCAGAGTGCCACAGGCGGAGACCAGTTGGGGCCGTATCCCGCACCTTGCCCCGCACACCGGCATCCGCCCCCACCGCACCGCCGGCCGCGTCTTCCACGACCGGTCCTGCGGCCCGTCGCACCGCGCCGACGACGCGCCGCCGGTCCGGCGGGCGCGTGCCTCCGTCCGCGCCCGGCACGCGGTGCGGGACCAGCGTCACCGCCCGGCCCCTCACCTGCCCTTACGCCGGCCTCGCCTGCCCGCCCGTTCGTCGGCGAGCTGCTCGCTCACCCGCTCGAGGGCACGTCCGGGGACGGCGAGTTCGGCCGGACGGCAGTTCGGCCGGACGGCCGTCCTGCGCGTCCGTCCTGTTCCGCACGGCGGGGCACCGGCAGGTCTGCGCCCTGCGTCGGAGCCCCGTGTCCGCGCCCCGCCTCCGCGCCCCGCGGACACCTCCTCGGCTATGACACGCGGGTGCACGGACGGGCGGTCCGGGAATAGGGACGGGGCCGTCCCGCCTTCCACCCCTGTCGTCGGCCGCCGATATCGACCGGAGTGAGAGCACCCATGCCCGAGGCCACATCCCCGTCCGCGGACCCGTCCCTCCCGGGCGCCGCAGATCCGTCCGTGCCGCGTCCCGCCGCGCCCGGCTCGTCCGCCGGGCCTGGCCCCGCCGGCTCCGGGGCGGTCACCGGAGCGCCCCACCCGCTGGACAACCCCGTCCGCAGCTCGCTCACCGGTCCGCACGCCCGGTTCGCCGAGCGGCGCGGCCGCGTCCTGCGCTACGGCCCCGACGTCACCCCCTGGGTGGCCCTGCCCGACGCGCCGGACGCCCAGGACTGGGCCGACGTGGCCGCGCTCGCGGGCCCCGGCCGGGCCGTCACGCTCACCGCCTTCCGCGAGCCCCCGCCCGCCGACTGGGAGATCGTCTTCCATGCCGAAGGCGTCCAGCTGGTGGACGGCACCGTGGACGCCGTACCCGATCCGGAGGCCCGGCTCCTCGGTCCGGCCGACGTCCCGGAGATGCTGGCCCTGGTGGAGCGCACCCGGCCGGGGCCGTTCCTGCCCCGCACCGTCGAGCTCGGCACCTACCTCGGCATCCGCCGGTCCGGCGTGCTCGTCGCCATGGCCGGGGAGCGGCTGCACCCGCCCGGCTGGACCGAGATCAGCGGCGTCTGCACCGACGACTCCGTACGCGGCCAGGGGCTCGCGTCGCGTCTCGTCAGGGCGGTGGCCCACGTCATCAGGGAGCGCGGCGAGACGCCCTTCCTGCACGCCGCCGCATCGAACACCTCGGCCGTCCGGCTCTACGAATCCCTCGGTTTCACCCTGCGCCGCAGGACCGCCTTCCTGTCGGCGGTCGTCCCGGCGGACGCGGCCAGGGGCGCCGACGCCAGGACCCGGGGCCGGGGGGCGGGTAGTTTGGAACACATGGGGCGTTAGGGACGAAAGGCGGGAGGCGTGCCGTGGTCATGCGACTTCGGCGCTCGTCGGAGGCGCGCGGGTGGTCGCCGCCCGGGGCGGACGGGGGAGAGGCGACCGCGGGCGCCTCCCGGATCGGCAACGGGGCGCTCGCCCTGTGGCTCGTCCTGCTGACCGCCGTGGTCGTCACCCTGGACGCCTTCACCGGCAGCGACGTCCCCCTCATCCCCCTGCTGGTGGTCCTGCCCGCACTGGCCTCGGTCTTCTGCACGGTGCGGCAGACCACCGCCGTCGCGGTCTGGGTCACCGCGGTCGTCGCCGCGTCGCGGATCGCCTCGAACAGCTCCTTCTGGGGCGTGCTCTTCCTCGTCGGCTTCACGGCACTGGCCAGCTCTCTCGGCGTCTTCGCCTGCGCCGCGCGCATACGGCACGCCAACGAGGTGGCACGGCTGCGCTCGGCGGCCGTCGCGCTCCAGCGGCAGATCCTGCGCCCGCTGCCCATCATCACGCGGCAGATCTGTGCCCACGGCCTCTACGAGCCGATCGAGGAGGACCGCTTCGTCGGCGGGGACATCTACGAGGTGGTGCAGTCGCCCCACGGGACCCGGGTGATCATCGGAGACGTGCAGGGCAAGGGGCTGCCCGCCATCGGGACCGGGTTCGCGGCGCTCGGCGCGTTCCGGGAGGCGGCCGTGCGGGAGTCCGACCTCATCGCGGTGGCCGACTCGGTCGAGGACGCGGTCGTCCGGCACAACGCCTTCTCCGCCGAGACCGGGGAGGCCGAACGCTTCGTCACCGCGCTGGTGCTCGGATTCGACGGGAGCGACCGGGTGCGGGTCGTGAACTGCGGGCACCTGGCACCGCGGCTCCTACGGGACGGCGCGGCCTCGGTGGTCGCCCTGCACCGGACCTCCGTCCCCCTGGGCATGGCGGAGCTCGCCGGTGAGGCGCGAGCCGCGGAATGGGTCGCCTTCCCGCAGGGCGCCACCCTGATCGTGCTCACCGACGGGGTCACCGAGGCCCGCGACGCGACGGGTGACTTCTACCCCTTCGACGAGCGGCTCGGCCGCTGGGCGGACCACGACCCGGAACAGGTCCTGGAGGCGCTGCGGGGCGATCTGCAGAACTTCGCCGGCGGAGTGCGCCGGGACGACGTCGCCGTGCTCGTCCTCAACAGGCCGTCGCAGTGCGGGGGCGCCGCGGATCCCCCCGGGACCACGGCGGCACAGCGGCCCTCCCCCTGACCGTCCTCGCCGGCACCGGCGGTGGCCGGGTGTCGTGGGTCCCGGGCGTCGAAGAGGGCGTCGCCGTCCTCGTCCCGGCCGATCGCCTGGGGCGGCGAATCGCCCGCGGCGCGCTGCCGGTGAAGGCCGCCGCGGCGCCGGTCCCGACCGGACGAGGTGGGACGAAGGGTGAAGGCATGAGCGGGACCCCCCCGGCGACGGCGTAGCGGTCCACCGGACCGCGTACCGCGACGGAAGCCGCACCCCCTGCGAGGGCTGTCCCGTCCCCGGTGGGCGCACGAGGGCGGTCGGGACGCCGCGCCGCATCGCCGGAACGCCGCATACATCCGGTATGCAGGCGTCCGTCCCCCGTGCGGTGCGCGTCGTCCGACGCCGTGCGCCGGTCCACCGGCGATTCCTGGGACAGCCCTCGCCCCCCGTACCCGCGGCTCCCCACACCTGGAAGGGGTGGAGGCGCTCGCGGGAGCTGGGCCTCCGCGACGGGCGGTCGCTCCGGTGTCAGCCGGTGATCGACGCCTTCAGGGTCGACGTCGCGCCGTTGGGGCGCTCGAACTTCGCGGTGGCGTAGTACTCGTTGGTGCCGGCCGGATTGGGCGTCTCCCGGGTCGCCGTCACGGAGTAGGACTTCGTCCGCTTGGTGCACGGCTGGCAGAGGTCATTGGTCTTGCCCGTGGTCTTCCCGTCGATCTCGGAGCCCACACCGATCGTCTTCGGGATGATGTATCCGCCGTTGGCCGGCGTGTAGGTGAGGCGGCTGCGCTCCTGGGGGGTGTCACGGTAGCGACGCACCTCGTACCGTACGCACGCCGTGCCGGCCTGGTACGTGGAGCACTTCTCGGCCGCGGTCTGCCACGCGCCCCAGGCGGCGTGGAGGTCCCACAGGGAGCCGTCGCCGAACTCGCCCTGCACCTTGTACGGTCCGGAGTCGGCCGTCTGGACCGCGGACCAGGGAGAGGTCCACGCGCTGGACTGCGGCGCGCAGCCGCCCGCACAGACCTCGGGGAGACCCGTGCCGGCGTACCAGTGGTAGGTGGTCGGTTTCATCTCGTAGCCGTTGGCGGGGGAGAGGACCACCCTTCCCCGGCGGCCCGTGACCGAGCCGGTGTCGGTGACGCGCTTCTGCACCTCGGCACAGATCTTCCCCATGGAGGTGACGCCGTCCAGGGCGGTGTACGACGTACAGACCGTGTCCATGGCCTGCCAGGTGGTGGCGGCCGGCGCCGGTGGCGCGCCGGCGACGGCGGTGCCCGCGGTGGCCGGGCTGCCGGTGGCGGCGATCCCGACCGCGGCGGTGACACTGACGAAAGCTTTCGTGAGAGCTCGCATGCTGTCCCCCTCGATTGACGTGTGCGTGAAGGAGCCGACCGCGGAGGCCGGTTCCGTGAAGAGCCTGCGGGTCCGGCGAGAGCTTCGCCACCGACGACGCCGAAGTGACCTCGTCCCGGGACGTCCCACGCGCTGACCTGCGGAGATGTCGCCCGCCGAGTCCCTGCGGCGGGGTGCGACGGCAGGCGGACGGCCGGGCACGCGCCAGGTGCGGCGCGGCGGGACCCGGGACGGCTGGTGCAGAATGAGGCCGGGACACGGAGGGTCCCGAACACAAGTGGGGGACGCGTGTCGCGCTGGAAGGTACTGCCCGCAGAACTGCATCCGGACGTCCATCGGCTGATCGTCCGACTGCGCAGGCTGAAGGACCACAACGAGCTGTCCACGCGGAATCTGGCCGCGAAGACCGGGTACAGCGCGAAGTCGTGGCAGCGCTATCTGAACGGCAGGTCTCTGCCGCCCCGGGAGGCCGTCGAGGCGCTGGCCCGCTTGAGCGGCGACGATCCGGCCCGGCTGCTGGTCCTGCACGAGGGCGCCGCCCGGCGCTGGGCGGAGGGACGGCCGGTCACCACCGACACCCCCGAGGACCTCCCCGCGGCGGCGGAACCCACCCCCGCGAAGCAGCCGTCGTACGGGCGCCTCCTGCGCGCCGCCGTCGCGGCGGGAGCCGTGGTCACGGTGCTGTCCGTCTCCGCGGCACTCCTGCTGGCCATGCGGCTCACCGAGGCGCGCGGCCGGCTCGCGGACGAACGCCGCGATGCCGTCCCGACGGCCCCGGCCACCGTGTCGGCGTCCCTGGTGCCGGTCATCTACACCTGCCGGCTGGAGCAGCGTGACGGCCGCTGGCACGCGAACCTGAGCCCGGCCGCGGACGTCCTCCTGTCCAACACTCAGGTGGGGCTCGAAGTCGCCGAGGCGCAGTGCCTGCTGCGCCGGGCGGGCACGGCGCCGGGGGAGATCGACGGCATCTTCGGTCCGAAGACGCGACGAGCGGTGGAGCACCTGCAGAAGCGGAACGGACTGATCGTGAACGGAGTCATCGACCCGCCCACCTGGCAGGCCCTGCGGGAGGGGACGCCCGCATGAGCACGGAACACACCCGGCTGCTCGCGGCGCTGCGGGAGCTGCGGACCGGTGCCGGACTGAGCCTGTCGGCGCTGGCGGAGCGGACGCCCTACAGCAAGTCCTCGTGGGAGCGGTACCTCAACGGCAAGAGCCTGCCCCCTCGCCAGGCCGTACGGGACCTGTGCCTGCTGGCGAACGAACCGGACGGGCGGCTGCTGGCCCTGTGGGAGATCGCCGAGGCGCAGTGGAGCGGGCGGGCGGCGACCCCCGCACCGGCCCCTCCTCCGGAGGAGCCTGCGCCGCCGGCCCCTCAGGAGCCGCCACCGCCCGCCGGGACCGGATGGCGCCGACTCGGCGGGAGCAGGCTCCTGGTGGTGCTGGCGTCGGTCTACACCGTGATCGTCGGAGGTGTCGCCGGCCTGCTCTTCCTCCTGCTGCCCGAATCGGAGCACGAGGGCACCGAGCCCCGGCCGACCTCCGTGCCGTTCTCCTTCGCTCCCGAGTGCAACGGCGCCGCCTGCGAGGGGCGGGACCCGATGCGTCTGATCTGCGGCATCGAACCCGACACCCTCGCCTCGCACCGCACCGCCACCGGCGCCCACATCGAGCTGCGCCACAGCAGGAAGTGCGGTGCGAGCTGGGTCCGTGTCTGGGGGACCGGGATCGGCGACCGGGTGGAGGTCACGGCAGGCGGCCCGACACACGGCGTGCGCATCAGGAACGAGGAGGAAGCGGCCACCTTCGTCTACACCGAGATGACCGAGGTCCGCCCCGGCAGCACCGTCCGGGCCTGCTTCCGTCCGGCGTCGGCGGACGCCGAGCGGGAGTGCGTCGAGGGCCGCGTGGGCGAGGACGCCACCACGGCCCGGTCGCCCGCACCTCGGTAGCGTCGGCGGCCGCAGCCCCTGAGACCCGGCCGGTGCGGCCGGGTGCGCACGGCCGGTGGGCGACCTCCTCCCGGCCGGTGCCGGCCCGGAGCGCCCCGCCCGGTGCGCTCGGCCTCCGCCCTCGGGGGCGCGGAGCCGGCAGCCACCAGGCTCTCCGCGGTCCGCCGGTGGCCCCGCGGGGCCCCGGGCGTTCGACGGTCCTTCAGTTCTGCGAGGGCGCGCGCCCCTCGCGCACACAGGCCCGCAGCCGCTCGACGAACACCCGCTGGCCCGCCACCAGCCGCACCCGGGCCTCGTCCGGTGTGCACCAGGCGAACCGGTCCATCTCCGGGAACGCGCGCAGCACCCCGGACCCCTTCGGCCACTCCATGGTGAAGGTGCCCGGGACCGCCCCGGCGGGGTCCAGCCAGGCCTCCACGGCCCACGCGGTCACCACCTTGCCGCCGGACTGCCGCGCCTCACCCAGGGGCACCCAGACGCCGTCCGGGACCGGCAGCCCGAGTTCCTCCCGGAACTCCCGGCGCGCGGCGGCGGCCGGCTCCTCGTCGGCGGGCTCGTACTCGCCCTTGGGGATCGACCAGGCGCCCGCCTCGCGCCGGGCCCAGAACGGTCCGCCCATGTGGCCGATCAGCACCTCCGCGTCGGGCCTCCCGTCCTCGCCCGCCACGACCCGGAAGAGCAGGAGACCCGCGCTGCGCCTGACCGTCGACATACCGTCAAGTGTGCGTGCGGGGGCCCCTCGTGTCCCGCGGCCGGGGCCGGACGAGTCACCTCCGCGTCGCGTGCCGTTCCGCCCGGCGTCCCCGTCGTCCTCTGGTGCGCCCCTCCCGGCCCGGTCATGCTGTCGCCTGACGTCGCGTTCCGCGCCGCAGCCGCACCGCACCAGGAGGACTCATGGTCCCTGGCACCCCGCACGGCATCCGTCGGTCGCTCGTCCTGCTGGCCACCGCGGTGGTGACGGTGGCCGGAGCCGTCGCCCCGGCGGCCGCCGACTCCGCTCCGGACCCCCGCCCGCACACCACCGCGGAGATCCTCAGGCCGGTCGCCCCGCCGGCCGCGAGCGGCCCGTCCGGCGCCACGCGGTCCGTCGTGGACGGCGACGGCATCGAGACCGCCCGCGCCACCCGGCCCGTCGCCCCCGGAGTCCGCCTGACCTCCTACGACCGTCTGGAGTCCGACACGTGGCTCCGGGTCGACAGCCTCTCCGTCGATCTGGACGGCAGCGGCGTGCGCGCCGACTACCTGTCCTCGGGCCGGGTCACCGACCGGCGCACGGTCTCCGAGCTGGCCGCCGGGCACGACCCGGGGAAGGGCCGGCGCACCGTGGCCGCGATCAACGCGGACTTTTTCGACATCGCACAGACCGGGGCGCCCCAGGGCCCGGGCATCGAGGACGGGCGGACGGTCCACTCCCCGGCCCCGGGCGTCAGCCGTGCGGTGACCATCGGGCCCGAGAACGCCGGCCGGGTCCGGGAGCTGTACTTCGAGGGCACCCTGACCCTGCCCTCCGGCACCCACCCGCTGGCCGCGTTCAACGCGGCGAACGTGCCCGCCGGGGGCGTGGGTGCCTACACCGCGGCCTGGGGCACCGCCGACCGCGCGCTGACCGTCGACGGCGCACGGCCCGCCGCCGAAGTGGCGGTCCGCGACGGCAGGGTCGTCTCCGTGTCGGACCGCCCGGGCTCCGGACCCGTCCCGCAGGACACGGTGGTCCTGGTCGGCCGGGAGGCCGGAGCGGGACTGCTGGCCGCCCTCGCACCCGGTGACCCGGCCACCCTCGCGTACCGGACCCGCACCGACGACGGGAGCGTCCCGCGCACCGCCGTGGGCGGCCGGGAACTGCTCGTCGTCGACGGGGTGGCGCAGAACCACGACGGCGAGGGCAACGACACCGCGGCACCCCGCACGGCGGTCGGGTTCTCCGAGGACGGCCGCACCATGCAGGTCGTCACCGTGGACGGCCGGCAGACCGACAGCGGTGGCGTCACCCTCACCGAGCTGGGCGTGATGATGCGCCGGGCCGGCTCGTACAGCGCCCTGAACCTCGACGGCGGAGGGTCCTCGACCCTGGTAGCCCGTCCACCGGGCAGCGACGCGCTCCAGGTGGAGAACAGCCCGTCCGACGGGAGCGAGCGCACCGTCCCCAACGGCCTCGCGCTCACCGCCCCCGACGGCAGCGGGCGGCTCGCGGGATTCTGGGTCGAGCCCAGGACACCGGCCGTCGCCGCCCCCGGCGACGACCCCGTCGCCGGAGGCCACCCCGAGCGGGTCTTCCCCGGCCTGACACGACGGCTCACCGCGTCCGGACACGACGAGACGTACGGACCCGCCGCCGGCACCCCGCACTGGCGGACCGTCAGCCCGGCGGTCGGCAGCGTCGACGCACGCGGAACGTTCACCGCCCGGCACGGCGGCACGACCGACGTCGTGGCCGAACGCGGCGCCGCCCGCGGCGGCACCCGGCTCACGGTCCTCGACCGGCTGGACCGCATCCGGCCGACGACCACGCGCGTCGGCCTCGCCGACGGCGCCGCCACCGGGAGATTCGGCGTCGTGGGACTCGACGCCCACGGTGCGAGCGCCCCGGTCGAACCGGCCGACCTCACCCTGGACTACGACCGCGCCCTCTTCGCCGTCGACGACGACGGCCGCGGATCGTTCACCGTCCGGTCCCTCACCGGCTCCGGCGCGGGACGGATCACCGCCACCGTGGCCGGCGTCAGCACCACCCTCGCCGTGAGCGTCGGCCTCACCGAGCGGACCGTGTCGGACTTCGACGACGCCGGAGCGTGGACGTTCAGCCAGGCCCGCGCCGACGGCTCGCTCGCCGCGACGCCCGACGGACACCCCGGCACCGGCCTCCTGCTGACCTACGACTTCACCCGCTCCACGGCGACGCGCGCCGCCTACGCCGCCCCGCCCCGGCCGCTCGTCGTACCGGACCGGCCGCAGGCGTTCACCCTCTGGATCCGGGGGGACGGCAACGGCGCGTGGCCCACCCTGCACCTGAAGGACGCGGAGGGCTCCGACCAGCTGCTGCGCGGACCGTACGTCGACTGGACCGGCTGGCGGCAGGTCACCTTCGCCGTCCCGCCGGGCGCCCCGACACCGCTGTCCGTGCACCGCTTCTACCTCGCCGAGACGGCCGCGGCCCGGCAGTACACCGGCGAGATCGCCGTCGACGGCCTGACCGCCCTGGTGCCGCCCGCCGTCGAACTCCCCGGACCGGCGCAGACCCCCGACCCGCTGATCGACACCGCCGCCGGGACCGCGGCACGGGACTGGCGGTTCGCCGTCATGTCGGACGCGCAGTTCGTCGCACGCGACCCGGACAGCACCCTCGTCCGGCAGGCCCGCCGCACCCTGCGCGAGATCAGGGCGGCCCGGCCCGACTTCCTCGTCGTCAACGGCGATCTCGTCGACGAGGGATCGGCCGCCGACCTCGCCTTCGCCCGGAAGGTCCTGGAGGAGGAGCTGGGCGACGCGCTGCCCTGGTACTACGTGCCGGGCAACCACGAGGTGACGGGCGGCACGATCGACCGGTTCACCGCCGAGTTCGGCCCCGCCCGGCGGACGTTCGACCACCGGGGCACCCGGGTCATCACGCTCGACACCTCGGGTCTCAGCCTGCGCAGCGGCGGCTTCGCCCAGATCGAGGAGCTCCGGGCCCGGCTGGACGCGGCGGCCGGGGACCGTTCCGTCGGCTCCGTGCTGCTGATCGAGCACGTGCCCCCACGGGACCCCACCGGGCAGCAGGCCTCCCGGCTGAGCGACCGCAAGGAGGCGGCACTCGTCGAGCGGTGGCTCGCCGACTTCCGCCGTACGACGGGCAAGGGCGCGGCCCTCGTCGCCGGCCACGCGGGGGTCTTCGACGCCTCACGCGTGGACGGGGTCCCCTACCTCGTCAACGGGAACTCCGGCAAGGCACCTGCGGGCCCCGCGGACCGCGGCGGATTCACCGGCTGGTCCCTGGTCGGAGCCGACCGGGTCACACCCGGGGACCAGGCAGCCGCACGCCGCCGGCCGTGGCGGGGCGGGCCCGACTGGCTCTCCGTCCAGACCCGCGCCCACGTCGACGCACTCGCCCTCGACGCCCCCGCGCGGCTCGTCAGGGGCCGGAGCACGACGGTCGCCGCACACGTCACCCAGGGCGCACGGACCGTACCGGTGGCCTTCCCGCTGAGCGCGGACTGGACCGGCTCCCCGAACGTCCACATCGGAGCGGCCGGCCGGGCCCGTCCGTGCCACCTCGCGACGCTGGACCCGGCCACGGGCAGGCTCACCGCGCTGCGGCCGGGCACCGTGACGCTCGCGGTCACCGTCAACGGGGTCACCCGGCGGGCGGAGATCGGCATCACGGAGGGCCGGCCCGCGCCCTGACCTCCCGTCACCGGCGGTGGTGCCGCCGGTGTGCGGCTCCCGGGTCCGGCCCGGGTGCCGCACGGGACCGTCGCGGCCCCGCTCAGGTCTTGCGGTAGCCGTACGCCTCGGTGGCCGCGGCCTCCACCGCGTCCAGGTCGCCGCCCGCCGACGCCGTCACCAGGGCGGCGACGGCGCCCTCGACGAACGGGGCGTCCACCAGCCGCGCGCCCTCCGGCAGTTCGTCGCCCTCCGCCAGCATGGACTTCACCGTGAGCACCGCGCTCCCCAGATCCACCAGCAGCGCCACACCGGCGCCCCGGTCGACCTTCTCCGCCGCCGCGGCGACCAGCTCCGAGCTCGTCCCCAGACCGCCGGCCGAGGTACCCCCCGCCGCGGCCATCGGCGCCGTCGCCCCACCGGCCGCCAGCTCCCTGGCCAGCGCGACGACGGCTTCCGCCACCGGCCCGCTGTGGGAGACCAGCACGATCCCGACCTGCTCCGCCCCGCTCACGACCCGCCCCCCGCGGCCTCGTCGAGCGCCCCGATCAGCAGCGCCGACGAGGCGGCACCCGGATCCTGGTGCCCGATGCTGCGCTCGCCCAGATAACTGGCCCTGCCCTTGCGCGCCCGCAGCGGCACGGTCGCCAGCGCACCCGCCAGCGAAGCCTCCCGGGCCTTCGCGAACGAACTGCCCAGCACCTCCACGGCCGGCAACAGCGCGTCCAGCATCGTCTTGTCCCCGGCCTGCGCCCCACCCAGCTGCGCCACCGCGGCCACGCCCGCCCCGAGGGCCTCGGCCAACTGCTCCTGGGTCACCTCCGGTGCGTCGCCGAGCGCTTTCCCCGTGCGGCGCAGCAGCGTCCCGTACAGCGGTCCGGACGCCCCGCCGACCGTCGAGATCAGATGCCGGCCGGCCAGCGTCAGCACCGCACCGGGCGTGTCCGGGGCCTCCTTGCCGAGCACCTCGCTCACGGCGGCGAAGCCGCGCCGCATGTTGCTCCCGTGGTCGGCGTCCCCGATCGCGGCGTCGAGCTCGGTCAGCCGGTCGGCCTCACGGTCGACGACGGCAGCGGCGGCGGCCATCCAGCGACGGAAGAAATCGGTGTCGAGCACAAGATCTCCTGTTCCTCGTACGGCGGACGGCCGGTTCACCGGCCCCAGCACAACGCGGGCGTGCGGACCGGCGCGTCCCAGAGCCGCACCATCTCCTCGTCCACCTGGCAGAGCGTCACCGAGCAGCCCGCCATGTCGAGCGACGTCACGTAGTTGCCCACCAGCGTACGAGCCACCGCCACCCCCCGCTCCGACAGCACCCGCTGGACCTCGGCATTGAACCCGTACAGCTCCAGCAGCGGGGTCGCGCCCATCCCGTTGACCAGCACCAGCACGGGTCCGTCCGGCCGCAGATCCTCCAGCACCGCGTGGACCGCGACATCGGCGATCTCCCCGGACGTCATCATCGGGCGGCGCTCCCGGCCCGGCTCACCGTGGATGCCGATGCCCAACTCCAGCTCGCCCGCGGGCAGGTCGAACGTCGGGGTGCCCTTGGCCGGTGTGGTGACGGAGCTGAGCGCGACCCCGAAGCTCCGGGCGGACTCGTTCACCCGCCGCGCCATGGCCTCCACCCGCTCCAGCGGCGCACCCTCGTCCGCGAGGGCGCCGGCGAGCTTCTCGACGAACAGGGTCGCCCCGGTGCCGCGCCGGCCCGCCGTGAACGTGCTGTCCGACACCGCCACGTCGTCGTCGACCAGGACCCGGGCGACCCGGACGCCCTCGTCCTCGGCGAGTTCCGCGGCCATGTCGAAGTTCAGCACGTCCCCGGTGTAGTTCTTCACGACGAACAGCACGCCCGCGCCGCTGTCGACCGCGACGGCCGCCCGGACCATCTGGTCGGGCACCGGTGAGGTGAAGACCTCCCCGGGACACGCCGCGGACAGCATTCCGGGCCCGACGAACCCCGCGTGCAGCGGTTCGTGCCCTGACCCGCCCCCGGAGACCAGGCCGACCTTCCCGGCGACCGGGGCGTCACGCCGGACGACGACGCGGTTGTCCACGTCCACGACGAGGTCCGGATGGGCGGCGGCCATGCCGCGGAGCCCGTCCGCGACGACGGTCTCCGGCACGTTGATGAGCATGCGCAACGGTTCCTCCTGGGGGAGCAACGGCGGCCGGTGGTCCTGGCCGCCCGGCGGTCTGAGTCCGGTCCTGCGTTCGGCACCAGTATCGAAGAGACACGGGTGATCCGGAAGCGACGCGTCGGAGCGACACGTGCCGGAAGAACCGGCCGCGGGACCCGCGGGACCGCCGGACGGCCCGGGAACTCAGCGGCGCAGGCACACCTGGCGGTCGGTCACCCACGCACCGAACCACTCGCTCAGCGGCACGGTGATGCACCATCCGGGATCGTTCGTGTCCGGGACCGGCTCCGTCGGAGCGGGCTCGTCCGGTACGGGCTGCGTGGGCGTCGGGCTCGGTTCCACCGCGGGGGGCTCGGTGGCGTCCGGCAGGCCGCTCAGCTTCTCCCGGAACACCTCCGAGGACCGGGGATTGTCGGCGCACTGCCAGACACCGTGCGGGCAGTAGTCCGTGATCGTCTGGTACAGCGGCTCGTGCCGGTCCATCCACTCCAGCATGCGGCGCATGTAGGTGGCGTTGTCGCCGTTGCGGAACAGCCCCCACTCGGGGAAGGAGATCGGCTTGCCGTGCTCGGCGGCGAAGTCCACCTGCTTCTGCAGGCCGTACGGCTCGCTCACCTGCTCGTCGAAGGACCGCGCCGGGGGCTGGTCGTACGAGTCCATGCCGATGATGTCCACGACGTCGTCACCCGGATAGCACTCCGTCCAGGGCACCGCGTCCCGTCCCCGGCTCGGCGCGAAGTCGAAGCGGAGCTTCTGGCCCGGGACGGACCGCATCGCGGTGACGATGCGGTTCCAGTAGGCCTTCCACGCCTCCGGGTCCGGGCCGCACCGGTGCGTGTACGTCGTGCCGTTCATCTCCCAGCCGAGGACGATCACCGTGTCCGGGACCCCCAGCGCCACCAGACGCTCGGCCAGCCTGCGGAAGTGCTCGTCGAACCGCCCCTGGGCGCCCGCCCGCAGCAGGCCGCGGACCTCGGCGTCCGGGACCCGCTCCTCGTTCCGCGCCAGCATCGGCGTGTTGAGCACGAGCATCCGGTCGTCGGCCGCCTTGCGCCACGCCGCCCAGGAACCGAGGAAACCGGGACGGCCCTCGATGTTCTCCCACGCGTCGCCCGGCAGATAGGTGTGCCCGACGCGGAGCTCCGTGCCGCCCAGCCAGCGCGACAGCTCCGCCATCCGCTTCACGCCCTGCGGTCCGTAGTCCAGATAGGCACCGACGGCGGTCGTCCGGGCGGGCTCCGGCGCCCCCTTGTCGCTCTGAACGTCCCCCGTGTCGCGATCGGTGAGGACCGCTCCGCCGGCGAGGAGACAGAGCGCGGTCGCCCCGATGCCGAACGTGCTGAGACGGCGCTGTACGGGCACGGATCCTCCTAGGACTGCGGCCTGACTCCGACGCTCCGACCCTAAGGAGAAAGATTCAACAATGGGCTGCCGTACCGCCCCTCGATGGACCATTCGCGACACACACGGCCCTACAGCGGTCCGTTCGGGTGAACGCCCGAGAAGGTGAAGGGAAGGGAACCGACGCGGTTGTCGAAATTCGAGTCGACGAGAACCGGCGCGGCCGGCAGCCGCACATCTCCCAGCCGGGTGAGCAGCTCGCGGAACAGGGCCTTCATCTCCAGCTTCGCCAGGTGAGCCCCCAGGCAGTGGTGGGGACCCCCTCCTCCGTACCCGAGGTGCGGATTGGGGGACCGGGTGATGTCGAAGACGTCGGGATCCTCGAACACGGACGCGTCCCGGTTCGCGGACGCGTAGAGCAGGACGACCTTGTCCCCGGGCGCGAAGGAACAGCCGCCGAGCGAGCAGGGGGCGGTCACCGTCCGGCGGAACTGGATGATCGGCGTCGAGTGACGGACGATCTCGTCCACCGCGCCGTCGGCGTAGCGGTCGAAGTCGGACTCCAGGAGGGCCCGCTGGTCCGGATGCGCGTCCAGCAGGACCAGCCCGTGGGCGATCGCGTTCCGGGTGGTCTCCACACCCGCGACGAGGAGCAGCGAGAAGAACGCCCCCAGCTGACGTACCGACAGGGCCTGCCCGTCGACGTCCGCGCGGACCAGCGCCGAGATGAGGTCGTCCGCCGGGACGCGGCGCCGCTCCCGGGCGATCCCCGACATCTCCAGCTGCATGCGGGCCAGGGAGCGCAGACCCCGCCCCGGGATCCGTACCCGGGCGAGGCCGCGCCTCTGCACGCCGACGTACTCCGACGCGTGGTCGACGCGCGCGGCGATGGCGGCCCGGTGCCGGGCGGGGATGCCCATCAGGTCGCAGATCACCTCGAACGGCATCCGCGCGGCGGCCGAGCGCATGAAGTCGCCCGGCCCCTCGGCGGCCACCTCGTCCACCAGCCGCCGGGCGACCGCTTCGATGTTCCTCTCGGCGGCGGCGAGCAGCCGCGGGGTGAAGGCCCGGGAGACGGTCCTCCGCAGCCCCGCGTGCTCGGCGCCGTCCATGTGGACCATCGAGTTGCCGAACACCGCCTTGGCCCAGGGGGCCGGTTCGGGGTCGGTCACACCGGGAGCGCTGGCGAACAACTGGGGCTGACGGCTGGCCGACCGCACGTCCGCGTGCCGCACCAGCACCCGGAACGGGGTGCGCGAGCCCGTGCGGGGCGTGAAGAGGGCCGGTGCGTCGCGTTCTCTCAGCCGGGCGAAGGCGGACAGCCGTTCCGCCCGCGGCAGCCGCCAGAACGCCGGATCGGCCAGGTCGGCCTCCGCCGTTCCCCGCACGGGGCCGGTGGACAGCTGCGTCGGCGCGTTCATGGACAACCTCCGGGATCTCGGACGGCCATGGTGGCCCGGCGGGCCGCGCCGGGCGGCCGACACGGCCGGACGGGCGCGGGAAGTTCCCACGGTCGCGCGATGTCCGGCGCGGGAGAGAACCGTTCGCGCCCCGTCTCGTTGCGCACGGGAGCGAGAGATCTCGCAGGAGCGGACGAGAGGGAGGTACCCCACGATGCATCCGACCGGTGGCCCCGACGGCGAGCGGGCCGGCGCCCCGCATCCGGCCCGCCGCGCGGTGCTGCGCACCGCCTTCACCGCGGCCGTGGTGGCCGGCACCGCGGGCGCGCTCGCCCCGGTCCTCCTCCAGGCGCAGGAGCCCGGAGGAGGTGCGCGGGAACGCGACGTCGGGCCGGAACGGTTCTCCGAGCTCTACAAGGGCCGCGAGATCCGGGGCACGGCCACCGCCGTCGTCGCGGCCGGAGCGCCCCCGCACGACGCCGAGACCGTCCCGGCCCCCGCCGCCGACGTCAGCATCGACGGCAGGACCCTGCACGTGATGCGGCGCGCCGACGGCAGCTACCTCAGCACCGTCAACCACTACGAATCGTTCCCGACCCTCCGGGAGACGGCCCGCGCGGCGGTCGATGCCCTCGGCACCGCCCGGTTGGCGGCCTCCTCCCCGCACACCATCTGACCCCTAAGGACACGCACGGGTGTACAGCCGCAAGAATCAGCGCGACCTCACGCGCACCGAGAAGAAACGCCTGGTCGACGCGATGCTGGAGCTCAAACGCTCCGGCCGCTACGACGACTTCGTCACCCTGCACCGCCAGTACTACGTCACCGACGGCGAGAGCAGGCCCCGTCCCGCCCACATGACCCCGTCCTTCTTCCCCTGGCACCGCCAGTACCTACTGGAGTTCGAGAAGGCGCTGCGCTCCGTCGACCCGCGCGTCTCGGTCCCGTACTGGGACTGGACGCGCGACAACACCGCGGGAGCCTCGCTCTGGGCTGAGGACTTCATGGGGGGCAACGGCCGGCCCGGCGACCGGCAGGTGATGACCGGCCCGTTCGCCTACCGGCGGGGAGACTGGCGCATCCGGGCCGGTGTCACCGACGACCACTTCCTGCGGCGCGACTTCGGCCGGCCCGCCGCACCCGTCACCCTGCCCGGCGCCGCGGAGGTGGACCGCGCGCTCGCCGACCCGGTGTACGACACCGCCCCCTGGAACAGCGTCAGCACGACCGGCTTCCGCAACCGGATCGAGGGCTGGGGCATCAGGGGCGGCCGAGGTGTCGCCAACCACAACCGGGTGCACCGCTGGATCGGCGGATCGATGGGGGGTGCGGCCTCTCCCGACGACCCGGTCTTCTGGCTCCACCACGCCTTCATCGACCTGCTCTGGACGCGGTGGCAGAAGGCGCATCCGCGCTCCCGCTACCTGCCGGCCCGCACCCTCCCCGCCGACGACCCGCAGCGGGACCGGATCTTCCCGCTCGACCGGCCGATGCCGCCGTGGGACGTGCCGCCCTCGCAGCTCATGGACCACACCCGGCTCTACCGGTACGTCTGACCGGCGCGGGCCCGCGGCCCGGAACGGGGCCGGGCCTCCTCCCGCCGCCCGGAGGCGGAGGAAGGAGGCCCGGCGGTGCGTCGGGGTGATCAGCTGCCGTAGCCGTAGTCGCCCTCGTCCGCGTGGCTGTCCGAGACGTTGGCGCAGGTGTTGCCGAACGCCGGGTTGAGCAGGGCGATCACGTTGACCGTGTTGCCGCACACGTTGACCGGGACGTGGACGGGCACCTGGACGGCGTTGCCCGAAAGGACGCCGGGGGAGTGGGCCGCGACGGCCTCCGCCCCGGCGTCGGCGGTAGCCATGCCGGCGCCGCCGGCGATCAGGGCACCGGTACCTGCCATGACGGCGGCCACCTTCGAGATACGCGACATCTGTTCTCCTTGAGACGATCGAATCCGGCCACCTTGACTGCGGCCGACACGCTCTGACAACGCGAAAACCGACAGGTGGTAACGGATCGGCGGAAAAGTCACCATCCCGGCTCAACCTCGCCCGAGGAACGCGAGCCCGGCCGCGGGCAGCTCGCCCATCCGGCCGCGCCAGTCCCGGGCGGCGGGGATCCGGGCCTTCACCGTCCCGGCGGCCCGGTCCCGGACCGACAGCTGGGTCTCGCGCAGCCGCAGCAGCGGCTCCAGTCCCGAGCGGGCCAGCAGGAGCCGCCTGTTGACGACCGCCACGGGACCCCAGCTGTTCTTGTACTGCTCCGCGCCGCGCAGCAGGCTCAGCACACCCCGGTCCAGCTCCCCGGCCTCCCGCGCGATCTCGCGGAGCAGCATCGAGGAGACGTCGACCTTCCGCTCCCGCAGCCGCGGATCGGCGCCGTAGAGGTAACCTCCGGTCAGCCGCGCGGAACGGTAGGACAGATCGGCGGCGACGACCTCGCCGTCCAGCACGAACTCCCTGACCGAGGCCTCCCCGTCGCGCACCATCCGGCGGGCCGAGCGCACCAGGTGCGAGCAGAAGCGCGGCCGCAGGTGCTCCGGGTTCACCCCCCGGCCCCGCCACTGCAGCTCGTGCAGCGCGAGCAGGTTGCCGACGGCGGCCGCCACCCGGGGGACCGGCGCCGTGCGGCACTCGATGCCGAGCGCGTCGACCCTGCGCAGCTTCGCGCGGGCCCGCTGCGCCCGTGAACCGGCCATCCGGCCGATCAGGGCGTCGATGGGCTCGGCGGGCAGCTCCATGCACGTCGAGTCCGTACGGCTGCTCCGCACGCCCTGCCAGGCATCGAACAGCAGGTGCGCCGAGGCGTCGGGCCGGACCTCGCGCAGGTCCACGACGGTGTGCGAGGCCGCCCGGTGGAGCCCGCGCTCCAGCGCGGTGACCGCCGCGGGTGTCTCCCCGCCGTCCACCAGGATGTCGAAGAAGTCCGAGATCGCGCCGCCCATCGGCACCAGCAGGGGCATCGGACGGTGGACGAGCATCAGCGGTGCCGCGCCGATCAGACGGCCGTCCCGGCGCGCCAGGACGACCCGGAGCCGGCCGGGGACCCCGTAGGAGAGCCACCAGGAGTGGAGCCACGCATGGCTCTGGAACGGGGTGGCGGTGGGGCAGCGGCGGTGCAGCGCGTCCCACTCGGCCGCGAGGTCCGCGAAGTCCGCCAGGTCGCGGCAGAGCGTGACGGTCAGCCGTCCGCGTCGGTCGTCGTTCATCGCACGAGCTCCCGTTCCCCGGTGGTGCCGCCCTGGGCGGGGCCCGGCACCTGCGCGGTGACGCCGCGCCGGTCCTGGCGGGGGCGGACGAGCAGGACCAGTCCGCCGACCAGTCCGCCCGCGGCGGCGCCGACCGCCGCGGCGAGCGGCGCGGAGGGCGACACCTGGTCGACGGGAGGCACCGCGTGCGAGAACTTGATCAGCTTCACGCCCGTCTCCTTCGCGACGTGACCGCTGCTCACGACCACGGCCTCGGTCACCGCGTTGGCGATGTCCGCGGCACGGTCCCGGTCGGCCGAGGTGCCGGTCACCGCGATCATGGGCGAGTCCGGTGAGGTCTCGGACCGCACGTGGGTGCGCAGTTCGCGGACGGGCTCCCCGGCGGCCCCCTTGGCGTAGGCGAGGGTGGCGTCGCTGGTGACCAGCCGGCCGTACGACTGCGCGTAGCCCAGGGCGGCGGCCGGGTCGACGTTCTTGTCGGCGGTCACCACGGCGTAGCCGGTGGCCGCGTACTCGGGCTCGGCGAGCACACCGTAGGACAGTCCGCAGGCGGCGCCGAGCAGGACGCAGGCCGGCAGGGCCCACCGGCCGGTCGTTGCGGGTGCGGGGCGGAGCCGCCGGAACCGTCCGGCGACGGTCGGCTTCTGCTCGGGCGATTCGGTCATCGGAGTGCTCTCTCGGTCGGGGGGACGGTGACGGGGTCGACGGCCTGTGCGTAGACGTCCATGAGGCGCCTGCTGCTCAGCCGGATGTCGTAGTGGTCCACGGCCGCGGGGGGCGGCAGCCTGCGGGCGCCGTCCTCCATCCGCCGCCGCAGCACGGCCGTCAGTTCGGCCGTGGCACCGGTCCCGCCGGAGGCGGATCCGATGCGGGTGGTGCCCGGTACGCGGCCCGCCGGGAAGTCCTCCACGGCGGGGCAGGCCGCGTGCACCACGGGCAGTCCGGCGGCCAGCGCCTCGACGACGGCGAGTCCGAAGGACTCCTCGCGGGACGCCGAGACGAACGTGTCGACCGCGCTGAGCACCGCGGGGACACCCGGGGCCGTGCCCGCGCCGCCGCACTCGCCGAGGAAGGTGACCCGGCCGGCCGCACCGAGCCGGACGGCCAGCGCGCGCAGCGACGCCGCCTCCGGACCGTCCCCGGCCAGGACGAGCCGGGCGCCCGGGAGGGCGGCGACGGCCCGGATCAGCAGGTCGAAGCGCTTCCCGGGGACCAGCCGGCCCACGCCCCCCACCACGAAGTCCCCTTCCGGGATGCCCAGCAGGGCCCGGGTGGAGCGGCGCAGCCCCCCGTCGAAGCGGAAGGCCGCCGCGTCCACGCCGTTGGGGACCGTGTGGATCCGGGCGGCCGGCACGCCCCAGTCGCGCAGCCGGCCCGCGACGGTCTCGGAGACGGCGACGGTCGCCGCCCCCAGCCGCTCGGTGAGCAGGTAGAGCTCACGGGTGCCCCGGGTCAGCGGCCGTCCCTCTATCTCCGCACGCCCCAGGGAGTGCTCCGTCGCCACGACGGGCGTACCGGCCAGGCGCGCCGCGATCCGGCCGTAGACGCAGGCCCGGTAGAGGTGCGTGTGCACGAGGTCGTACCCGCCGCGCCGGACGGTCCGGGCCAGCCGGGGCACCGCGCCGAGGTCCCGGTTGCTCCGCATCCCGAGGTCACGGACCCGTACGCCGTCGGCCCGCAGCCCCTCGGCGACCGCTCCCGGATTGGTGAGCGTCACCACGTCGCAGTGCACCGGCAGATGGCGCAGCAGCAGCCGCAACTGCTGCTCGGCCCCGCCGGCTCCGAGCCCGGTGATGACGTGCAGCACCCTCACGCGGCGTCACCCGGCCCCGCGGAACCGGACGCGCGGTACCGCAGCCGGTGGCGCACCTCCTTGGCCCGCAGGCGCGCCCCCCGGTCGGCGTGGCTGACATGCGTGCGGGGGAGGGCGAGCGGACCGGACAGGGCGCCGGGGGTCAGGGCGCAGCCGTAGGCGTACCCGGCCGCGCGCACCGCCGCGACGACCCGGCGGTCGGCGGTGCCGTACGGATAGCAGAAGCCGTCGGGCGCCCGGCCGGTGATGCGGCGCAGCGCCTCCCTGCTGCCGTGGGTCTCCTCGCGCAGCTCGGCGTCGGACAGCTCGGTGAGGTCCCGGTGCAGCAGCCCGTGCGAGCCGATCTCCATCCCCGCCGCGGCGGCGGCGCGGACGCCGTCCTCCGTCAGGAGCGGTCGGCGCGGGCCGAGCGGATCCCAGACGTTGGAGCCGCCGGGCCGGCCCGGCAGGACGAAGACCGTCGCGGTGCAGCCGTGGGCCAGCAGGACCGGGAGCGCCTCGTCGAGGAAGTCGGCGTACCCGTCGTCGAAGGTGAGCCCCACCAGCCCGCGCCGGCCCGCGGCGTGCGCCCGCAGCAGGGCTGCCGTCCCCACCCCCGTCAGCCCCCGGCGGCGCAGCACGGCCAGCTGTTCGTCGAGGCGGTCGGCGGAGACGGTGATGCCGTACGGGTCGTCCGTCGGATCGCTCACCGAGTGGTACGTCAGGATCCAGGGCCTGGACCGGCCCGGGAGCGCACGGGCACGGAGTGGCGAGGTGTCAGCGGCCATGAGGGAACCTCCGTCGGACGAGTGCCAGCAGATGGACGGCTTCGGGGGCCCGCA
Organism: Streptomyces sp. NPDC006296; assembly: GCF_040613235.1. Taxonomy (NCBI): domain Bacteria; kingdom Bacillati; phylum Actinomycetota; class Actinomycetes; order Kitasatosporales; family Streptomycetaceae; genus Streptomyces; species Streptomyces sp. NPDC006296. Next base: position 124,678 of record NZ_JBEXRT010000012.1, on the reverse strand, counting down.
GCGCGAGCCCGGTCAGCAGGAACGCCAGGGGGACCACGAGGCACCCGGCCGCGAGACCGGTCACCGGACCCGGCGCCTGCTCCGCGGCCAGCCGGCCCGCCGCCGCGGCGACCGCCGCCGCGGCCGCCGGACGGGCCAGCGAGAGGACGACCGCCGCGGGCCGCACGGCGACCGCCCGCGTGCCCAGCCCCAGGAGCATCAGCAGGGCGCTCGTGCTGATGCCGACGGCGTTGGCGGCCGCGATCCCGTTCACGCCGAAGGGGCCGGTCAGCAGCAGACCGGCGGCCGCGGTGACCAGGAGCCCGGCGGCCATCGCGCCGAGCGGGTACCAGGTCGGCCGGCCCGCCGAGAAGTACGGCCGGCACAGGGCGCCGACCAGGGTGTGGCCGAGCAGGCCGAGCGCGTAGACCCGCATGGCACCGGCGGTGGCCGCGGTGTCCGCCGCGTCGAAGGCGCCGCGCTGGAAGAGCACCTCGACGATCCGGGGCGCACAGCCGAGCACCGCCGCCGTACCGAGCAGCACCACGGTGCCGGCCAGCGCGAGATCGCGTTCGACCCGCCGCCTGGCCCCCTCCCGGTCCCCGGCCGCCATGGCCCGCGCGACGACCGGGAAGGTCACCGTGCAGATCATCATGGACAGCACCATCGGCAACTGCGCCACCTTCTGCGCGTAGTTGAGGTGCGAGATCGCCCCTTCCGGCAGGGACGAGGCGAGGAACCGCTCGACGAGGACCTGCGACTGACGGGTCAGCACGAACAGGATCACCGGGGCCAGCACCGTCGCGCCGAGCAGCGCCGGGCCCCTCTCCCGCACCGCCCGGCTCCCGCCCCGCCCCGGCACCAGCCGGACGAACGCAGGGAGCAGGGTCAGGATCATCAGCACGCTCCCGACGGCGACGCCCGCCGCGGCGGCCCGGACCCCCCAGACGGAGTGCAGGGCCAGGGTCACGCCGATGATGCCGATGTTGTACGCGATGTAGACACCGGCCGGCGCCAGGAACCTGCCGTGCGCCCGCAGCGCCGCGCTGAAGTACCCGGTGATCCCGAAGGTGAGCACCGTGACGGCCGTCAGACGGGTGCAGTCCACCGCGAGCCGCGGGTCCTCCAGCCCCGGCGCCAGAACGCCCACGACCCACGGAGCGGCCCAGACCAGCAGCCCGCCCGCGCACGCCAGCGCGGCGGACAGCCGGGGCAGGGTGTCCGCCACCAGGGCGCGGACCGGGTCGAGCGTCCGGACGTCCCCGGTGCGCCGGGTCAGTGCCAGGCTGAACGCCGGGACCAGCAGCAGCGCCATGCCGTCCTCGATCAGCAGGGTGGCGGCCATCTCCGGAACCGTCCACGCGATCAGGAAGGCGTCGCTGGCGTGGCTGGCGCCGAACAGCCGGGCGACGGCCTGGTCCCGCACGAGCCCCAGCAGGGCGGCGACGACGGTCAGTCCCGCCGCGCCGCCCGCCGCCCGGGCGAGAAAGCTCCCCTGACGTGGCCGGCCGGCTGCGGACGGACCGGCGGCCGTCGTCCCGGGGGCCGGTTCGGTGGTGGTGGTGCCGCTCATGCCGCGGTCGTCCTCTCCGGCTCGGCGAGCGCCCACCACGCGGCGAGACCGAGCACGATCCCGGTCAGCACGGTGGAGGGACCGCCGATGTCCGCGTACAGGAAGTCGACCGTCTGCCAGGTCATCAGTCCGACGGCGGCCAGGCCGCAGTCGAGGGCGGCGGATCCCCGGGCCCGGGCGAGCAGCAGCCTGCGCACCCCGCCGGCCAGCAGGGCCGCCCAGGAGCCCACCAGCGCGGTGAGGCCCACGAGTCCCTGCTCGCTCAGCACCAGCAGATACATGTTGTGGGGGGAGAGGAGGGGCTGCCGGCGGAACGCCTGCCCCGCGCCCGCCGTGTCGCTGCCTGCGGACAGCCCGATCGAGGCGTGCCCGTCCCGGTGCGCGGGGAAGCCCTTCAGGCCGACGCCCGCCGCGGGGTGCTCGCGCCACATGTCCGTCGCGGCGGCCCACATGGTGTAGCGGTCGTTGACCGACCGGTCGGGTGCGCTCGTCACCTCGGTGATGCTGGTGAGCCGCTGCGAGATCATCTCGGACCCGACGCCCAGGCCCCCGACGAGGACCACACCGGCGGCGCCCAGCACGGCCAGCACCCGGACCGCCTGCCGGAGTCCGGTCAGCGCGATCACGGCGAGCGCCCCCGCCGCCGTGGCGATCCACGCCCCCCGGCTGAAGGACAGCGCGAGGGGGAGCACCAGCAGGGCCGCGGTCACCGCGGCCCACGGCCGCAGCCGTCGGGCGGAACCGGCGGGCGGACGCAGCGCGTACGCGGCGACCGCGATCAGGCCGTAGCCGACCACCGTCGCCATCCCCATCACGTCGCCGGGGCCGAACGTGCCGACCGCGCGGACGTCCTCCCCCATGTAGGACGCGCCGGAGCCGGTGAGGTACTGGTGGACACCCGTGGCCCCCTGGACGGCCGCCAGCAGGACGAGTGTGCCCGCGACGGCCCGGAACCCCCGCGCGTCCCTGACCAGCAGGAGGACGGCGGCCGGCACCAGGACGAAGATCTGGAGGTAGCGGACCAGGCCGGGCAGCGCCGCCACCGGGTCCGCGGCGGTCACCGTGGCCAGGGCGAGTCCCACGACCGGCAGGCCCAGCACCACCGCCGCGGCCGGGGAGAGCGGACGCCGCCGCAGGTACAGCAGACGGCCCACGCAGACGAGGACGGCCACGCCGGAGAGGAGGTCGGCGGCGGGCACGCCGGACACGGTCCCGGGGTCCGTCCCGTCGCCCGGCAGGGCCACCAGCAGGACCGTCGCGATCAGCGGCAGCAACGGCCACCGCCCGCTCCACCCGCGGGAGGCGGTCTCCTCCCGCAGGACGGGTGCGGCGGGCGCCGCGGTCACGGTGAGGGTCACGGTTCAGCTGCCTCCGAGCCGGAACACCGAACCCGCCGTGCGCGCCAGCACGCACAGGTCCTGCCACAGCGACCAGGTCTCGATGTACCGGTTGTCGAAACGGGCGCGGTCCTCGATCGAGGTGTCGCCGCGCAGCCCGTGCACCTGGGCCAGTCCCGTGATGCCGACGGGCATCCGGTGCCGGGCCCGGTAGCCGGGATGCGTACGGCTGAACTGCTGGACGAAGTAAGGGCGTTCAGGTCGTGGACCGACCAGGCTCATATCGCCCCGCACGACGTTCCACAGCTGCGGCAGCTCGTCCAGCGACGTCCTGCGCAGCAGCCTGCCGGCGCGGCTCATCCGCCCGTCGGACGACACGTTCCACCGGGTCGCCGACTCATGGGCGTCGGCGGGGCGCAGGGTGCGGAACTTCAGCAGGACGAACGGCCGTCCGTGCTCGCCGATCCGCTCCTGCCGGAAGATCACCCCCGGGCCGTCGCACACCCGGACCGCGAGCGCGCACCCGGCCATCACCGGTGACGCCACGACCAGGGCCACCGAGGCCAGGACCGCGTCCATCGCCCGCTTCACCCGGTGCGCCACCGGACGGTGCGGCCGGGTGGTCAGCGCGTGGGCCGCGAAACCCCAGACATGGTCCGGCCGGCCCGTGGTCCCGCACTGCGCGGCCGTGCCCTGATCGGTGATCAGCCACACCCGGCACCCGTGCCGCGCGAACAGGGCGAAGAGCTCCCAGCCGTCCGGCACGCCCTCGGGCGGAACCGTGAACACGGCGTGCCGGACGGAGTTCTGCACGACGGCCCGGCCCGCGTCCTGCACCGACGTGAGGAGGGGCAGCGGCGCCTCTCCTGGCGTCCCGTCCGCCTCCGTGCCGGGACCCGCCACCCGGCCGACCGGACGCATCCCGTACCGCGGGTGTTCCTGCAGCACGGCGACGACCCGGTCGGCGACCGGACCCTCGCCGACCACCAGGGTGGACTGCGGACTGCGCGCGGCCGACCACAGCCGTGTCCGGTGGACGACGGCGCGGGCGCCGCAGCCCACCAGGGTCTGGAGGCCGGCCGCGCAGCCGAGCGTCGTCCAGTCCGCGGCCAGCCGCGGGTCGTACAGGGTCACCGCCTCGGCGACGGCGTACCACTGCACGACGGCCAGCCACGCCAGCGCCGGCAGTTCCGCCAGGGCGGACGGGGAGAACCCCGGCCGGTACAGGCCGCGGTAGGCGTGCAGGAGCGCCTGGACCGCCGCCTGCACCAGGAGCACGGCCGGTGGCCACACCCCGGGGGCGACCAGGGCCACCGTCACGCCCAGCGCGAGCGCGTCGGCGGCCGGCAGGGCCGCCGGGGCACGCCGCCGGGCGGCGCGTGCGGCGGGTCGTGGGGCCGTGGCGTCCTTCCCGCCGTTGCGCGGCGGCCGGATCGCGGACGCCGCACGCCGTACGGCGGTCGCCTGGGCGGCATGGGGGACAGGTGCACTCTCCGTCGTCATCGCTCGGTGCGCTTCCTCGTCATGGGGTGGGACGGGCCGACAAGTTCCTCGTAGAGATTCAGGACCGCGCCCGAGGTCCTCGACACGTCGAAGACCGACCGGGTGCGGCTCTGCGCGGTGCGGCCCAGCTCCGCCCGCAGGGCCGGGTCGCCCAGCAGTGCGGACAGCGCCGCCGCGAGGGCGGGGGCGTCGCCGGGCGGCACCAGGCAGTGGGGCGGGTGCCCGGGCGGCAGGCTCTCCCTGGCCCCGTTGACATCGGTCAGCAGGACCGGGGTGCCGCAGGCCATCGCCTCCAGGGGGGCCAGGGCCATCCCCTCCCAGCGCGACGGCAGGACCAGCAGGTCCGCCGCGTGGATCCAGGGCCGCACATCGGCGGTGGCCCCCGCGAACAGCACGCCGGGAGGGGCGGTGCGCCGCAGCTCGTCGCCGGACGGCCCGTCGCCGACCAGGACCAGCCGCGCCCCGGCCGGCGCCGCCGTCCGCCAGGCCCGCAGCAGGACGTCCTGTCCCTTCTGGCGGCTCAGGCGGCCCACGCAGACCGCGAGGGGCACGTCCGCCGGGATCCCGTCGAGGAGCGGCAGCGAGGCCCGGGCCGACGCCCGGGCGTCCGCGCCCCCCGGGCGGAAGCGGCCGAGGTCGATGCCGTTGTGGATCACCGACCAGCGTGCCGTGACCCCCGCGCGCTGCCCGGTCCTGCGCTCGGACTCGCTGACGCACAGGATGCGGTCGCTCCACCGGGCGCCGAACCGCTCCCACGCGGCGGCCAGTCCGGCGGCCCTGCCCTCCAGGGCCTCGAACGACCAGGCGTGCGGCTGGAACACGGTCGGCACCCGGCCGCGTACGGCCAGGCGTCCGGCGAGGCCCGCCTTGGCGCTGTGGGCGTGGACGACGTCGGGGGCGTACGCACGGACCAGCCGGTCCGCGGTGGCCACCTCCCGGGCCAGCAGCGGGCCAGGAGCCCGCTCAGCGGGCCAGGAGCACACCCGGGCCCCGGCGGTGGACGCCCCGGCGGCCAGCGGCCCGTCCGGCGGGCAGGCGACCACGGGACGGAGCCCCGCCCGCACCTGCGCCGCGACCAGGTCGGTCACGACCCGTGCGACGCCTCCCTCCACCGGCTGGACCAGGTGAAGGACTGTCAGCCGACTTCTGTCGGCGCAACTCTTCTGCAGCACGCATGGCTCTCTTTCACATGCCCCCGAAGAGCCGGTTCGGGTGAACACCGGCGGCAAGGAATATGGCGGCGGAGATCAAATGAGTAGAACGGAAAACCGAAAGGAACTGTTGCAGACCATGCGAGGGAAAACACGCCGACTCGCGCTCGTGTCCACATGGATTGACCTCGAAAAGGCCGCCGACCACCGGTTCCTCTGTTCGCTCGGCGTGTCGGACGATCATTTCTCTTTTTATGTGCGGTGGTGCCGCATGATGACCGTGCCGTATGCATCTGCGCGTCCCGGACGCCCCGGATGCGCCGAGCGGTAGTGCCTCGCATTTCCCGCCGAGTTGCGCGCGTGAATTCCGCCTGCGGAAGTCCCGTCCGCCCGGGTGCGGCATTCCCCCGGCCCGCCCCGCCCTTTCGCACGCCGCCGCACGTCGCCGTCGCACGCCGTCGCACGCGTCACCGCCGTCGCCGTCGGTGTCGTCCGCCGGCCCGCCGCGCAGGGACGGGGCGCCGTCCGCCGCGCACCCGGACCCATCTCCCGTCGGGCCGCGTGTCCGTACGCGTGGCCGAACGGGCAGTATCGGGTACGACGCGTGCCGATCGTCCGCCCCGGGGCGGTCCGCGAACGCCCGACGAGGACAGAGGAGAAGCGATGGTTCACGAACGGGCCGGTCAGCCGGCGCAGCCCGGAGACCTGGTGGACGTGGCACGGCTGGTGACGGCCTACTACACCGTCCACCCCGACCCGGCCGAGCCCGCCCAGCGGGTGGCCTTCGGGACCTCGGGGCACCGCGGATCTGCGCTCGCGGCGGCGTTCAACGAGGACCACATCGCCGCCACCACCCAGGCGATCTGCGACTACCGGAAGCGGCAGGGCACCGACGGGCCGCTGTTCCTGGGCGCCGACACGCACGCCCTGTCCGAGCCCGCCCGGATCACGGCGGTCGAGGTGCTGGCCGCCAACGACGCCGTCGTCCTGATCGACAGCGACGACGGCTACACCCCCACCCCGGCCGTCTCGCACGCGATCCTGACGTACAACCGCGAGCGCACGTCCGGCCTCGCGGACGGCATCGTCGTCACCCCGTCGCACAACCCGCCCGCCGACGGCGGGTTCAAGTACAACCCGCCGCACGGCGGTCCGGCCGGATCCGACGCCACCTCCTGGATCCAGGACCGGGCCAACGCCCTGATCGAGGGAGGCCTGAAGGAGGTCCGGAGGATCCCCCACGCCCGGGCGCTCGCCGCCGCCACCACGGGCCGGCACGACTTCCTGACCGGCTACGTCGACGACCTGCCCGCCGTCCTCGACCTGGACGCCGTGCGGGACGCCGGCATCCGGATCGGCGCCGACCCGCTCGGCGGCGCCTCGGTCGCCTACTGGGGGCGCATCGCCGAACGCCACCGGCTCGACCTCACCGTGGTCAACCCGCTCGCCGACCCCACCTGGCGCTTCATGACGCTGGACTGGGACGGCAGGATCCGGATGGACTGCTCCTCGCCGTACGCCATGGCCTCGCTGATCGAGCGCCGCGACGCGTACACCATCGCCACCGGCAACGACGCGGACGCCGACCGGCACGGCATCGTCACGCCCGACGGCGGGCTGATGAACCCCAACCACTACCTGGCCGTCGCGATCCGCTACCTCTGCACGCACCGCGAGGGCTGGCCCGCCGGCGCCGGCATCGGCAAGACCCTGGTCTCCTCCTCCATGATCGACCGTGTCGCCGCCGACCTCGGACGGCGGCTGGTGGAGGTCCCGGTGGGCTTCAAGTGGTTCGTCGACGGGCTGTTCGACGGCACCCTGGGATTCGGCGGCGAGGAGTCCGCGGGAGCGTCCTTCCTGCGCCGCGACGGCCGGGTGTGGACCACCGACAAGGACGGCATCCTGCTCGCCCTGCTCGCCTCGGAGATCACCGCCGTCACCGGATCCACCCCCTCGCAGCACTACGGCGAACTCACCGCCAGGTTCGGCGATCCCGCCTACGCCCGCATCGACGCCCCGGCGACGCGTGAGGAGAAGGCGGTCCTGGGCCGGCTCTCCGCGGACCAGGTCACCGCCGGCACCCTGGCCGGCGAACCGGTCACCGCGGTGCTCACCGAGGCACCCGGCAACGGCGCGGCCGTCGGAGGGCTCAAGGTCTGCACCGACAGCGCCTGGTTCGCGGCCCGTCCGTCGGGCACCGAGGACGTCTACAAGGTGTACGCGGAGAGCTTCCAGGGGGCCGCGCACCTGGCACGGGTCCAGGACGAGGCCCGCGCCCTGGTGTCCGACGCACTCGGCGCGGCCGGCTGACCGTCGGGGCGGGCCCGCCCCGGGCCCGCCCGCGTCCGGGCCCGGCCGCCCGGTGCGTCCTCCGCCCTCCCCGCGACGGGCCCGCAGGACCTGCTCGTCCGGCTGCGCGGCCGTCGACCCGCCCCCGCGGACGCGCCGTTCGGGCTCCGGTGTCCGGGTGCGTACTCCCGGGGCGGCCCCGCGGGCCGTCCGGCAGCTCGTCGCGTACCACCGACCGGGTCCGGTCCACCGGCCGCTCACGGCGCCGGGCCCGGCCGGGCTCTTTCGTGCCGGCGGCCCCGGCCAGGACCGGGGTCGTCGGCAGGAAGGGGCCCGGCACGCGCGGTGAGCGGCGTGCCGGGCCCCGGGCGTCCGCTCAGGCGCCGACGTACTCCGCGAGGTGCTCGCCGGTGAGGGTGGAGCGGGCCGCGACGAGGTCGGCCGGAGTCCCCTCGAAGACGACCCTGCCTCCGTCGTGGCCGGCCCCGGGGCCGAGGTCGATGATCCAGTCGGCGTGCGCCATGACCGCCTGGTGGTGCTCGACCACGATGACCGACGTACCGGAGTCGACGAGCCGGTCGAGCAGGCCGAGCAGTTGCCGTACGTCGGCGAGGTGGAGACCGGCGGTCGGTTCGTCGAGCACGTACACGCCGCCCTTCTCGGCCATGTGGGTGGCCAGCTTGAGCCGCTGCCGCTCGCCGCCGGACAGCGTGGTGAGCGGCTGGCCGAGGGTGAGGTAGCCGAGCCCCACGTCGGAGAGCCGGCCGAGGACGCGGTGCGCGGCCGGCGTACGCGCCTCGCCCGTCCCGAAGAACTCCTCGGCCTCGGTCACCGGCATCGCGAGCACCTCACTGATGTCGCGCCCGCCGAGGAGGTACTCCAGCACGGCGGGCTGGAACCGCTTCCCCTCGCACTCGTCGCAGACCGAGGCGACACCGGCCATCATCGCCAGGTCGGTGTACACGACGCCGGCGCCGTTGCAACCCGGGCACGCTCCCTCGGAGTTGGCGCTGAACAGGGCGGGCTTCACGCCGTTGGCCCTGGCGAACGCCTTGCGGATCGGGTCGAGCAGCCCCGTGTACGTCGCGGGATTGCTGCGCCGCGAGCCGCGGATCGGGCTCTGGTCCACGGAGACCACGTTCTCGCCGGGAGGGATTGACCCGTGCACGAGCGAGCTCTTGCCGGAGCCCGCCACGCCCGTGACGACGGTCAGCACCCCGAGCGGGACGTCGACGTCGACCTCGCGCAGGTTGTGCGTGCTCGCACCGCGGATCTCCAGCACCCCGGTGGGCCGGCGCACCGTCTCCTTGACGGCGGCCCGGTCGTCGAAGTGGCGGCCGGTGACGGTGTCCCCCGACCGCAGCCCCTCGACGGTCCCCTCGAAACAGACGGTGCCGCCCTCGGAGCCCGCACCGGGGCCGAGATCGACGACGTGGTCGGCGATCGCGATGGTCTCCGGCTTGTGCTCCACCACCAGCACCGTGTTGCCCTTGTCCCGGAGCCGCAGCAGCAGGCCGTTCATCCGCCGGATGTCGTGCGGGTGCAGACCGATGGTCGGCTCGTCGAAGACGTAGGTGACGTCGGTCAGCGAGGAGCCGAGGTGGCGGATCATCTTGACGCGCTGGGCCTCACCGCCCGAGAGGGTGCCCGACGGCCGGTCGAGCGAGAGGTACCCGAGGCCGATCTCCACGAAGGAGTCCAGGGTCCTGCCCAGCGCGGTGAGCAGGGGAGCCACCGACGGTTCGTCCAGACCGGCCACCCAGGCGGCCAGATCGCTGATCTGCAGGGCGCAGGCGTCGGCGATGCTGACGCCTCCGATCAGCGAGGAGCGGGCGCCCTCGGTGAGCCGCGTGCCCGCGCACGCGGGGCAGGCGGTGAAGGTGACCGCCCGTTCCACGAACGCCCGGACGTGCGGCTGCATGGCCTCCTTGTCCTTGGACAGGAAGGACTTGCGGATCTTGGGGATCAGGCCCTCGTAGGTGAGGTTGACGCCGTTGACCTTCACTTTCACCGGCTCCCCGTACAGGAAGTCCTGGAGCTCCTTCTTCGTGTACCGGCGGATCGGCTTGTCCGGATCGACGAAACCGGACTGGGCGTAGACCTGAACGGTCCACTGGCTGTCCGACTTCCAGCCGGGGATGGTGAACGCCCCCTCGGAGAGGGACTTGGAGTCGTCGTAGAGCTGGGTCAGGTCGATGTCGGACACCGTGCCCCGGCCCTCGCAGCGCGGGCACATGCCGCCGGTACGGCTGAAGGTCGCCCGCACCGCCTTCTTGTCGCCGCGCTCGACGGTGATCGCCCCGCTCGCCCGGACCGACGGCACGTTGAACGCGTACGCACCGGGCGGCCCGATGTGCGGGTCGCCCAGGCGGGAGAAGAGGATGCGCAGCATCGCGTTGGCGTCGGTGACGGTGCCGACCGTGGAGCGCGGGTCGGCCCCGAGCCGCTGCTGGTCGACGATGATCGCCGTCGTCAGCCCTTCGAGCACGTCGACGTCGGGCCGCGCCAGCGTGGGCATGAAGCCCTGGACGAAGGCGCTGTAGGTCTCGTTGATCATCCGCTGCGACTCGGCGGCGATGGTGCTGAACACCAGTGAGCTCTTGCCCGAGCCGGAGACCCCGGTGAAGACGGTCAGCCGGCGTTTGGGGATCTCGACACTGACGTCCTTCAGATTGTTCACCCGCGCCCCGTGCACGCGGATCAGGTCGTGGCTGTCGGAAACCTGCGGCGCGGGCGCCGGCGTGTCCGTCCTGGTGGCCATGCTCGTCGATTCCCATCCGTCTCGCGGCGGCGGCCCGGACGGCCGCCGTCGGCGTCACCGGCGCGGTCGCGGCGACGGTCGTTGTCTATCAGAACCGGGCAGGGCCCGTGCGGGAACCGGGTGGGGAGCGGTCCGCGCAGCACCCCGGTGGTGACGGGCGGCCGGGAGCGTCCCGGGGCGGCGCCGCACCCGCATCGCTTCTGTCAGGGATTCTCACCGTGCGTCACTGATTGTCCGAAGTTATGCTGCTGTCGATCCGGGACTCCGGTCCGGAATCCCGATCCAGAACCCCGGGGAAAGGACGCACCGTGGCAGTGGGACCCGTGGAGTACCTCGTCGTCACCTTTCCCGCCGGACGCTTCGACGCAGCGATCGCCCCCGCGCTCGCCGGCGCCGTGGCGACCGAGTCGGTCCGCATCCTCGGTCTCGACTTCGCCCGCGGGACAGCGGGCGGCGCCGTCGAACGCGTCGAACGGGCGGAGGCGGACCCCCAGGGGCTCGTGCCCTTCGACCCGCCGGACGAGCGCCCGGCCGGGCTGCCGCAGGTCACGGAGCTCGATGTGCTCGGAGAGCTGCCCGCGGACACCTGCGCGGCGCTCATCGCGTGGGAGGACCTCTGGTCCGTGCCCCTCACCCGGGTGGTCCAAGGGGCCGGTGGCCGGCTCCTGGCGCACGCCAGGGTCCCCGCGGACGGCGGGGACGACGTCATCACCCTGCTGGAGCGCCTCGCGGACCTGAAGCAGCGGGGCGTCCTCACCGACGAGGAGTTCGCGGCGCAGAAGACGAGGATCCTCGCCGACTGACCCGTCCCGCATGCCGGTGCCCGTGCTCCCCCGTTCCCTTTTGTCGATACGCGCACGCCGTGCGACGTTGATTCCGACCTGCAGTCTGTCGGGAAAGAGGCAGTTCATCGTGCAGACCGCCCGGGCCGTACCCGCCTCGACCATTGTCAACCTGCGCGATCTGGGCGGCATCGCCCTGGGGCCCGACAGCCGCCTGCGGCAGGGGATCCTCCTGCGCTCGGGCCAGCTGAGCGACTTCGACGCCGAGCACGACAGGGCGGTGGCCGCGCTCGGCATCCGCACCGTCGTCGACCTGCGGACCGCGGAGGAGCGCCGATGGGCGCCGGACCGGCTGCCGACGGGCGCGCGGCTCTTCGTGGCCGACGTGCTCGGCGACCATCCGGGGATCACGCCCGCCCGGCTCAAGGCCCTGCTCGACGACCCGGACGGAGCGGCCGGAGTGCTGGGTGGCGGGAAGGCGGAGGAACTCTTCGCCCAGACCTACCGGAAGATGGTGCTCTCCCCGGGGGCAGCCGCCGCCTACCGCGCCTTCCTCGACACCGTCGCCGACCCGCGGGCCAGGCCGGTGCTCTTCCACTGCGCCACCGGGAAGGACCGGACGGGCTGGGCCGCCGCGTTGCTGCTGATGACGGCGGGCGCCTCGCGCGAGGTCGTCCGCGCGGAGTTCCTCGCGGTGAACCGGGCGGTGCGCGCCGCCTTCGGACCCGCGGTACGCCGCTTCCTCGACGCGGGCGGGGACCCGGACATCGCGTCCGCGGTCATCGAGGCCCGGCCCCGCTACCTCGACGCCGCCCTGGACGCCATGGACGAGCGCTGGGGCGGACTCGACGGCTACCTCGGCAAGGCGCTGCGCCTCCCCTCCGCGGTGGCCGAGCGGCTGCGCACCGAGCTGGCCGTCCCCGTCTGACGGGCCGGCCCGCACACGGGCCCGGTGGCACGTCCTCCGACATGCCACCGGGCCCGTGTGCGGCGGGGCGCCGCTCAGATCTTCAGCAGCTGTTCGCTGAGGTCGCGGTAGTGCTGGAGCGCCACGCGGAGCTCCTCCGTCTGCGCCTCGGTGTCGTGATCGTGCCAACTCGCCCGCAGTACGCGCTTGCGCTCGGCCAGCGCCTCGGTCAGACCGGAGACGATCTGGTCGAACGTGCTCTCCGCCTCCTCGACCGCCCTGCGGGGGCTCTCGACGAAGTCGGTCACCGCGTGCTGCATGCGCTGGGACAGCTCGTCCCGGTGCTCCCGGGCGACCAGCGGCCGGTCGGCGCCGGCGGCCTCCGGGCGGCCGGTCCGCTCGGTGTGCCCGTTGGCGGGGGCCGTGCGCGGGGCGGGCGGGACGCTGTGGTCCTCGGTGCCGGTGCCGGTGTGCGGGGCGGAGGCGGCCGCCCCGTGGTCCTCGGGGGACCTGCGCGGGACGGGAGGAACGGTGTGGTCCTCGGACGCGGTGCGCGGTGCGGCAGGAGCGGCGTGGCCGTCGGGGGCGGTGTGCGGGGCGGGCGGGACGGGCTGACCGTCGGGGCCGCCTGCCGTGCGCTCGCGGTCACCCGTCCGGTCCGTCCGCAGGTGCGCGGCGGCCGTGCCGGCGGCCCGGTCCTGCGTGCCGAGGGGAGCCTGCTCGGGTGCGCCCACCGCGGGGGCGCCGTGACGGGGCTCCGTCCCGAGGACGGACTCCGTGGTGCGCTCGGTGTGCTCGGTCATGCTGCACTGCCTTTCGTCTGGTGCCGGTCCGTCCGGGCCGGTCCGTCGTGCCGGCCCGTCCGGCCGGATTCGTCCTGTGCGTCCCCGAGGAGTGCGTCGAAGAGAGCCCGCGACGCCATCAGGGCCTGCCGCATCTCCTCGGTGCTGCCCTGGCCCCGCACGGCCGTGTGCACCCTGCGGTAGCCGTCGACCTGCTCGGCATGGTGGACGGAGAGTGCGTCCGTCTGCTCCTGGAAGCTGCCGCCGTCCGGGAAACCCCGGTCCTGCGCCAGCTGAGCCAGCAGCGCGTCAGCCTCCGCGATCGCGTCCCCGGGGGAGTCGATGAACCGTTCCTGCACCTCGGTCCAGCGGCGGGTGTACGCCTCGCGCGCCTCCGGCCGCAGCGGCCGCTCGGGCAGGTCGCCGTGGGCCTTCACCCGCTCCGAGAGCTCGTGCTCCGCCGCCTTGGTGTCACCGTCGTGGCGGGCGACGGTGCGGTCGTACTCGGGTCCGAAGCGGCGCTGGAGCCCACGCCCGCCGGTGGTTCCCCGGCCGCGCAGGAGGAAGGCGGCGACCGCTGCCACCAGGACGACGGCAACGATGATCAACACGATCGTCATGGCCGGCGCTCCCGTCGGCCCGCGGTCGGTGCGTCCTGCTGTGTCACTCTCGTCAACCCCTTCCGGTCCGGGTCCCGGTCCGAAGGAGGCCGGGCTGCGTGCATGAGGGCGTGTAACCCCCTCCACGCGGTTCATGCCGCGAACCTCCCCGGGATCACGGAAGCGGCCGGAGCGGACGCACCCGGCCGGACGGGAAGCCGCCCGGGGCACGCCGGGGGAGGGCCGCACCGCCGTGCGCCGACGCCGAGGGCCGGGCGCGCCCCGCTCCCCGCGTGCGTGATACTCGGCGCATGAGACCGAGCACGACGGGCCGCCGCGGCGGGGTCCGGATCAGACGGGCCGTGGCCCGGGACGCCAGGCGGCTCACCCGCCTGGTCACCAGGTCGGGCGCCTACCGGGGCCCCTACGCGCCCCTGGTCGAGGGCTACAAGGTCGGTCCCGACTACATCGAGGCGCACGAGGTCCACGCGGCCGTGGACGACGACGGCCGGGTGCTCGGCTTCTACGCGCTGGTCACGTCCCCGCCGGAACTCGACCTGATGTTCGTCGCCGACGAGGCCCAGGGGCGGGGGATCGGACGGCTCCTCATCGCCCACCTGCGCGAACGGGCACGCCACGCGGGCCTGACCGGCGTGCGCGTGGTCGCGCACCCTCCGGCCGAGGGGTTCTACCGCGGGGTGGGAGCCCGGCGCACCGGCACCGTGGCGGCCCGACCGCCCGCGGTGATGTGGGACCGGCCCGAACTGCTGCTCACGGTCGACGACGGCTGAGCCGGGCGGCCGGGCCGCACCGACGGGCGCGGCCCGGCCGCCCGTGCACGGCGACGGCGGACCCTACGACCAGCCGCCGTACGGGCGGGTGATCAGCTCCAGCCCGTGGCCGCTGGGATCGGGGAAGTACACCCCGCGCCCGCCGTCGTTGTGGTTGATCTCGCCGGGGAGCCTGCGGTGCGGATCGGCGTAGTACGCGATCCCCTGCTCCTGGATGCGGGCGAAGGCGGTGTCGAACTCCGCCTCGGAGACGAGGAAGGCGTAGTGCTGCGGGGTGACCGGCCCGTCGGGGACGGTCGCGAAGTCCAGGGTGACGCCGTTCGCCAGCACGACCGGGACGAAGGGACCCCACTCGGTCCCGACGGTCAGATCCAGAAGGCGGGCCAGGAACTCGGCGGACTCGCGGTTGTTCCGGCAGTGGACGATGGTGTGGTTCAGCTCGACCGACACGGTGGAATGCCTCCAACGGGCATCTCAGGGCCACCTCCACGCCTCACCCGGCCGGTGACCGGCGCGCGATGCCCTGACAACGATCGTACGGGCTGCCGGGCCCCGGGTGCGAGGAGCAGGCACGACGGGGCGGTGGCCCCGGCCGGGCGCCGAGGCCCGTCCCCGGCGCCGGTGTGGTGCTTCCCCCGACTCCTGCCACCATGAAGGGGACCGGCGGGCGTACGGTCCCGCCGCTGCGGGCGACACAGGACCCCGGCCGCGGCCGGCACCACCTCGACGCGGTGGGAGAGGCATCGATGCGAAGGACACCGGAGGACGGTGACGGATCCGGGCCGGACCCGGGCGGCGTGAATCCGCGCAGCGGCCGGCGGGAGACCGAGGAGGAGCGGGCGGACCGCCAGTGGAGCGACCTGCTCCAGGAACTCCGGGTCGCGCAGACCGGCGTGCAGATCCTGTTCGGCTTCCTGCTCGCGGTCGTCTTCCAGCCCCGCTTCGCCGACCTCTCCACCACGGACCGGAACATCTACGTCGTGACCGTCATGCTGGGGTCGGCCACCGCCGCCGCGCTGATCGGCCCCGTGTCGTACCACCGGCTGCTCACCGGCCGCCGGATGAAGCCGCAGACCGTGACCTGGGCCGCCCGCCTGACGAAGACGGGGCTCGGCCTGCTCTTCTGCACGATGTGCAGCACGCTGCTGCTCATCCTGCGGGTGGCCCTGCACAACGCGGCCGTCCTCTGGCTGGTGGGCGGGATGGCCCTGTGGTTCCTGGCCTGCTGGTTCGTGATCCCGCTGCGGGTCATCGCCCGGGGCGGCCACCGGGGGCCGGACGACGAGAACGCCCAGGGCACCCACGACGCCGACGGCCCCCGCCCCTGATCCTGCGGTCCTGCTCCCCGGCTCCGCTCCCGGCCGCCCGCTCAGTCCCGGTCGTCGTCCTCGTCGGCCGGGCTGCGTACGTCCGTCACGGTGAACAGCCCGCCGTCCGGGTCCCGCAGCGTCGCCTCACTGCCGTGCCGGACCCCGCGCCGCTCCATCAGGGTCCCGCCGCTGCGCTCGGCGGCGAGAACGGTCGCGTCCACGTCGTCCACCGGGAACTGCACCTGCCAGTGCGGGCGCACCTGCGGGTCCGGGGCGGCCTCCACGGCGCCGGAGCTGATCCGGGCCAGCGGGCGGCCGTTGCAGCGTACGAGCACCTCCTCGCGCACGTAGGCGATGTCGCAGCCCCCGGGTTCGCCGCTCTCCCAGCCGAGCACCTCGCCGTAGAAGATCGCGGCGTCGAAGGCGTCCCTGGTGCGCAGCCGGAGCCAGGCGTGCGCCCGGTTCCCGGACGGTGCCAGGGTGGCGGCGCGGCCCGTCCACTCCCAGACGCCGAAGGACGCGCCGTCCCGGTCGGCGGCCAGCACCGCACGGCCCTGCCCCACCGTGAGCGGACCGACCGCCACGGTGCCGCTGCGTTCGCGGATGCGGGCCGCCGCGACCTCGGTGTCCCGGACGGAGAAGTACGGCATCCAGGCCACGGCCACCCGGTAGGCGGACGCCACCGCGCCGATCCCCGCGACCGGCACCCCGTCGGACCGCGCCATCAGGAAGTCCTTGCCCAGCGGTCCGCGGCGGAACGTCCAGCCGAGGACGGCCCCGTAGAAGCGCCGGGCGTCGCCCAGGTCGCGGGTCACCAGGTGGACCCAGCACGGGGCGCTCGCGCCGCTCAGCACTGCGGGTTCCGGCACGGTCCGAGGATCGCCAGGAGTCATGGTCCCTTGCCCTATCGGTTCTGCGGCATGACCCTTTCCGTGCCGCGCGGCCAGGATCAGCCTCGTGCGACGCGGCGCGTCCCGCAACACGCGGCCCCGGTGCTCACGCCCCGTCCCCGGAGCGCGTGCCCCCGAGGCGCGCCCGGTGGGAGACAGCAGTCCGGGGCCGCCCGATCAGCAGCCGTCCCCCGTACCCCGGTCCCCAGGCGCGCTCGGGACTCAGTCGCGCCGCCGCTCGTCCTCGGCGGGCGGGATCGCCTCGTTGCCGTGGTCGCCGAGCTCGTACGGGGAGAGGGCGCGGCCGTTCTCCGGGAAGTGGTCCGAGCCGTGGTGCCCGCTCTCCCGGATCTCCGTCCGGTGCTCGGGGCGCGTCGGCTGCTCGTCGGGGCGGGGAGGCCGCGACTCCTTGTCGCGGCGCCTCATCCCGAACCAGAAGCCCCCGATCAGCAGCACCACCACGAACAGGCCGACGATGCCGATGACCACGCCTGCTGCGCCCGGCCCGCCGGCGGCCACGGTGCCGGCGAGCGATTCCCATGCTGGGTTCGTTGCTTCCATGCATGGCGCATACCCCGGGGAACCGATCACAGACGGCCGGTGACACGAATTCATGTTTTATGGCGATGTCATGGCAAATGCGTTTCATCGCCTTCGTGTCCGCCCCACGGCGTCCGTGCCGGCGACGCCGCGGGGCGGGCGGGATCCGGCGGACGCGGCCCGGGCCCGCGGGATCCGGCCGCGCGCAAGCCCGCCGGCCCCGCGCCGGCGACCGTTCGTGTGGCCGACACGGAGCTGCGGGGCGAGCCTGGAGAGGAGCTCCGGACCGCCGCAGGGAAACCGGGCGGACCGCTCGGCCCCGGCCGCGCACCGGCTCCGGTCCTCCGGGGCGGCCGCCCTCCGGAGACGGAGGCCGCGCCGCGGGCGGGGGCGGGTCCCGTCGGCGAAGTCCGCCCGCGGCACTTCCAGGGAAAGGAACGCAGGGTGAACACCACGCAGGAACCCGCACAGGAACACCGGGAGAGCGACGACGTCGTGGTCGCGGTCACCGGCTGCCCCACGGAGGACGCGCGCACCGTGTTCGACGTCCTGCGCCGCTCGTTCGTCTCCGACCGCCCGGCGGGTGACACCCCCGAGAGCGCGTCGGACACCCGCCCCACGGTGTGGACGGCGACCGTCGACGTCTCCGGGGCGAAGGCCGGCGCCGCACCGGCCCGGCTCTCCGCGCCCGTGACCGTCGAGGCGCAGGGCGGCTACTGGGCCGTGGACCGGCTGCGCAGACGCCTGGCGGACGCCTTCACCGTCCGGCTCGTCGGAACGGCCGCAGGCGACCAGGAGCAGGAGATCCGCCTGCGCCTGGAGAGCCACCGGCCCGCGTGACGACCGCACCACCCGACCCGGGAGGAAACCGCCCATGGACGTCACCCCGTGGACCGTCGAGACGGAACCGGACCGGACGCCGACCGCCGACGACCGCTCCACCCTCGCCCTGCACGTCAACGGCACGGTCCGGACCCTGACGCTCGATCACCGCACCACACTGCTCGACGCGCTGCGCGAGCACCTCGGGCTCACCGGGGCCAAGAAGGGCTGCGACCACGGCCAGTGCGGGGCCTGCACCGTGCTCGTCGACGGCCGGCGCGCCAACAGCTGCCTGCTGCTCGCCGTGGCCCAGCAGGACGCGACCGTCACCACCGTCGAAGGGCTGGCCGAGGGGGACCGGCTGCACCCGTTGCAGGCGGCCTTCCTGGAGCGGGACGCGCTCCAGTGCGGCTACTGCACCCCCGGGCAGATCTGCTCGGCGGCCGGGATGCTCCGCGAGGCCGAGGACGGCTTCCCCTCGCACGCCACCGCTCCGGACGCGCTCGCCGCCCCGGGCCCGGTCCCGCTCGACGCGGACGAGATCCGCGAACGCATGAGCGGCAACCTCTGCCGGTGCGGGGCCTACCCGCACATCGTCGACGCGATCGAGGACGTGGCACCGTGAAACCCTTCGCCTATCTGCGTCCCGCCTCCGTGGCCGAGGCCGTCCGGGCCGGCGCCGGACACCCCGGCGCCCGCTTCCTGGGCGGCGGCACCAACCTCGTCGACCTGATGAAGCTCGGGGTGGAGGAGCCCGGACTGCTCGTCGACGTCAGCCGGCTGCCGCTGGACCGGATCACCCGGACGGACGACGACGGCCTCCGGATCGGTGCGACGGTGCGCAACAGCGACCTCGCCGCCCATCCCGACGTGCGCAGGCGCTACCCCGCCCTGTCGCAGGCCCTGCTGGCCGGTGCGTCCGGGCAGCTCCGCAACACCGCCACCACCGGCGGGAACCTGCTCCAGCGCACCCGCTGCCCGTACTTCCAGGACGTCACCAAGCCCTGCAACAAGCGGATCCCCGGTTCGGGCTGCCCCGCCCGGGAGGGGGCGCACCGCGACCTCGCCGTGCTCGGCCACTCGCCGGACTGCGTCGCGACGAACCCCTCGGACATGGCGGTCGCCCTCGCCGCGCTCGACGCCACCGTCCAGCTCCACGGACCCGAGGGGGAGCGGACGGTGCAGGCGACCGACTTCCACCGGCTGCCCGGCGGCAACCCCGACCAGGACACGGTGATCCGGCCCGGGGAGCTGATCACCGAAGTGGTGCTGCCGCCGCCGCCCGCCGGTGCCGTCTCCCTGTACCGCAAGGCCAGGGACCGCGCCTCGTACGCCTTCGCGCTGGTC
This sequence comes from Streptomyces sp. NPDC006296, assembly GCF_040613235.1. NCBI lineage: Bacteria > Bacillati > Actinomycetota > Actinomycetes > Kitasatosporales > Streptomycetaceae > Streptomyces > Streptomyces sp. NPDC006296. Next base: position 105,315 of record NZ_JBEXRT010000012.1, on the reverse strand, counting down.
TCCGTCGCGGCTGTGCTGAGCCTGCGGGACGGCCGGGTCGACCGCGTCTCGCTCGCGTTCGGCGGGCTCGCGCACCGGCCCTGGCGTGCCCGGGTCGCCGAGGACCTGCTGCGCGGCGCCCCACCCGGCGCGGACGCCTTCACCCGGGCGGTGGACGCCGAACTCGAAGCCGCCAGGCCGCTGCGCGACAACGCCTTCAAGGTCGAGCTGGCGCGCCGGATGGCCGTCGCCGCACTCGGCGGCCTGGCCTCCCGGTCCGTACCCGTCTGAACCCGAGGCCGCACCGCACACCCCCGACGAACCGAGGACTCCACGTCATGAGCGACTCCCTCCGGGCGCTGGGCGCCCCCGTGGTCCGCCGCGAGGGCCGGGACAAGGTCACCGGCACCGCCCGCTACGCCGCCGAGCACACCCCGCCGGACCTCCTGTACGGCTGGATCGTGCCCGCCGCCGTCCCCGCGGGCCGGGTCACCGCGGTCCGCACCGCCGACGCGCTGGCCGTGCCGGGCGTGCACACCGTCCTGACCCACGACAACGCGCCGAAGCTCGAGGAGACCGACGACCCGATCCTCGCCGTGCTCCAGGACGACCGGGTGCCGCACCGGGGCTGGCCCGTCGCCCTCGTGCTGGCCGGGACGCAGGAGTCCGCCCGGGCCGGGGCGGAGGCCGTGCACATCGAGTACGCCACCACTGCGCACGACGTCGTCCTCACCGCGGACCACCCGGGCCTCTACGTCCCGGAGGAGGCGAACGGCGGCCACCCGGGCCTGCGCGAACGCGGCGACGCGCTGCGCGCGTTCGAGGCCGCCCCGGTCCGGATCGACGCCACCTACACCCTGCGGGGGCTGCACAACCACCCGATGGAGCCGCACGCCTCGACCGCCCGGTGGGCCGACGGGCACCTCACGGTCCACGACTCCAGCCAGGGATCGACCGCCGTGCGCAACAGCCTCGCCACGGCCCTGGGGCTCGACCGCGACCGGATCACCGTCGTCTCCGAGCACGTCGGCGGCGGCTTCGGCTCCAAGGGCACGCCACGCCCCACCTCCGTGCTCGCCGCGATGGCCGCACGGCACACCGGACGCCCGGTCCAGGTCGTCCTGCCCCGGCGGTCCATGGCGGCGGTCGTCGGCCACCGGGCACCGACCCTGCAACGCGTCCGGCTCGGCGCGGACCGCGACGGCGTCCTGTCCAGCGTCTCCCACGAGATCGTCACGCAGACCTCGCGCATCAAGGAGTTCGTCGAGCAGGCCGCCGTCCCCGCCCGCGTCATGTACGCCTCGCCCCACAGCCGCACCGAGCACCGGGTGGTGGCGCTCGACGTGCCCAGCCCGTCCTGGATGCGCGCGCCGGGGGAGGCGTCGGGCATGTACGCGCTGGAGTCGGCCATGGACGAACTGGCCTGCGCCCTCGGGATCGACCCGGTCGAGCTCAGGCTGCGCAACGAACCCGCGGCCGAGCCCGACTCCGGACGCCCCTTCAGCAGCCGGAACCTCACCGCCTGTCTGACCGAGGGGGCGGCACGCTTCGGCTGGCACGACCGCGACCCCCGGCCCGCGGTCCGCGAGGAGGGGCCGTGGCTGACCGGCACCGGGGTCGCCTCGGCGACGTACCCCGTGCTCGTTGCGAAGGCGGCGGCCTCCGCGCAGGCCCTCCCGGACGGCTCCTACCGCGTCCGGGTCAACGCCACCGACATCGGGACCGGCGCCCGCACCGTCCTGGCGCAGATCGCCGCGTCGGTGCTGGGCACCGGCCCGGAGCACGTACGGATCGACATCGGCAGCAGCGACCTGCCCACCGCCTCCGTCGCGGGCGGCTCCTCGGGCACCGCCTCCTGGGGCTGGGCGGTGCACAAGGCCGCCACCGCCCTGCTGGACCGGCTCGCCGGGCACACCGGGCCGCTGCCGCCGGAGGGCGTCACCGTCACCGTTGACACCGCTCAGGAGACGGCCCGCGAGTCGCCGTACGCCCGGCACGCCTTCGGCGCCCACTTCGCCGAGGTCGCGGTCGACTCCCTCACCGGCGAGGTGCGGGTGCGGCGGCTCCTCGGTGTGTACGCCGCCGGACGCATCCTCAACTCCCGCACGGCGCGTTCCCAGTTCATCGGCGGCATGGTCATGGGCCTCGGCATGGCCCTCACCGAGGGCAGCACCCTCGACCCGGTCTTCGGCGACTTCACCGAGAGCGACCTGGCCTCCTACCACGTGCCTTCCTGCGCGGACGTCCCCGACATCCGGGCGCACTGGATCGACGAGGACGACCCGCACCTCAACCCCATGGGCAGCAAGGGGATCGGCGAGATCGGCATCGTCGGCACCGCGGCCGCGATCGGGAACGCCGTGCGGCACGCCACCGGCGCCCGGCTGCGCACCCTGCCCCTCACCCCGGACACGGTGCTCCCCTACCTGCCGTGACACCGGCACGGGGCCCTCGGTTGCGGGACGGGCCCCCCGGGGCCACCCTGAGAAGTGACCGAGAAGTGATGGCTGCTCACGCTTCGTGTTCGGGGGTCGTCCGGTCGAACGGGGTGAAGCACGTGAGCCTCGCGAGGAGGAGCCTCAACGATGACCGTTCCACCCGACCGGCACTACCTGGTCGAACTGCGGGTGACCGCGGAGCGCGTGTCCCAGCTGCGGCGGATAGTCGCCGCGCACCTGCGCCACTGGAACCTCGAACTGCACGTCCGGCCGGTGTGCCGGGCCGCGGAGGAGCTGCTGGTGAACGTCCGGCGGCACGTCGGCGACACCGGCCGCTGCGTCCTCGAACTCCGCTGGACCGGCCGCCACCTGACGGTGTCCGTGGCCGACGACGATCCCCGGATGCCCCGGCTGCTGGAGGGCGGGGGCGGCGGACTGAGCCGCGTCATGGCCCTCAGCGACAGCTGGGGCACCTGCCGGACCACCGACGGCAAGGTCGTGTGGTTCACGCGCTACGCGGAGAGCCCCTGCACCACCGGGCTGCTCCCGCAGGCACCGCTCCCCGGCGGCCGGACGTTCCTCGACGGTCCGGTGACCGAACCCGTGTGACGTACCCCGGTTCCCCGCCCGGCCGGTGCGGACGGTGTGCCGCCGGCACGCATGATCCGCACCGGCCGGGTACGCGCATGTGCGGAGCCGCGTCGCGCACCGCCGCGCCGCGGGCCACGGTCGAATCACGACGCAAGGAGGCACAGCCATGCCCATCGCGACGGTCAACCCCGCGAACGGCGAGACGCTCAGGACGTTCGAGGCGATGGACGGGCAGGAGACCGAACGCAGGATCGCCGCCGCCCACCGCGCGTTCCGCTCCTACCGCACCACGGACTTCGCCGCACGCGCCCGGCTGCTGAACAGGGCCGCCGATCTCCTGGACGAGGACCGGCAGGACATCGCCCGCACCATGACGACCGAGATGGGCAAGCCGGTCGGGGCGGCCCGCGCGGAGGCCGCCAAGTGCGCCAAGGCGATGCGCTGGTACGCCGGCGCCGCCGAGCGGCTGCTGGCCGACGAACACCCCGACGAGGCCGACGTCCGGGACTCCGGTGCCTCCCGCGCACGGGTGCACCACCGGCCGCTGGGCGTGGTGCTCGCCGTGATGCCCTGGAACTTCCCGCTCTGGCAGGTCATGCGCTTCGCGGCGCCCGCGCTCATGGCCGGCAACACCGGCCTGCTCAAGCACGCCTCGAACGTGCCGCAGACCGCCCTCTACCTCGAGGACCTGTTCACCCGGGCCGGCTATCCGGAGGGCTGCTTCCAGACGCTGCTCATCGGCTCGGGCGCCGTCGAGGCGGTGCTGCGCGACCCGCGGGTCGCCGCGGCGACCCTCACCGGCAGCGAACCCGCCGGCCGCGCCGTCGCCTCCGTCGCGGGCGACGAGGTGAAGAAGACCGTGCTGGAACTGGGCGGCAGCGACCCGTTCGTCGTCCTGCCGTCGGCCGACGTCGAGAAGGCCGCCGACACGGCGGTCACCGCCCGCGTCCAGAACAACGGGCAGTCCTGCATCGCCGCCAAGCGGTTCATCGTCCACACCGACGTCCACGACGCGTTCGCCGCACGCTTCACCGCGGGCATGCGTGCCCTGACCGTGGGGGACCCCCTGGACGAGTCCACCGACGTGGGGCCGCTCTCCAGCGAGCAGGGCCGCGCCGACCTGGAGGAGCTCGTCCAGGACGCCCTCGACAAGGGCGCGACCGCCCTGTGCGGCGGCCGGCGTCCCGAAGGGCTCGACGCCGGCTGGTTCTTCGAGCCCACGGTCCTCACCGGGATCACCCCGGACATGCGCATCCACCACGAGGAGACCTTCGGACCGGTGGCGACCCTCTACCGGGTCGCGGACCTCGACGAGGCCCTGGACCTCGCCAACGACACCCCCTTCGGGCTCAGCTCCACCGTCTGGACCCGTGACCCGGAGGAGATGGACCGCTGCGTGCGCGACGTGGAGGCCGGCGGCGTCTTCTTCAACGGCATGACCGCCTCCCACCCCGCGCTGCCCTTCGGCGGCGTCAAGCGCTCCGGATACGGGCGGGAACTGGCCGGCCACGGCATCCGCGCGTTCTGCAACGCCACCACCGTCTGGTACGGACCCGGATCGGACGCCCGATAGGTCCGTACGGACGCGGAGCACCCCCGCCACCCCAGGGAGACGTCCCATGAGCGACACCCGCACGCCGTCCCGGGCATCCGCCCCCTCCGACACCGAGCTCGCGGCCCTCGACGCGCACTGGCGTGCCGCCAACTACCTCGCCGTGGGCCAGATCTACCTGATGGCCAACCCGCTGCTGGAGGAGCCGCTCGCCCCCGAGCACATCAAGCCGCGGCTGCTCGGCCACTGGGGCACCTCACCCGGGCTGAACCTGGTCCACACCCACCTCAACCGGATCGTCCGGACACGCGGCAGGCCCGCGATGTGCGTCTGGGGACCGGGCCACGGCGGCCCCGCCGTCCTCGCCAACTCCTGGCTGGAGGGCAGCTACACGGAGACGTACCCCGACGTCACCCGCGACCGGGCCGGGATGGGGGCGCTGTTCAAGCAGTTCTCCTTCCCCGGCGGCGTCCCCAGCCACGTCGCCCCCGAGACCCCGGGATCCATCCATGAGGGCGGCGAGCTCGGCTACGCCCTGGCGCACGCCTACGGCGCGGCCTTCGACCACCCGGAACTTCTCGTCGCCTGCGTCATCGGCGACGGGGAGGCGGAGACCGGACCGCTGGCCGCGTCCTGGCACTCCGACAAGTTCCTCGACCCCGTGCACGACGGCGCGGTCCTGCCGATCCTCCATCTCAACGGATACAAGATCGCGAACCCCACGGTCCTCGCCCGGCTGCCCCGCGACGAGCTCGACGCACTCCTGCGCGGGTACGGCCACGAACCGGTGCACGTCGAGGGGGACGAGCCGGCGGCGGTGCACCGGGCGATGGCCGCCGCCCTGGACCTCGCCGTGGACCGCATCGATGAGTACCAGCACGCGGCCCGCGCCGACGGTGCGCGGACGCGCCCCCGCTGGCCCGTGATCGTGCTGCGCACCCCCAAGGGCTGGACCGGGCCCGGGCACGTGGACGGACTCCCCGTCGAGAACACCTGGCGGGCCCACCAGGTGCCGCTGTCCGGGGTCCGGGACAACCCCGACCACCTGCGCCAGCTGGAGGAGTGGATGCGCTCCTACCGGCCCGGGGAACTCTTCGACCCCGAGGGCCGGCCCACCGCCCAGGTGCTGGCGTGCGTCCCCGAGGGAACCGCCCGGCTCGGCTCGACGCCGTACGCCAACGGCGGGCTCCTGCTGCGTGACCTTCCGCTGCCTCCCCTCGACCACCACGCGGTGCACGTCGACAGGCCGGGGACCGTCCTGCACGAGCCCACCCGGATCCTGGGCGGACTGCTCGAGGACGTCATGGCGGCCACCGCCGACCGCAGGGACTTCCGGGTGGTCGGCCCCGACGAGACCGAGTCCAACCGTCTCGGCGCCCTCTACGGAGCCACCGCGAAGGCCTGGCAGGCGGAGACCCTTCCGACCGACAAGCACCTCGCCCGCGACGGCCGGGTGATGGAGGTCCTGTCGGAGCACCTCTGCCAGGGCTGGCTGGAGGGCTACCTCCTCACCGGGCGGCACGGCCTGTTCTCCTCCTACGAGGCCTTCGCCCACATCGTCGACTCGATGGTCAACCAGCACATCAAGTGGCTGCGCACCGCCCGGCGGCTGCACTGGCGCGCGCCCGTCGCCTCACTGAACTACCTGCTCACCTCGCACGTCTGGCGGCAGGACCACAACGGCTTCTCGCACCAGGACCCCGGCTTCGTCGACCACATCCTCAACAAGAGCCCCGAGGTCGTCCGGGTCTACCTGCCGCCGGACGCCAACACCCTGCTGTCCACCGCGGACCACGTGCTGCGCAGCCGGGACTACGTCAACGTGATCGTGGCCGGCAAGCAGCCCGGCTTCGACTGGCTCACCCTCGACCAGGCCCGCGCGCACTGCGCCCGGGGAGCCGGTGTCTGGGAGTGGGCCGGTACCGAGGACGGCGGCCGCGAGCCCGACGTGGTGCTGGCCTGCGCCGGCGACGTCCCCACCCTGGAGACGATGGCCGCGGCCGGCCTGCTGCGCCGTCATCTTCCGGAGCTCGCCGTGCGCGTGGTCAACGTGGTCGACATGACCCGCCTGCTGCCGCACGAGGAACACCCGCACGGGATGCCGGACGCGGAGTACGACGCGCTCTTCACCCGGGACAAGCCGGTGATCTTCGCCTACCACGGCTACCCGTGGCTGGTGCACCGGCTCGCGTACCGGCGCGCGGGCCACGCCCACCTGCACGTGCGCGGCTACAAGGAGGAGGGGACCACCACCACGCCGTTCGACATGGTGGTCCGCAACGACCTGGACCGCTACCGGCTGGTCATGGACGTCCTCGACCGGGTGCCCGGCCTCGCGGTCCGCGCCGCCGCCGTCCGGCAGACGATGGCGGACGCCCGCACCCGGCACCACGCCTGGATCCGGGAGCACGGCACGGACCTGCCCGAGGTCGCCGACTGGGCCTGGGAGGGCTGAGCGCGGTACGACGCACTCCGGCCGGTGCGCGTGCACGCGGACCCGCCCGGACACCGGGGAGCGGGGGCTCAGGTAAAAGATAG
>NZ_JBEXRT010000012.1:0-98207 GCF_040613235.1 Streptomyces sp. NPDC006296 | reverse complement strand
GGGCGGGGGGGGCGGCCGGCTCCAGCCCCCCGCCGGGCCGGGCCGGGCCCCCCCCCCCCGGCCGGAACACGGGGGAGCGGGTGCTCAGTTCACCGCTGCGGGGGTGTCGGCGACCGGGCCGGAGGGTGCCTCGGCGAGCGGACCGGCGGGCTCGGCGGTGGGCGCCGCCGGGGCTGCCGCCGGGGCCACGACGGTCCGGACGACGGGGGACACGGCCCCGCCGCCGACGACCCGCAGGGTGTTCTCGCCGGTCATACCGAGCTTCACCCGCATGCTGTACGCGCCGCTCGGCGCCGTCCTGATGGTGGCGGGCAGCGCCACCCAGCGGTCGCCCTGCCGCTGCTGGAGGGTGACCGGGGTGCCGGAGGCGATGTTCCTGGCGGAGCCGTGGACACGGAACTCCTCCCAGGCCGCCACCGTGCGCGCGGTCGCGTGGGCGGAGAGGGCCGGACGCGTGGCCAGGTCCTGGGCGCGCTCCCCGGACGGCGGTGCGGGGACGCCGGACGACGCCGCGGCCCCGCCCGCCGCTCCGGCGAGCACCACCGCCGTGAGCAGGGCTGCCGCCGACGCGCGCCTGAATCGGTCCATGACTGGCTCTCCTTCGTGCCCGACGCGACCGGTGAGATCGACGTGGTGGGATCGGCTTCGGAGTGCCAAACCTAGACAGTGTTCACATAATCCTCACGCAGGGACACGCGGTCAGAAACGCAGGACCGCCGCCAGCCGCCCGTGGTGCGCCAGCGAGCCGTCCGCCACGAAGGCGACCTCGCAGCCCTTGTCCAGTGCCGCTTCGACGAGTTCGTCGACGATGTCCTCGCGGACGTGCCCGTCCCCGCCCGTGGCGGACTCCGGGCCCACGGGCTCCAGGTGGCCGTCGGTCACCCTGACCGTCTCGTCGAAGTGCTCCTCGACCGCGACCAGTCCGGCCCGGCCCTCCCGGACGGCCAGCCACACCTCGTCGAGCCCGCCGGCGAAGGAGCGGCTGCCGTGGGCGTCGTCCAGCCGGCGCCGGATCCGGGAGGCGGTCTGCTCCCGCCAGTCGGCCAGGGCGGGGCCCAGCTCCCTGAGCAGTTCGGGCGCGGTGGTGGCCGCCGTCGTGCCCTTCGCGGTCCTGCCCACGGCCCGCTTCGCGCTCTCGCCGACCTCGTCGAGCAGCGAGAGCGCGGGTGCCGGGCCCACCAGGAACAGCGGGCGCGGATCGGCCGCCAGGACCGCGCGCAGCCCGTCGTCGACGGTGCGCAGGAAGGTGCGGGCGTCCTCGCTGCTGTACGTGCTCGGGGTGTCCCCGATCCGCTCCTCGCGCTGCGGGTTCGGCGCCTCGTGCGGGGCGGTGAGCGGGAAGCCGTCCCTCCGCTCGGGGCGCAGCCCCTCGCCCGTGCCGGAGAACAGGGCGGCGTGCTCGGCGGACAGGCTCAGGACCCAGAACGCACGCGCCCCCGCCTTCGCCGCGACCAGATTGCGGGTGAGGTAGCTGTCGCTCAGGACCACCCGCTCCGGTGTGGTGCGCGGGAGCTGCCAGATCCGGTACTCCCCGGCGTCGGCGAGGACGACCAGTGACTCCAGGGCGCGGCGCTGGTCCACCTCGGCCACCGCCCGGTCGAGCTGTGCCTTCACCGCGTCGCGGGCCTCGCGGGTCACCCGGGGGTCGGCGTCCAGCCGGCTGCCGGCCTCGGCGACGAGGTTCCGCAGCCGCACGGCGTCCTGGGCGTTGTCCGGTGCGCGGCGGTGGGTCGGCATCGTCAGGGACAGGGCCGGATAGGGCCGGGTCGCGCGAAGTTCCTGCAACAGGGCGGGCGTCAGCGCGTCCGTGTCCATCGTTCCCTCCGGGGGTTCGGGGTCCGCGGTGCCGGGGCCGCCCCCTGGTGCGGAGCGGGTCGCTCGACGAGTCAATTCATACCTTTTGATCCTAATATGGGCGAGTTGTTCGTACCGTTCCGGAGGTGTACGCGATGTCCACGCTCACCGTGGGGAAGTGCCGGACGGCCGACGGCGCGGAGAACGTCGGGACGGCCCTGAAGTCCCTCCTGAGGGAGGGAGCCCTCGAGATCGTCGACGATGCCGTCGACACCGGGGCCGGACGCCGGGTGACGTCCGGGCCGCCGGCGCTGTTCCCGCTCACGCCGGACGAGGTGCCCGGCCGCGTCGGCGAGGTGCTGCCGGCCGGCGGCGTCGAGCTCCCGCACGGCGACCTCGGCCCCGAGCGCGAGGCCGCGCTGCGCGAGATCTCCGGCGACGAGGCCGGATGACGGGGCGGGGGCGGTTCCCCGCGGGGGCCGCGCGGCGTCCGGCGGGCGCCGCGTGAGCGCGTCGGACGCCGTCACCGACGCGCTGCACGACCTTCACGCACGCTTCGCCGGTGTGCGCGAGGGCCGGCGGGCCGACTACATCCCGGAGCTGACCAGGTCCGATCCGGACGACTTCGGGATCGCCCTGGTGAGCATGGACGGGCACGCCTACGGTGCGGGCGCCGCGGACACCCCCTTCACCCTGCAGTCGGTGTCCAAGCCCTTCGTCCACGCCCTCGCGCTCGCCTCGCTCGGCCTCGACGAGGTGAGCCGCTGGGTGGGCGCCGAACCGAGCGGCGAGGCGTTCAACGCCATCAGCCTGGAGCCCGGCACCGGCCGGCCGGCCAACGCGATGGTCAACGCCGGCGCCATCGTCACCACCGCCCTGATCCCCGACAGCCCCGCGGAGCCCGCGTTCCGGCGCATCCTGACCTGCCTGAGCCGGTTCGCCGGACGGAGACTGGAGGTGGACGAGGACGTCTACGGCTCCGAGGCCGCGACCGGGGACCGCAACCGCGCGCTCGCCTATCTGATCCGCAGCGCGGGGACCCTGCCCGTCGACCCGGTCGCGGCGGTGGACACCTACTTCAGGCAGTGCGCCGTGCGGGCCACGGCCGTCGACCTCGCGGTGATGGCCGCGACCCTCGCCCACGGCGGGGTCAACCCCGTCACCGGGGAGCGGGTGGTCTCCCCCGGGGTGGCGGCCCAGGTCCTCGCCGTCATGGCCACCTGCGGGATGTACGACGCCTCCGGCGACTGGCTGCTCCGCGTCGGCCTGCCCGCCAAGAGCGGTGTCTCCGGCGGGCTGCTCGCCGCCGGCCCGGCCCGCTTCGGCCTGGCCGCCTACAGCCCGCTCCTGGACGCGACGGGAACCTCGGTGCGCGGCCGCGCCGCGCTCGGCGCGCTCTCGGAGCACCTCGGGCTCCACCTCATGCGGAACCCCGCACTGCCGGGCTCCACCGTCACCCTGGTCACCACCGCCGATGTGCTGCCCTCGGCGCCGTCCGGCCGGCGCGAGCGCGCGCTGCACGGACGGGTGGGTGTCGTCGCCGCCCAGGGCGCCCTCGACTCCACGGCCGCCGAGCGCGTGCTGTACGCGCTCGACGAGTCGGGCTCGCCGGACGCCGGCCCGGTGGTGCTCGACCTGCGGGAGGTCACCGGCGCCGACTCCGACGCCCTCGCCCTGCTGCACGCGGGCCTCGCCCGGCTCGTCCGGGAGGGGCGGCGCGCCGCCGTCGTCGATCCGGACGGCCGGCTCGGTGATCCCGCCCGGATCCGCGAGCGGACCGGCCAGGACCTGCCGCGCTTCGGCTCCCGAGAGGAAGCCGCCGAGCACTGCGCGTGGGCCGTGGCCGGTCCGGACTGAGCCGCCGGCCTACCAGATGGCCTCGACCCACTCGGGGTGGTCGACGAACGGGTTCCGGTTGTGCTGGAACCGGTCGAATATGACGTCGTTGCGGTTCTTCTCGAAGCTGTCCGGCGGGTCCTCCTGGCTCCACTGCTTCAGCACGGAGAGCCGTCCGATGTTCGGGGCCGACCCGTTGCTCACGCGGTCGTTCGGCTCCAGGTCGGCGAAGGCGTCGTCGCCCTCGTACCGCACCGCCATGTAGAGGATCATGCGGGCCACGTCCCCCTTGACCGCGTCGCGCGGTTCGAAGGAGTCGCTGTCGGTGTAGTTGCCGGGCGCTCCGGAGACGGCGCTGCCCCCGTTGTCGAAGTCCTTGTTGCCGCGGACGGAGTTCACCTGCACGTCCTCGGGGCGCAGGTGGTGGATGTCGGTGCCGGGGCCGGTCGAGGTGCCGAAGTCGCCGTGGGACTTGGCCCACACGTGCTCCCGGTTCCAGTCGCCGGTGTTGCCCCCGTTCTCGTTCTTGGACTGGGAGCGGCCGCTGTACAGGAGGATCACGTTGGACGAGTTCGCCGGGTCCTCGTCGGTCGCCTTGAGGGCGTCCCAGACCTGGCTGTAGGAGAGCTTGGTCTGATCGCTGATGATCGTGTGCAGGGAGCTCTTGAGCGCGGTGCCGGTCTTGCCGAGGGCGTCCTGGTAGTAGGTGTCGTCGAGGGCGGTGTCCGCCGCGCCCGCCGTCGGGGTGGCGGCCGGTGCGGCGGACGCGACGGCGGTGAGCACGGCGATCGAGGCGGCGGTGGCGAGCAGTGGACGCGCGTAGAAACGGCGACGACTGGACATGGGGGTGTCCTCTCCGGGTGACGGAACGGTGTCGTGAGGGCCGGGCGTTGGCTGTTCCGTCGGGAGCCTTCCACACGCAGGGTGCCGGTCGTGTGAACGATGCGTATTCATCATGTGCAAGTCAAGTGACCGGTCCGTCCGCCCCTCCCCGGGCATCGGATGCGCGCACGCGGGCCCGGCGCGAGAATTGCCGCAAGGACGAGGAGGCGGTATGAGCGAAGAGCCCGAATCCCCATTCGTGTCCGCGCAGGACGTGCGGGGCGTCACCCCCGACCGGCTGCTGCACACCGGCGGCAACGACCAGCCCACGCCGGAGGACCTGGTGCTCGCCTCCGGGCGGGACCTGACCCCCGAGAGCCTGGAATGGGCGCAGCGCAGGCTCTCGGAGGAGGGCCGCTCCGCCATGGACAAGCGGCTCCCGTAGCACCGGGCCGGCCCCACGGGCGGGGAGTGCGCGAGGCGCTCCCCGCCCCTCGGCTAGCCTGAACGCCATATGAACCGTTTGACGACGTCACAGGGCGAATTCGATCTCGCCCGCCATCCCGCGAACCCGCGCGATCCCCTCCGTGCGTGGGACGCCGCCGACGAGTACCTGCTGCGGCGGCTGGAGGGGGCGGAGGGGAGCGAGCCGATCCGTCCGTCCGGCACCGTCGCCGTGCTCGGGGACCGCTGGGGCGCCCTCACCACAGCGCTGGCCGCCCACCACCCGGTCCAGATCACCGACTCGTACCTCGCGCGGGAGGCCACCCGGTCCAACCTCCTGCGCAACGGCGCCGACCCCGGCTCCGTGCGCCTGCTGTCGGTGCGCGACGCGCCGCCGGAGCGGGTCGACCTGCTGCTCGTACGGGTGCCCAAGAGCCTCGCCCTCCTGGAGGACCAGCTCCACCGGCTCGCACCCGCCGTGCACGCCGGGACCGTCGTCGTCGGCACCGGCATGGTCAAGGAGATCCACACCTCCACCCTCAAGCTGTTCGAGCGGATCATCGGGCCCACCCGCACCTCCCTCGCGGTGAAGAAGGCGCGGCTCATCCACTGCACCCCGGACCCCGCGCTGCCCCGGACCCCCAGCCCCTGGCCGTACCGCTACGACCTGCCGGACGACACCGGGACGGTCGCGGGCCGTACCGTCACCAACCACGCCGGGATCTTCTGCGCCGAGCGTCTGGACATCGGCACCCGCTTCTTCCTCAAACACCTCCCGGCCCGGACGGGGCCCGACCGGGTCGTCGACCTCGGCTGCGGGAACGGAGTGGTGGGCCTGGCCGCCGCACTCGCCAACCCGGGCGCGGCCGTCACCTTCGTCGACGAGTCGTACCAGGCCGTCGCCTCCGCCGAGGCGACCTTCCGCGACAACACCGGACCGGAGGCCGAGGCCCGGTTCCTCGTCGGTGACGGGATGACCGGCATCGCCCCGGCGAGCGTGGACCTGGTCCTGTGCAACCCGCCGTTCCACTCGCACCAGGCGGTCACCGACGCCACCGCCCGCACCATGTTCCACGGGGCGCGCACCTCGCTGCGCCAGGGCGGCGAACTGTGGGTCGTCGGCAACCGCCACCTCGGCTACCACACCCAGCTCCGCCGGATCTTCGGCAACTGCGTGACCGTCGCCGGGGACCCGAAGTTCGTCGTCCTGCGGGCCGTCAAGCGCTGATCCGGGTCAGGGGAGGTCGTCCCGGCCCAGCCAGGACGGCACCTCGGGCACCCCGGCGTCCCAGGCGGGCGGGGGACCGGGCTCCGGCGCGGGTTCCGCCCGCTGCGGCGCGTCCGCCATCTCCGTCCGCTGCGCCGGCACCTCCGGCTCCGCGGCGGCCGGCTCGGGGGCCGCGCTGTCGTACACCTGCTCGGCCACCGAGAACCGGCAGTGCCAGGGCTGCCAGACCCCCTCCAGGACCAGCAGGAAGCCGTCCGCCTCCCGGTACAGCGTCCGGCGCTTCGGGTTCGCCGGGTGGACCGGCTCGAAGCGCTCGGCCCGCACCCGGAGGGCCGCGAGCGCCTCCTCGCGCGTCCCCTCCACGTGGCCCAATACGCCGACCGACCACATCCGCCCCTGCCGGCCGTACCCGAGGTTCTGTTCGACGACCATTCCCCAACGGGGCACAGCCCCACCCCTCCCCGGAACACGCGCGGCCGCGGTGTGCGGGTGACCGTGCGGGACGCCATCCTACGAGCCGTGATCCTCACGGCACGGCGGTGCCCGGCACCACGACCCGCCGGGGCCGCGGCCGCACCGCGGCACGGCGGCGGAGGCGTCCGCCGTTCCGGCACTCCGCGCGGACGGGGACGCGGTCCCCGGCCCGGCCCCGTACCCACTCCGCGGACGGGCAGCCATACTGGACGGTCCGGGGCGGATGCGACGGCACGGACGGCGGAACAGCGGAACAACGGGGGCGACACCAGGCGATGGCGGACACCAGGCTGATCCAGAGCCGGTACCGGCTGCTCGATCTGATCGGGCGCGGAGGCATGGGCGAGGTGTGGCGTGCGCGCGACGAGTCCCTGGGCCGGCAGGTGGCGGTCAAGTGCCTGAAACCGATGGGGCCCCAGCACGACGAGGCCTTCACCCGCGTACTGCGGGAACGCTTCCGCCGCGAGGCCCGGGTGGCGGCGGCGCTCCAGCACCGCGGGGTCACCGTCGTCCACGACTTCGGTGAGTCGGACGGCGTCCTCTACCTCGTCATGGAGCTCCTGGAAGGGCGCAACCTCAGCCAGCTCCTGGAGGACAACGAACAGCACCCGCTGCCGGTGGCCGACGTCGTCGACATCGCGGACCAGGTCGCCGACGCCCTCGGCTACACCCACCGGCAGGGCATCGTGCACCGGGACCTCAAGCCCGCCAACATCATGCGGCTCGACGACGGCACGGTGAAGATCTGCGACTTCGGCATCGCGCGGCTCGGCCACGACATCGGCGTCAGCTCCCGCCTCACCGGGAACGGCGTCGCCATGGGCACCCCGCACTACATGTCGCCCGAGCAGATCAGCGGCGAGGAGGTCGACCACCGCAGCGACCTCTACTCCCTGGGCTGTGTGCTCTACGAGATCGCCACGGGCGTACCGCCGTTCGACATGGAGGACGCCTGGTCGGTACTCGTCGGACACCGCGACACCGCGCCCCGGCCGCCGCGCACCCACCGCGAGGGCCTCCCCGGCTTCCTCGACGAGGTCGTCCTGGACCTGCTGGCCAAGACCCCCGAGGAGCGGCCGGCCGACGCGGGCGACCTGCGCCGGCGCATCGCCCACGGACGCGCCGCCGGACAGCCGCAGGACGTGCGGGCCCACCCCGCCCCGCACGTCCCGGAGCCCCGCCCCGAGGAAGGGACCCCCGGACTTCCCTCCTGGGCCCGCGACATGACCGCCGGTCACCCGGTCACCGCCACCGAGGACGCCGACGGGGCCGCCGTCGAACAGGCCACCGTGCTGACCGCCACCTGGACCACGGGGACCGGTCGGACCGGTACCGGCGGTGCCCCGTGCCCAGGACCGGAACGCCCCGCGCCGACCCCCGCCGTGCTCGCCGCCCTCGCCGGCCGGCACAGCGCGGGCCTCAACCTGGGGCGGCTGGGCCACTGGGAGGAAGCCGTCGAGGTGCACCGGGCGGTCGCCACCGAACGCGAACACCTGCTAGGCCCCGACCACCCCGACACCCTCGCCAGCAGGTACGAGGCCGGATTCAGCCTCAGCCGCACCGGACATCCCGCCGACGCGCTCCGCGCGTTCGGCCGGGTCGCCGAGGGCCGCGCACGCACCCTGGGAGCCGACCACCCCGAGACCCTCGCGGCCCGGCAGGAGACCGCGTACGTCCTCGGCCAGCTCGACCGGCACTTCGAGGCCCACCAGATCTACGCCGAGGTGCTCGCCGCACGCGAACGCTCCATGGGGCCGGACCACCCCGACACCCTGCGCTGCCGCCACAACCTGGCCTTCAACCTCAGCCGGCTGGGCCGCCCGGAGGACTCGTACCGCATGGCCCGGGAGGTCGCGGACGACCGCGCCCGCCTGCTCGGGCCGACGCACCGGGACACCCTCGCCACGCTGTACGAAGTGGCCTGCACCCTGGGGCGGCTGGACCGCTGGGCCGAAGCCCTGGAGACCTACCGCGAGGTCGTGGAGGCCCGCGCCGCCACCCTCGGCGCCGACCACCCCGACACACTCTCCGCGCGCTACGAGGTGGGCATCAGCCTCGGACGCCTGGACCGCGGCGCCGAGGCCCTCGACCTCTACCGCGAGCTGGTCGAGGACCGCACCAGGGCCGACGGCCCCACCGGCCCGGAGACGCTCCGCGCCCGGCACGGCCTGGGCGTCAGCCTGGGCCGGCTGGCGCGCTGGGACGAGGCGCTCGCCGAGGCGCGCGAGGTCTGCGCGCTCCGGGAACGCACCCTGGGCCCCGAGCACCCGGACACGCTCGTCAGCCGCCGCGAGGTGGCCGTCGGCCTGGGCTGGCTGGGCCGCTGGGCCGACGCGCTCACCGACTACCGCACCGTCGCCGAGATCCGCGAGCGCACCCTGGGCGCCGGCCACCCGGACACCCTCGCGAGCCGCAACGACCAGGCGCACTGCCTGGAGCAGCTCGGCCGCGGCGCCGAGGCCGCCGACGTCTACCGCAGGGCCGCCGACCTCCGCCGGCTGCGCGAGGGATCGGCGCCCTGAACGCCCTGCCGCACGCGAGGGCGGCACGGGGCGTCAGACCGGGCCGCCCCGCGCCCCGGGCACGGCTCTCAGCGGTCCGCGCCCCTTGCCCGCGGACGGCCCGCGACGGTCCGCGCCCCTGTCGGGGGACGGCCGGCGCGTGTTACGAAGGAGCATGTCCGCACACGAGACACCCCCCGCCGGCACCCCCGCACGCACCTCCTACGACGCGGTCGTCGTCGGCGGCGGTCACAACGGCCTGGTCGCCGCCGCCTACCTCGCCCGCGCCGGACAGAGCGTCCTGGTCCTGGAGCGTCTGGGCACCACCGGAGGCGCGGCCGTGTCGACCCGGCCCTTCGACGGGGTCGACGCGCGGCTCTCCCGCTACTCCTACCTCGTCTCGCTGCTGCCGCAGAAGATCGTCCGCGAGCTCGGCCTGGACTTCGCGGTCCGCAAGCGCACCGTCTCCTCGTACACCCCGGCGGTGCGCGGCGGCCGGCCCACCGGGCTGCTCGTCGGCGGCGCGGGCACCCGGGACTCCTTCACCGCGCTCACCGGCGACGACCGGGAGTACGAAGCGTGGCAGCGCTTCTACGGGATGACCCAGCGGGTCGCCGAGCGGGTGTTCCCGACCCTCACCGAACCCCTACCGTCCCGCGCGGACCTGCGGACGCGCCTCGACGACACGGACGCCTGGCGCACCCTGTTCGAGGAGCCGATCGGCGTCGCCGTCGAGGAGAACTTCGCCGACGACCTCGTCCGCGGCGTCGTCCTCACCGACGCCCTGATCGGCACCTTCGCCGACGCCCACGACCCGTCCCTGCTCCAGAACCGCTGCTTCCTCTACCACGTGATCGGCAATTCCACGGGCGACTGGGACGTCCCGGTCGGCGGCATGGGCGCGCTCACCGACGCCCTGGCCGGAGCGGCCCGCGCGGCGGGCGCCGAGATCCGCGTCCGGCACGAGGCGACCCGCGTCGAGACCGACGGCACCCACGCCGAGGTCACCGTCCGCACACCCGACGGAGAGCAGGTGATCGGCGCACGCCGGGTCCTGGTCAACGCCTCGCCGCAGGCCCTGGCAGCCCTCCTCGGCGAGGAGCCGCCGCCGCCCGCGGAAGGCGCCCAGCTGAAGGTGAACATGCTGCTCACGCGGCTGCCGCAGCTCCGCGACCGGTCCGTCGACCCGCACCGGGCGTTCGCCGGCACCTTCCACATCGCCGAGGGGTACGGACAACTGGCCACCGCCTACCGTGAGGCCGCCGCCGGACGTCCGCCCACCGCCCCGCCGTCGGAGATCTACTGCCACTCGCTGACCGACCCCTCGATCCTCGGTCCCGACCTCGCCGCCCGCGGCTACCAGACCCTCACCCTGTTCGGTCTGCACACCCCCGCCCGGCTGTTCACCGCCGACAACGCGACGACGCGCGACGCGCTGCTCACGGCGACGCTGGCCGAACTCGACGCGCACCTGGAGGAGCCGATCCTCGACTGCCTCGCGCTCGACGCCGACGGCAGGCCGTGCATCGAGGCGAAGACCCCACTGGACCTGGAGCGTGACCTGAGGCTGCCCGGCGGCCACATCTTCCACCGGGACCTGTCCTTCCCGTACGCCACCGAGGAGACGGGCCGCTGGGGCGTGGAGACCGCACACACCAACGTCCTGCTCTGCGGAGCCGGCGCGGTCCGCGGGGGCGGGGTCAGCGGGGTGCCCGGCCACAACGCCGCCATGGCGGCGCTGGGCCGCTGACCGCCGTCCCTTCCGTCCGCCCCTCCCGGCGGGAGGCCCGCGGGCTGAGCCCCTACGGCCTTACGCCCTCCGCCTGTGGGGTGCGACCCGTGAGATCGATGTGATCCGCGTGATCCGTGCGATCGATGTGATCCGTACGGCCCGTGCCACCGGCTTCCGGGGCCGCGCTCCGGAACGTACGATCCGCCCGCGACCGCCCCGGTCGCTCGCTCCCGGCACGAGGGCGTGCGGGGACCCGCTCCCCGGGCCCGTGCACGCCCTCGGGGGTGCGGTCTCAGCCGCCGATGAGGGAGAGGCCGAGGACGACCCCGGCGGAGACCGTCACCCTGCCGGGGGTGAGGTCGCCCTCGCCGTCACCGTCATGGCGACCGCTGTGGCCGCGGTAGTTCTGCACCTGTTCGGCGTCGACGTCCGCGATGTGGATCACGGGCCCGAGGCGCGCTCCGGCCGCCTCCGCGTACAGGGCCGCCTTCTCCCGGGCCGCGGTCACGGCCGCCGTGCGGGCCCGGGCGCGCAGTTCCGCCTTCGCGTGGACATCGAACTCGACACCCCTGACCTCGTTGGCCCCGGCGTCCACCACGTCGACGAGCACCGTCTCCAGGGCGTCCAGATCCCGCAGTTCGATCACGAAGGAGGCCGTGCACTCGTAACCCACGAACGTGCGCTCGCTGCCGTAGCTCCACTGCGACGACAGGTTCAGCCGTGAGGTGGAGACGGCCGTGTCCGGCACCCCGTGCCGGCGCAGGGCCTCACGGATCCGGTTCACTCCGGTCCGGGTGGCGGCGAACGCCTCGCCCGGCTTGTTCTCGGTCTGCGTGATCGCCAGGCGCAGACGCGCCAGGTCCGGAGCGGCGTCCACGCTCGCCGCTCCGAACACCGACACGCCCCACGGGCTGTCTATGGACTGGGTTCCGTTCATACCGGTCATCCAACCAGCCGGGATCGGCTCAATCCGCGGAAACGGTCCAGCCCGTCGCCTCGATGCGCCCCGCGTCGCGGGGCCGGTCGCCGTCGAAGAGCGTCCGGCCGCCGTCCTCCACCCGGACCTCGTCCAGGTAGGCGCCGCGTCCGACGTACCGCTGATCGGTGACGTACCGCCAACGCAGACGCACCTCCGTGCCCCGCCAGGACTTCAGGTCGGCCTCGGCCCGGTGCCAGACGCGGCCCGACCAGCCGGACACCGTTCCGTCCGGACGGGGCACCGGCTCTCCGGACCCGCTGCCCCGCTCCGGCGCGGTGGTGAAGGGCACCGGCCGCCAGGTCGCTCCGGAGTCCGACGAGGCCTCCAGACGCAGTACGTCCGATTCCGGCTCCGTGTCCCACCAGAGGGCGCAGCTCAGCGAGGTGCGCGAGGAGACCGGGCGCAGTGCGGGCAGGGTGAGCGTCGCGGTGGTGGCGCTCGCCATGCCGGAGAACCAGGCGGTACGGCCCCGTGCCGGGCGGACGGGCACCGCGCGTGCCATCCGGTCGGCCGTGGCGAGGCGCGGGGCACTGCCCGAACGCCATGTGCGCACCGGATGGACGGAGTTGCCCAGCACGATCAGGAAGGAGTCGGTCGTCGGGTCGAGGACCAGGCTCGTACCGGTGAAACCCGTGTGCCCCGCGGTGCGCGGGGTAGCCATCGCCCCCATGTACCAGTGCTGGTAGAGCTCGAAGCCCAGTCCGTGCGCATCGCCGGGGAAGGCGGTGTTGAAGTCGGTGAACAGGAGCTCCACGGACTCCTCGGACAGGATCCGGGACCTGCCGTAGACGCCCCCGTTGAGCAGGGTGCGCGCCAGCACGGCCAGGTCCCAGGCGCAGGAGAACACCCCCGCGTGCCCCGCCACCCCGCCCAGACCGTACGCGTTCTCGTCGTGGACCTCGCCCCAGACCAGTCCGCGTTCCAGCCCCGACCAGGGCAGCCGGCAGTCCTCGGTCGCCGCGATCTTCGGCTTCCACGAGGCGGGCGGGTTGTACCGGGTGCGGTGCATCCCGAGCGGAGCGGTGATCTCCTCGCGGAGCAGGACGTCCTGGGTACGGCCGGTGATCTTCTCCAGGATCAGCTGCAAGGAGATCAGGTTGAGATCGGAGTAGAGGTACGCCGTGCCGGGAGCCGAGGCCGGTGCCTCCTTCCAGATCAGACGCAGCATCCCCTCCCGTGTCGGCTCCTTGTAGAGCGGGATCCAGGCCCGGAAGCCGGACGTGTGGGTGAGCAGCTGACGCACCGTGACGTCCTGTTTCCCGCCCCCTCCGAACTCGGGGAGGTAGGAGGTGACGCGGGCCTCCAGTTCCAGTGCGCCGCGCTCGATCTGCTGAACGGCGAGGATCGAGGTGAACAGCTTGGACACGGAGGCCAGGTCGAAGACGGTGTCCTCGGCCATCGCGATCTGCTGGTCCGGCGGGAACTCCACCCCCGTGTCGGTCGTCTCGTCGTACGCCGCGTAGCGCACCGCATGCCCGATCGGACGGTGCAGGGCGACGGTCCCGCCCCGGCCGGCGAGGAGGACCGCACCCGCGTACCAGGGGTGGGCGGGGGAGTCGGCGAGGTACGTCTCCGCATCGCCGACGAGCAGGTCGAGCTGGTCCGGCAGCAGACCCGCACGCCGGGCCGACCCGCGACGCAGCGTCGGCCGGCCCTGCCCTGATCCCATGTCCGTCCCGGTTCCCGATGCCGTGCCGGGGGCTCCGCCGCCCGGCGACCGCGCACCCCGCTCGGCACCGGACGCCGCTCCCGCGGCACCCGCGAACGGGATCGGAGCGAGAGCGAGTGCTCCGCCCAGCGCCAGTATCCCGCCGCCCGCCCTCCGACGGCTCATTCCCCGTCCCGACACGTCACCGGCCATCCGGAACCCCTTCCCCTCACGCCGAAAGCACCTGCGCGAAAGTAACTTTCGAAATCTCGTACGGTGATGAAACTTCCTGCCGAAGCAGAGATTACTGTCACCGGGGCCGCTCGTGGGGGCCCCTGACGGAACAAAGAAATGACGGAACGTCAGCACGCGATCCGGCGGGACTGCTCAGTGCGCCGGATCAGTCCGCCGGTTCCGTCCGCCGACCGGAACCGTGCAGCCACGGAACCGCCCGGTACCGTGCCGCCGGCCCCGGAACCGTTCCGCCCCTCCGGTACCGTGCCGTCGGCTCCCGCGCCGTGCCCCCGGCCGGAACCCGTCCCGCAGGGCCGGCACGGCGCGCCCGGCGGCGTCCCCCGGGCCCTCCGGGACGGGACGACACAGGCATCCCCCACCCTTGACCCCCGGCCACCCGACACCCAGGATCACGCCATGACAGGTGTACGGAGCAGCACAGTCGACGGAGTCGTGACGCGCAGCGCACGGCGCACGCCCGGACGCACCGCCCTGCGGTACGCCGAGCGGTCCTGGACCTACGCGGCCCTGGACGAGGCGGTCAGCACCGCGGCCGCCGTGCTGACCGCCGCTCACGGCCTCCGCCCCGGTGACCGGGTGGCCTCCTACGCGCACAACTCGGACGTGTACCTCATCGCCTACCTGGCCTGCGCCCGGGCCGGGCTGATCCATGTGCCGGTCAACCAGAACCTCACCGGCGAGGACCTGGCCTACATCCTCGGCCAGTCCGGCAGCGCTCTCGTCCTCACCGACCCGGATCTCGCACCGCGCGTCCCGGCCGGCCACGCCGTCCGGCCGCTGCGCGACGCACCGGACTCCCTGCTCGCGGACCTCGGCACCCCGCGGCCCTTCACCCCCGAACGCGAACCCGGCGCCGAGGACCTGGTCCAGCTGCTCTACACCTCCGGAACCACCGCCCGGCCCAAGGGCGCGATGATGACGCACGGAGCGCTGGTCCACGAGTACGTGAGCGCCGTCACGGCCCTCGACCTGCGTGCCGGAGACCTGCCCGTCCACGCGCTGCCGCTGTACCACTCCGCGCAGATGCACGTCTTCCTGATGCCGTACCTCGCGGTCGGCGCCGAGAACACGCTCCTCGACGCCCCGGACGCCGGCCGGATCTTCGACCTCGTCGAGGCCGGGCGGGCGGACAGCATCTTCGCACCGCCGACCGTCTGGATCGGTCTCGCCCATCACCCCGAGTTCGCGACCCGTGAGCTCGGAGCCCTGCGCAAGGCGTACTACGGCGCTTCGGTCATGCCGGTCCCCGTCCTGGAGCGCCTGCGTGAACGGCTGCCGGATCTGGCGTTCTACAACTGCTTCGGGCAGAGCGAGATCGGGCCGCTCGCCACGGTGCTCGGCCCCGACGAGCACGAGGGGCGGATGGATTCCTGCGGGCGTCCGGTGCTCTTCGTCGAGGCCAGGGTGGTCGACGAGCGGGGCGCGGAGGTGCCGGACGGCACGGCCGGCGAAGTCGTCTACCGTTCGCCCCAGCTGTGCCGGGGCTACTGGGACAAGCCGGAGGAGAGCGCCGAAGCCTTCCGCGACGGATGGTTCCACTCCGGCGACCTCGCCGTGCGCGACTCCGAGGGGTACTTCACGGTCGTCGACCGGGTGAAGGACGTCATCAACTCGGGCGGTGTGCTCGTCGCCTCCCGCCAGGTGGAGGACGCCCTCTACACACACCCCGCGGTGGCCGAGGCCGCCGTGGTGGGGCTGCCCGACCCACGCTGGATCGAGGCCGTCACCGCCGTCGTCGTCCTGCGGGGCGAGGCCACGGAGCCGGAGCTGATCGAGCACGCCCGAGGGGAACTCGCCCCCTTCAAGGCACCCAAGAAGGTCCTCTTCGTCGAGGAGCTCCCACGCAACGCCAGTGGAAAGATCCTCAAGCGGGAGCTGCGCGACCGCTTCTCCTGATCCGGTGCGGAGCCTGACCGGCAACCATCCCCGCCCACGCCGCACCCACCGTCCCCGGGGTGGGACGAGCCGCCGTGACGGCCCGTGCCGGGCCCCGTCCCACGCCCGGGGAGGCGCTGCCTCGCAGACCGGTCCGCGCGGGGACGGCCGGGAGCCCGCGTCCGGGCGGTGTCGTATCCACAGCGGCGGCCGGGTCCACGCGGGCGTACCTCCTGGAGGCAGGAGCCGGTGCGATCCCTCCGCGCCGGGCGGCGGCACGAGCGCAGACCCACGGACGGCCCGCCGGCCCCGGACCCGGTGGGCCGTGTCGGGACCAGGTGGCGCGCAGGTCGAACGGGTGTCCGGCGGGACCGGCATGGACGCGGCTGCCGGTCCTCCCGGTGACATCGCCGGCGGGCCGCAGCCGGACGGCGCCGGCGCGGGTGGCGGTGCGGTCCGCGATCTGCTGGGTGGCCTCGTCGGCGGTCAGGTCTTCCCGCTCGGCCGTGTGCTTCAGGTGGGCGGTGGCACCCTCGGTGACCGCGCCCCCCAGTGGAACCGCCGCGCGCAACGGCCCTCCGGCGACGGAGAATTGCGGCAACCGGACCGCGGCATGGCGGACATCGGCCCACCGCGGCAACCGGCACCGCGGGAGCCTTAGCCCGTTCGCCGCCGTGGGCATGAGTGTTCCTCAGTTCGGCACCCGCGACGCCCGCCTCGAATGACCTGGGCAAACGGTCCTCCGTCCCCCGAGGGCCGGACCCGGGCGGGTGACGCGGGGGTCGGGATCCCGTGTTGCGCAGGTGACGGACTGTCGGTTGCCTCGGTGACGGAGCACAGCAGAGGTGCCGCGCAGACGGGCCGGACCCTGCTCCCGTGGGAGGAACCACATGCGGAACACACGCATCGGTGCGGGTATCTGTCTGGCCGTGGGCATGCTCGCCCTGGCGACACCGGCCGCGGACGCGGCCGATCCCTCGGCCGAACAGACCGTTCACATCAGCCCGAAGAAGGCGCCACCGGGCTCACAGGTCACCGTCAGCACCAGAGCCTGCGGCAAGGAGAGCTACGGGAAGGGCACGTCCGAGGCGGGTGGGGCCTTCCACCTCTTCGCGGGGGACCGGGCCGGGGTTCTCGTCGGCGTGTTCGACATCCCGGCCGGGACCCGTCCGGGCACCGACACGGTCACCGTGAAGTGCCCGCCACGGATCAAGATGACGGACACCTACCGGATCGTCGACCGCGCCCCCACCGGCGGCGTCGACGCCGGCTTCGGGGCTCCCACCGGCCAGAGCACCCAGCTCGCCGCGGGTGGCGCCCTCCTCGCGGCTGCGGCGGCCGGGGGAGTGGTGAGGGTGCGCCGCAGGACCGCAGGCGCCCGTTCCTGAACGTACGAGTCCGGTCCGCGGGCCCGGAGGAGATCCACCGGCCCGGGCCCGCGGACGCACCGTCCCCACACGCCGCGAAGTAGAGGCACATGCGATGGAAACCGGGCAGACGACCAGCACACCGGGCCAGCCGTTCCCCGCGGTCAAGCACCTCGTCTGGGCGCTGGTCGCCGGCACGGCACTGGTGATCAGCGGAACACGCGACGACCGGCCGCCCCCGCCGCCGACCGCCGGGACCGCGGCCCCCGCACCGGCCGTCGCGCCCGCCGGGACCACGGACCCCGCACCGGCCGTCGCCACCGGGTCGCGCCCCGCGGGACCCGCCCGGGCGCTCGCCTACCTGGCCCCGGAGCGCCCCGTGCCCGAGGGGCCCGTCTACGTCGGCCGACCCGCGGTCCGCCCGGCGCCGCTGTCCCTGCCGCCGGTCCGCCCGGCCCCGCTGCGCCCGCTGCCGGCCGGTCCCGTGTCGGCGAGCCCCGTGCAGCCGTCCTCCGGGGAGCACCGCACGTCCGGTCCCGCTCCGGCCGGCCCGGAGCCCGGCCGCGCCGCTGCCTCGCCCCGGCCGGCCGTATCCCCCCTCGCGCCCTCCACCCCGCTCCGGCTGCGGATCCCGGCGCTCACCGTGGACGCACCCATGATGAAGCTCGCGCTGAACGCCACCGGGGCCCTGGAACCGCCACCCGACAACAACCCCGTGCTCGCCGGCTGGTACGCCGGGGGAACGGTCCCCGGCGCCGTGGGCACAGCCGTCGCGGCCGGACACGTGGACACCCGTCTCGGGCCCGGTGTGTTCCACCGGCTCGGATCACTCCGCCGGGGAGCCGTCGTCGAGATCGTCCGCGCCGACGGTCGCACCGCCGTGTTCACGGTCTATGCCGTCGAGACCTACGACAAGAAGTCCTTCCCGGACCGCAAGGTCTACGGCCCCTCCAACCGGCCCGAACTGAGGGTGATCACCTGCGGTGGCGACTACGACAAGAAGTCGGGCTACCGGGGCAACGTGGTGGTCTTCGCCACCCTGACCGCCACGCGCTGACCGCGTCACCAGCCCCGGCGCCCCGCGCCGCTCCGCCCCGGTCCCGGCGCCCCGCCCGCCCGGTCCCGGCGCCCCGCCCGCCCGGTCCCGGCGCCCCGAGCAGTCCGCCCCACGCCTTGCCCGCCACGGGGCGCCCCCGCGCGCGCCGACCGCGTCACTCAGGCCGTCCGTCCTGCGCCGTGCGCCTCATCATGCCCCCACGCTTTGAACGTCTCATCACGCCCTCACGCGCTGTCCGCCTCGTCGCCCCCCCCACAACCTGGCTCCCTCATTACGCCCGCCACGCCCTGAACGTCTGACCACGTCCCACGCCCTGACCGCATCGCGGCGCCCGCGCCGCCCCACGCCGTCCGCCCCGTCCTCGTCCCTCGCCCCCCGTCCCCGTCCCCGTCCCTCGCCCCCGCTCGGGTCCCTCCGGCCGTCCCTCAGCGGCCCTCCCTCAGATCGACGATCCGCTTGATCTTCCCCACCGACCGCTCCAGCGTCTCCGGATCGACGATCTCGACCCCGACGCTCACACCGACCCCGTCCTTCACCGCCGCCGCGATCGACAGGGCGGCCGCCTCCCGCTCGGCCGTCGTCGCACCGGTCCGTGCCTCGGCCCGCACGGTCAGTGCGTCCAGCCGCCCCTCCCGGGTCAGCCGCAGCTGGAAGTGCGGGGCCACGCCCGGGGTCCGCAGCACGATCTCCTCGATCTGGGTGGGGAAGAGGTTCACCCCGCGCAGGATCACCAGATCGTCGCTGCGCCCCGTGACCTTCTCCATCCGGCGGAAGACGCGGGCCGTGCCCGGGAGGAGCCGCGTCAGGTCCCGGGTGCGGTAGCGGATCACCGGCATGGCCTCCTTGGTGAGGGAGGTGAAGACCAGCTCGCCCTCCTCGCCGTCGGGCAGGACCTCGCCGGTGAACGGGTCGACGACCTCCGGGTAGAAGTGGTCCTCCCAGATGTGCAGGCCGTCCTTGGTCTCCACGCACTCCTGCGCGACACCCGGGCCCATCACCTCCGAGAGCCCGTATATGTCGACCGCGTCGATGGCGAACCGCTCCTCGATCTCGCCGCGCATCCGCTCGGTCCACGGCTCGGCGCCGAAGATGCCCACCTTCAGGGAGGTCGTACGCGGATCGACGCCCTGGCGCTCGAACTCGTCGAGCAGGGTCAGCATGTACGAAGGCGTGATCATGATGATCTCGGGACGGAAGTCCTGGATCAGCTGGACCTGGCGCGCCGTCATGCCCCCGGAGGCCGGAACGACGGTGCAGCCGAGGCGCTCCGCCCCGTAATGCGCCCCCAGACCGCCGGTGAACAGGCCGTATCCGTAGGCCACATGGGCCTTGTGGCCCGGGCGTCCGCCCGCCGCCCTGATCGACCGGGCGACCACGTCCGCCCAGGTGTCCAGATCCCGCGCGGTGTACCCGACCACCGTGGGCCGGCCGGTCGTGCCGCTGGAGGCGTGGATCCGCCGCACCCGGTCCTCGGGAACGGCGAACATCCCGAACGGGTAGTTGTCCCGCAGATCCGCCTTGACGGTGAACGGGAAGCGCGCGAGGTCGGCGAGCGTCCGGCAGTCCTCGGGCCGCAGCCCCGCCGTGTCGAAGGCCGCACGGTAGAAGCCGACATTGTCGTAGGCGTGCCGCAGGGTCGCCCGCAGCCGCTCCAGCTGCAGGGATTCGAGCTCGTCGCGGCCGAGCCGCTCGCCGGCGTCCAGCAGCACGGTCATACGGATCATCCCCTCGACGACCGGCGACCGACCATTCGGTCGCCTCCTGGGAGCAGTAATTCAGGAGGTGAGGGGTTCTGGCAAGGGGGGTGGTGCTGCCTGTGGACAACTTCGGGCGCCCGGGCCCGCGTGCCACCCGGAGCGCGGGCCCGGGAGGACACCGCGGTCCCCCGATTCGCTGTGGGCGTACGCAGCCGCGGCGGGCCGTCCGGCCTGTTTGGATGACAGCCATGCCGATCTTCCGCACGTACGACGGAACGGAACTCGCCTACCACCTGGTGGGCGAGGGGGAACCGTTGATCTGCCTGCCCGGCGGCCCCCTGCGGGCCGCCCGCTACCTCGGCGACCTGGGCGGCCTGTCCCGGTTCCGCCGGCTGGTCCTGCTCGACCTGCGCGGCACCGGGGAATCCGCCGTCCCCGAGGACCCGTCGGCCTACCGGATCGACCGGCTCGTCGACGACGTCGAGGCGCTCCGCGCGCACCTCGGCCTCGAACGGGCCGACGTGCTGGGCCATTCCGCCGCCGGGGAGCTCGCCGCGCTCTACGCGGCCAGGTATCCGCAGCGGCTGCGCTCCCTCGTCCTCGTCACCCCCGCCACCGCCACGCTGGGCCTCCCCGCCACCGACCGGGACCGGCGCGACGCCGCAGCGCTGCGCGCCGGCCTGCCCTGGTACCCCGAGGCCAGGGCGGCGCTCGACGAGATCCAGGCCGGCCGCGCCACCCCCGAGGCCTGGGCCGGGATCAGGCCGTTCATGTACGGACGCTGGGACACCGCGGCGCGGGCGCACGCCGCCGCGTCCCCGGCGCAGCGCAACGCCGTGGGCGCGGCCCACTACTACCCGTCGAGCGGCGGCCCGGACACCGCCGCCACGGTCGCCGCGCTCCGGGAACTGCCGGTGCCCGTGCTCGTCCTCGCCGGCGAGTACGACGGCGGCCCGACCCCCGACCGCGCCGCGGAACTCGCGGCCTTCTTCCCCCGGGCCGAGTTCGTCGTCCAGCGCGGCGCCGGCCACTTCCCCTGGATGGACGGCCCCGGTGACTTCGCCCGCGCCGTCGCCGCCTTCCTCGATCCCGCCGTCAGCAGCGTCCAGGCGGGAGGGATCCGGCTCGCCCACCGCACCTGGGGCGACCCCTCCGCCCCGCCCGTCGTCCTCGCGCACGGCCGCGGCGGGAGCAGCCTCGACTGGACGGCGATCGCCGAACGGCTCGCGGACCGCCACCGGGTGTACGCCCTCGACTTCCGGGGCCACGGCCTCAGCGACTGGCCGGGCCGCTACTCCCTCGAACTCTTCCGGGACGACCTGCACGCCTTCCTGGAGGCGCGCAACCTGTCCGGCGCGACGGTCATCGGGCACTCCATGGGCGGCGCGGCGGCACTGCTGCTCGCCGAGAGGCACCCGGCGCTGATCGGGGCGCTGGTGCTCGAGGACGTCCCCACCCTGCTCCCCTGCGACCCGCCCCGGCCGCCGGCCGCACGACTCCCGCAGGAGCCCGGATTCGACCGGGAGGTCGTACCGTCCATCGACGCCCAGTTGAACGACCCGGACCCGGAACACCGGGAGCGGCTGGGGGAGATCACGGCCCCCGCCCTCGTCGTCGGCGGTTCCCGCAGCCATGTCGACCAGGAGCAACTCGCCGAAATGGCGGGGCGGATACCCGGCGGCCGGTACCTCTCCGTCGACGCCGGCCACCGGGTGCACGCCGAGAACCCGACGGCGTTCCTCGCGGCACTCGGATCGTTCGGGATCGGCTGACGGATGCGGCGGGCCCCACCACGGGGCCCGCCGGCGCCGCCCGGGGTTCAGCCCCGGTGCAGCAGGGCCGTCATGACCTCGTACAACGTCTCCTCCGGGTCCGCCGCGGCGCCCTCGGAGCGCCAGGCCACGAATCCGTCGGGGCGCACCAGGACCGCGCCCTCGGCCGACGTGCCGTGGGAGGCGGCCCAGTCAGCGCCGTCCTCGGGCTCCAGGTCCGCCTCCGCCGCGGGACCGATCCGCAGGGCGGGCAAGGTCACCGACAGGCGCTTCGCCACCCGCTCCGCAGCCGCACCCCATCCGTCGAACCGGGCGTCGCACAGCAGCACGAAGGACGTCTCGTAGAGGTCCAGGGTCGACACGCGCTCGCCCGCCCGGTCCAGCCACATGTGGGGTGCCCGGGTGCCGGGTTCGCCGTTCAGTCCCATGCCCTCGGGAACCACCGGGAGGGCCGGATCGACCCCCAGGACGGCGCCCCGCACGTAGCGGTATCCGAGGGCGACCGTGAGCATCCCGCCCTTGCGCCCGCCGCCCGGCCCCGGCGATCCGGCGTACCCCGGGTGACTGTGCTCGCCGGAACGGGCCGAGGCCCGCGCGCTCGTGGCCCGCGCCACCGGCAGCCGCTCCGCCTCGTACGTACCGAGCAGCCCGGGCCCCGCCGACCCGTCGAGCACGGCCGCCAGCTTCCAGGCCAGGTTGTGCCCGTCCTGGATCCCGGTGTTGGAACCGAACGCCCCGGTGGGGGACATCTCGTGCGCGGAGTCGCCCGCCAGGAAGACCCGGCCCGCGCCGTACCGTTCGGCGACCCGCTCGGCGGCGTGCCAGGGCGCCTTGCCCGTGATCTCGACGTCCAGGTCCGGCGCGCCGACCGCCCTGCGGATGTGCTCCGCGCACCGCTCGTCGGTGAAGTCCTCCAGCGTCTCGCCCCGGTCGGGCTGCCACGGGGCGTGGAACACCCACCGCTCCACGTTGTCCACCGGCAGCAGCGCACCGTCCGCCTCCGGGGTGGTGAGGTAGCAGACGATGAAACGCCGGTCGCCCACCACGTCGGCGAGCCGGCGGGAGCGGAAGGTGATGCTGACGTTGTGGAAGAGGTCGCCCGGTCCCGTCCGGCCGATGCCCAACTGTTCCCGCACCGGGCTGCGGGGGCCGTCCGCCGCGACCAGGTAGTCGGCGCGCACCGTCGTGTGCTCCCCGGTCTCCCGGTCCTTCACCACGGCGGTGACCCCGTCCGCGTCCTGCTCGAAGGAGAGCAGCTCGGTCGAGAACCTCAACTCGCTTCCCTGGGACCGTGCATGGTCCACCAGCACCGGCTCCAGGTCGTTCTGACTGCACAGGCACCAGCCGCTCGGGCTGAACCGGGCGAGCCCGCCGCCCGGGTCGATCTCCTTGAACAGCCACTCCTGGTCGTCCCCGGTGAGCGACCCGGCCTGGAGGATCCCGTGGTTGTCCGCCAGGACGGACGCGGCGTCGCGGATCAGAGGCTCCGCACCCGCGGTGCGGAACACCTCCATCGTGCGGACGTTGTTCCCGCGTCCCCGCGGGTGTGTCGAGGTGTTCCCGTGCTTCTCCACCAGCAGGTGGCGGACTCCGAGCCGGCTCAGGAAGAGGGAAGTGGACAGGCCCACCAGGGACCCGCCCACGATGAGGACCGGTACGCGGAGATCGGCGTTCTCGTTCATCTGCTGCTCCAGCTCGGACGCGTGGACGGACGTGGTGTTCATGCCCTCGCCGGGGGCCTCCGGCCGGGCTTCGGACGAGTCCTCACCTGAACGGTTCATAAATCTCGCGCCGCCCGTACCGGCGTTCCACGATCAGTCGCGGGAGCGATGCTCGCGAAGCGGGGGCGGAGATCGCACGCCGGCGGGCAGGGGCCCGCGCCGCTTCCACCGAAACCGACGGATGACGAGGGGCCACAGTATGTGGCCGCCGCACTGTCCCGAAGGAGAGCGCACGATGGCAAACGTCTCGGAACGCATATCCCAGTCGGCCTTCGACGGGTCGAGGCTCCGGGTCATATTGATGATGGACCTGTACGACGGAGCCCAGAACGAGTTCCTCGAGGCATACGAGCACATGCGCAACCAGGTGGCCTCGATCCCCGGACACATCAGCGACCAGCTGTGCCAGTCCATCGAGAACCCCTCGCAGTGGCTCATCACCAGCGAATGGGAGAGCGCGCCGCCCTTCCTCGCCTGGGTGAACAGCGAGGAGCACGTGGCGACCGTGCAGCCGCTGCACAAGTGCGTACGCGACACCCGGTCCCTCCGCTTCAGCGTCCTCCGGGAGACCGGCGCCGCCTTCGAGAAGACCTCGGAGAAGGCCAAGGGAGGCCTCCAGGCCGCCCCGCGCCTCGGCGACGGCGTCGTGCGGCACGCCCTCACCTTCACGGTCAAGCCGGGCACGGAGGAGATGGTCGCGAAGATCCTCGCCGACTACGACTCCCCGCAGGCCCGCGTCGACGAGAACACCCGGCTGCGCCGCACCTCGCTCTTCATGCACGGGAACCGCGTCGTGCGCGCCGTCGAGGTCGAAGGGGACCTCATGGCGGCGCTCCGCCACGTCTCCCGCCAGCCCGAGGTGCGGGCCGTCGAGGAGGCCATCAACCCGTACCTGGAGCAGCACCGCGACCTCAGCGACCCCGACTCCGCCCGGATGTTCTTCACCCGGGCCGCGCTGCCCACCGTCCACCACGTGAAGGCGGGGCGCCACGCACCCGAGGACGTCCGGCGGCACGCGCTGTTCTACCAGGCCAAGGAAGGCTGCGGCATGGCACTGGCCCGGCTGCTCGCCGGCCAGGACGAGGAGGCGGCGAACGACGCGTCGAGCCCCATCGAGAGCAGCACGATCTTCCAGCGCGACGACGTCGTGGTCCGGCTCCTCGAAGTGAGCGGTCCGCTCGGCGCCCAGCCCACGCAGGCACTCGGCATCGGCGGTCACCGCAAGGCGGCCGTGCTGGGCCGGCTGCTGGAGGGCGGCGCGAACGGCATGCCGACGACCGACCAGGAGGCCGCGCGCTTCCTCGCGCAGGCCGAGATGAACCTGATCACCGACCGCCGGGCCGCCGAGTCCTGACGCGTCACCGGCGCCGGGGCCACCCCGTACCGCCGTCACCCCGCACAACGTGCCAGGAGGAGAACAGCCATGACCACCCACCGGCCTCGCATCGTGGACCTCAGCGAGACTCAGCCCAACCGCAGGCGCGGAGGCGATCTGCGCGCCCTGCTCACCCCCACGGCGGTGGGCGCGACCAGCGGCTTCATGGGGCTGGCCATCGTCGACCCCGGTGACCGCATCGGCGAGCACTACCACCCGTACTCCGAGGAGTTCGTGTACGTGGTGGACGGGCTCCTCGAAGTGGACCTGGACGGGGAGACGCTCGCGGTGCGGCGCGACCAGGGCCTGCTGATCCCGCAGCACGTCCGCCACCGCTTCCGCAACGTGGGCGACGTGCAGGCGCGCATGGTCTTCCACCTCGGCCCGCTCGCCCCGCGCCCCGAACTCGGACACGTGGACACCGAGGTCACCGAGACCGCGGACCGCAGCGACGGCCACGCGCCGCCAGAACGTACGGGGGCGGCCTCGTGACGCGGCGGCGCGTGGCCGTGACCGGGGTCGGCGTCGTCGCCCCCGGCGGCATCGGAGTCCCCGCGTTCTGGGACCTGCTCGCCAACGGCCGGACCGCTACCCGCGGCATCACCCTGTTCGACCCGTCCGCGTTCCGTTCGCGGATCGCCGCGGAGTGCGACTTCGACCCCGTCGCCCACGGTCTGGACGCGGACCTCGTCGCCCGCTCCGACCGCTACATCCAGTTCGCCCTGGTGGCGGCCAGGGAGGCGCTGGGCGACGCCGGCCTCGACCTGGAGAAGGAGGACCCCTGGCGCATCGGGGTCTCCCTCGGGACCGCGGTCGGCGGCACCACCCGCCTGGAGCACGACTACGTCGCCGTCAGCGGCAGCGGCGCACGCTGGGACGTCGACCACCGGCCCGCGGGCGCCCACCTCGAACGGGCCTTCGCGCCCAGCACCCTCGCCTCCGCGGTCGCGGAGGAGGTCGGGGCGCACGGCCCGGTGCAGACGGTCTCGACCGGCTGCACCTCCGGCCTCGACGCGATCGGCTACGCCTTCCACTCCGTCGAGGAGGGCCGGGTCGACGTCTGCGTCGCCGGAGCCTCCGACACCCCGATCACCCCGATCACGGTGGCCTGCTTCGACGCGATCAAGGCGACCTCGGCGAACAACGACGACCCGGAGCACGCCTCCAGGCCGTTCGACGCCCGCCGGGACGGCTTCGTCATGGGAGAGGGCGGCGCCGTCCTCGTCCTGGAGGAGCTGGAGCACGCCCGCGCCCGCGGAGCGACCGTCTACTGCGAGATATCGGGCTACGCCACCTTCGGCAACGCCTACCACATGACCGGACTGACCAGCGAGGGCCTGGAGATGGCCGAGGCCATCAACACCGCCCTCGGTCACGCGCGGCTCGACGGATCGCAGGTCGACTACGTCAACGCGCACGGTTCGGGCACCAAGCAGAACGACCGGCACGAGACGGCGGCCGTGAAGCGGGCCCTGGGCGCACACGCGTACACGGTGCCGATGAGCTCGATCAAGTCGATGGTCGGCCACTCCCTGGGCGCCATCGGAGCGATCGAGATCGCCGCCTGCGTGCTCGCCCTCGAACACCAGACGGTCCCGCCGACGGCCAACTACGAGACAGCGGACCCCGAGTGCGACCTCGACTACGTACCGCGCACCGCACGGCCCCTCAAGCTGCGGAGCGTGCTCTCGGTCGGCAGCGGCTTCGGCGGGTTCCAGTCCGCCGTCGCCATGACCCGATCAGGAGGGAGGACCCCATGAACGCCCCGGCAACCCCGGCACGGCGCGGTTCCGTCATCACCGGGATCGGTGTCGTCGCCCCCAACGGCACCGGCGCGGGCGCCTTCTGGAAGCAGACCCAGGAAGGCGTCAGCGTCCTCGACCGGGTGTCCCGCGACGGCTGCGAGAACCTGCCCCTGAAGGTCGCGGGAGAGGTCAGGGATTTTGATCCGGTCGCGTTCATCGAGGAGCGCTTCCTGGTCCAGACCGACCGCTTCACGCACTACGCGATGGCCGCCGCCGACCTCGCCCTGGACGACGCGCGCCTCGGCCGCGCCGACTACGAGGACGCGCCGTTCAAGGTGGGCGTGGTCACCGCCGCGGGTTCCGGCGGCGGTGAGTTCGGCCAGCGGGAACTGCAACGCCTGTGGGGCGAGGGCTCGCGGTTCGTCGGCCCCTACCAGTCCATCGCCTGGTTCTACGCCGCCAGCACCGGCCAGATCTCGATCCGCGGCGGCTTCAAGGGGCCGTGCGCGGTCGTGGCCAGCGACGAGGCCGGCGGCCTCGACGCGCTGATGCACGCCGCGCGGTCCGTGCGGCGCGGCACGGACGCGGTCGTCGTCGGCGCGGCCGAGGCGCCGCTCGCCCCGTACTCCGTCGTCTGCCAGCTCGGTTACGACGACCTCAGCCTCTGCGACGAACCCACCCGCGCCTACCGGCCGTTCACCGCGGACGCCTGCGGGTTCGTGCCGGCGGAAGGGGGCGCCATGCTGGTGGTCGAGGAGGAGGCGAAGGCCCGCGACCGCGGTGCCAGGATCCGGGCCGAACTGGCCGGCCACGCCGCCACCTTCACCGGTGCGGCCCGCTGGGAGGAGTCCCGCGCCGGGCTCGCCCGGGCGATCGAGGGGGCGCTCCGCGAGGCCGACTGCGCGCCCGAGGAGATCGACGTCGTCTTCGCGGACGCGATGGGCGTGCCCGCGGCCGACCGGGCCGAGGCCCTCGCCCTCGCCGACGCCCTGGGCTCCCACGGACGCCGGGTCCCGGTGACGGCGCCCAAGACCGGCACCGGCCGCGCCTACTGCGGTGCGCCCGTGCTCGACACGGCCGCCGCGGTCCTGGCCATGGAGCACGGCCTGGTCCCGCCGACGCCCAACGTCTTCGAGGTGTGCCACGACCTCGACGTGGTCACCGGGCGGGCGCGCCCCGCGGAACTCCGCACGGCGCTCGTCCTCAGCCGAGGCCTCATGGGATCGAACGCGGCCCTGGTGCTGCGCCGGCCCACCGACACCCCCGCGTGAGAAGGAGCAGTCCCTCATGACCGATCGACTGACGTACGAAGAGCTGGCCGTGCTCATGAAGAACGGCGCCGGCCTCACGGTGGACCCGGCGGAGATGGCCGACCGCCCCGGCTCGGCCTTCGACGAGTACGGCCTGGACTCCCTCGGCCTGCTCGGCATCGTGGCCGCGCTGGAGAACCGCTACGGCCGCCCGCTGCCGGCCGACGCCGACCGGTGCAGGACGCCGGGAGAGTTCCTCGACCTCGTGAACAACACCCCTGTGACAGGAGTCTGACGTGTCCGGACACACCGAGAACGAGATCGTCATCGCCGCACCCCTGGACCTCGTCTGGGACGTGACGAACGATCTCGAACACTGGCCGCAGCTGTTCAGCGAGTACGCGGCCGTCGAGGTGATGAAGCGCGAGGGCCAGAAGACGACCTTCCGCCTCACCATGCACCCCGACGACAACGGCAAGGTCTGGAGCTGGGTCTCCGAGCGCACCACGGACCGCCAGGGGCTCGCCGTGCGGGCCCGGCGGGTCGAGCCCGGCCCGTTCCAGCACATGGACATCCGGTGGGAGTATGCGGAGGTCCCGGGCGGCACCCGCATGCACTGGCGCCAGGACTTCGCGATGCGGCCCGACGCGCCGGTCGACGACGCGTGGATGACCGACAACATCAACCGCAACTCGCGCGTCCAGCTGGAGCTCATCCGCACCAAGATCGAGCAGCGGGACCGGGAGCGCCGTTCCGCCGAGGTCCCCGCCCGCTGATGTCCCGAAAGGCAGCCGGATGCACCACGCACTGATCGTCGCCCGGATGGCGCCCGAGTCGGCGCCGGACATCGCGAAGCTGTTCGAGGCTTCGGACAACACGGAACTCCCGCACCTCGTCGGAGTGAACAGGCGCACCCTGTTCCAGTTCGGCGACGTGTACCTGCACCTGATCGAATCGGACAGGCCCCCTGGCCCGGAGATCGTCAAGGTGACGGAGCACCCGGAGTTCCGGGCCATCAGCGACCGGCTCACCGCCTTCGTGAGCCCGTACGACCCGCAGACCTGGCGCGGTCCGAAGGACGCGATGGCCCAGCAGTTCTACCGGTGGGAGAGCGACAGCTCCGCCTGACGCACGAGGACCGCCCCGGGTCCGGCACGGATGCCGGCCCGGGGCGGTCCTCGTGCGCGGGAACCGTGCGTTACGGCACGACGCACTCGAAGGCGTGCAGGTACGCGTTGACGGGGTGGATCTCGCCCACCCGCAGACCCGCTTCGGACATCCGGCCGACCAGGCTCTCCCGGGTGTGCTTGGCACCCCCGACGTTCAGCAGGAGCAGCAGGTCCATGGCCGTGGTGAACCTCATCGACGGCGTGTCGTCGACCAGGTTCTCGATGATCACCACCCGGGCGCCGGGACGGGCCGCGGCGACCACGTTGCGCAGGGTCCTGCGGGTGCTCTCGTCGTCCCATTCGAGGATGTTCTTGATGATGTAGAGGTCCACCTCGAAGGGGATGTCCTCGCGGCAGTCACCGGGCACGATCCGTACGCGGTCGGCGAGCCGTCCGCCGTCCCGCAGCCGGGCGTCCGCCCGGGCCACGACGCCCGGAAGGTCCAGCAGCGTCCCCCGGACCGACGGGTGCTTCTCCAGCAGGCTCGCCAGCACGTGCCCCTGGCCGCCGCCGATGTCGGCGACCGAGGTCACCCCGGTGAGGTCCAGCAGGTCGGCCACGTCCTGCGCGGACTGCACGCTGGACGTGGTCATCGCCCGGTTGAACACCTGGGCGGACTCGCCCGCGTCCTGGTGGAGGTACTCGAAGAAGCCCTTGCCGAACGTCTCGGGGAAGACGCTCGTGCCGGAGCGCACCGCGTCGTCGAGCCGCGGCCAGACCTCCCAGGTCCAGGGCTCCGTGCACCACAGGGAGATGTACCGGAGGCTGTGCGGGTCGTCCTCGCGCAGCAGCCGGGACATGTCCGTGTGGACGAACGCGCCGTCCGTCGTCTCGCTGAAGATCCCGTAGCAGCACAGGGCGCGCAGCAGCCGCCGCAGGGACGCGGGGTCGGCGTCCACGACCAGGGCCAGCTCCGCGGCCGATGCCGGCGTCTCGCCCAGCGCGTCGGCCACGCCCAGCCGGGCCGCCGCGCGCACGGCCCCGGCGACGGCCGCTCCGAACGCGAGCTCGCGCAGCCGCATGGAGGGCGGCGGGTCCTGGTGGGCGCCGGCCTGGGGCGTGCCGAGCGGGGTGGTGTCGGGGGTGGGACTCACGGTGGTCATACCGTCTCGTTTCTCCTTGTGCGGCGGTGAGCCGTCATCCGGCACACATCCCGGCGGGGACGGACGTCCCGCAGGTGTTGCTCACGAAGGTGTTGCCGGTGCCCGAGGTGTCGCGGTCGGCGAGGTCGGCCGGCTTGTTGCCCTGGACGACGTTGCGGCTGATCGTGTTGTCGGTGTTCAGCGCGCCCACGAAGCTCTTGAACAGCAGGACGCCGCCGGAGAGCGGGGTCGAGCCGACGTTGTTCCGGATGACGTTGGCTCGCACGTCCGTGGCCTCGCTGCCGGTCAGGACGATGCCGGAACCCTGGATCGCCGACAGCCGCGGGGTCGCCGGACAGAACTTGTTGTTCTTCAGGATCCGGTTGCCGCTGATCGTCATCGCGCCCGCCGCGGGCTTGGACTCGTCGCCCACGACGAAGACCCCGCTGCAGTTGCCGGTCAGCAGGTTTCCGTCGATGACGAGGTTGCGCACCCGGCGTGCGGTGACGCCGATGCGGTTGCCGCTCACCGTGTTGTCCAGGACGAGCGTGCCTCCGGTGTCGGTCGCCCCGCCCTCCTCGCTGACCGAGTTGGCGATGAAGATCCCCGCGTCCCCGTTGCCGGTGGCGGTGTTGCGCCGGAAGTCGCCGAGGGTCGAACGCTCCTGCGCGATGCCCCAGGTGCCGTTGTTCCGGGCGGTGACCTTCCGGACGCTCAGTCCGTCGGTCCAGGAGGCCCAGATGCCGCTCTTGTCGAAGCCGGAGACGGTCAGCGAGCGGATGCTGACGTCGTCGACGGTGTGCCCCTCGGTCCCGATGACGCAGATGCCGTTCCCGCCGGCGGCGCACGCGTTGGCGGCCTTCGCGCCGTCGGCCGCCGGCGGTACGAGGATCGTGCGGCCACGGGTGCCCAGCAGGGTCAGGCCCGGCTTGGTGATCAGGACGCTCTCGCGGTAGGTGCCGGGGAGGACGACGACGGTGTCACCCGGGCGGGCGGCGTCGACCGCGCTCTGGATGGAATCGCCCGGGCGCACCACGCGGTCACCGGGTCCGGCGGCGGCGGAGGGGACGGCCGCGAGGCCCAGGGCCGTGACCGTGGAGAGGGTGATACCCCCCAGGCATCTCATGTGTTTTTTCCTCATGGGCCGAAAGCTATGGGCGATCAACCACCGGTGCCACGCAGGGTGCGCGTACGGACACATGGCGTGCCTGAATGGCTTACGCGCACGGGTGCCGCCCCCGGGGCGTGCGGGAGCCGCGCGGCTGCCGCGACTCCCGCGGCCCCCTTCCTCCCGTACGCGCGTACGACCGGGGCGGCCGGTGCGCCGGGAGCACCGGCCGCGGATCCGGGGGAGCGCCGGCCGCGGGGTCCGGGGAGCGGTGCCCGGCTCCGCCACGTGAGCCGGGACACGTAACATGGCCCCATGTCCTTCCTCCGCCGCCGTAGCGCCGCCACACCCGCGGGCCCGGACTTCGACGTCCTGGCCATGGACCCGGGGGACTGGCCCGGCAACCTCGGCGCCGGTCTGCTCCCCGCTCCCGACGGGAGCTGCCAGGGCGTGTTCCTGCGCTACGACCTCTTCGGCGGACGCGGCCCCGCGATGATCATCGGGAATCTTCCGGAGGGATCACCGGCCCGCGAGAACGAGGAGGGCCAGGTCCCCTTCGAGGTCGCCCAGCTGCTCCTCGCCCTGGAGAACGACGAGCCGGTCGAGGTGACGGGCACGGAGGACGTGCCCGTCATGCAGGGCGACAGCCTGCTGATCGTGCGTCGCGTCAAGCTCTCCGAGAGCCGGATCTCCTGCGTCCAGTTCGACCGGAGCGACGGTGTGCTGGTCACCATCGCCAGCTGGGACCGGCCGATCACCGACGACCTGTACGCCCTGCTCAAGCCCCTGCCCGCCGAGCTGTTCCAGCAGGGCTGAAACGTCCCTGCTCGACGAGCAGCCGCGTCACCCGGGCCGTCGACGTCCCGAGCCCCGTGGGCCCGCCGAGGTGCCACGGGGTGCCCGTCCCCCGCCTGAGGTCCTCCTCGCGGTAGCGCCGGCAGCCCCGGTGCCAGACCAGGATCCCCGCCAGCCAGTTCCGGAGCTCCGTCACATAGCCCGCCAGGGTCTCCCTGGCCTCGGCGTCCAGGCCGAAATCGTCGTACAGCACCGGGAGTTCGTGCTCGGCCACGTGCTGGAACTGCTCCATCCGGCCCTTCATGAGGTCGTGCACGATCGCCACGCCCGTCGGGTAGTCCACCCCGAAGAAGTTCTGCACGACCAGGACCCCGTTGTGGACCTCGCCCTCGTACTCGATCTCCTTCTGGTACGAGAACAGATCGTTGAGCAGACAGGCGTAGTCGGCCGCCGCGTTCTCCAGGGACCGCATCGGACCACTGCGGTACACCTCCTCCGGGACCTTCCTGCCGTGACCCAGCCGGCACAGGCTCATCGTGAGGTCCGAACCGAAGGTGGCCCGGCGCATCTCCATGTAGTCCACCGGGTCGGGGATCCGGTTCTGCGCCTGGTTCGCCAGCTCCCACAGCCAGCTCGCCGTCATCGACTCCACCGCGTCCCTGAACGTCCGCCGCGCGGCCTCGTCCATCGGCCCCGCCGTGCGCCGCCAGAGATCGGCCAGCCCGCGCTCCAGCGCGTTCACCGGCTCCGGCCCCGGCCCCCCGTCGAGCGGCATGAACAGCGACAGCCGCTCGTCGGCCAGCCGCGCCCCCGCCAGATCGCGCGTCCTGCCGTGCACCACCGGGAACCAGTCGTCGCCGTACGTCCCCCAGGTCAGCCAGGCCGACGACAGGTCCAGCTCCTGCGGAGTCGCGTCGGGCTGCAGGCCCGCCGCGCACAGCGGCAGGTCCGTCGCGATCAGCCGCTCCTCGTCCCAGATGTGCGAATCCGGCACCCCGGGCTGCGCCTCCAGCAGCCCCATCCGCCGTGACCACTCCACGATACGCACCCGCGCGCCCGCCAGATGCGGGCTCAGCGCGGCCGGGAACGGCATCTCGAAGTCGGGCAGCAGCGAAGGGCCGACGTGCCGGTACGGGATGTGGGTGTGGCTGCGCAGACGTGCCGACTCCGAGCGGGGGGTGAAGCGGACGGACGCGGCGGCCGTCCCGAAGCCGGACAGCGCCCCGGTGGCCGCCGCCCCGCCGTCGTTC
Source organism: Streptomyces sp. NPDC006296 (assembly GCF_040613235.1). Lineage (NCBI taxonomy): Bacteria > Bacillati > Actinomycetota > Actinomycetes > Kitasatosporales > Streptomycetaceae > Streptomyces > Streptomyces sp. NPDC006296. The sequence continues at coordinate 65,231 of NZ_JBEXRT010000012.1, read as the reverse complement.
ATGTAGCGGCTGGAGCGCATGTGCCACTCGTGCCCGCCGGACTGCCAGTCCTGCAGCCCCTTCACGTACGCCAGGACGGCGGCCGTCCCGTCGGGGCCGATCCCCTTCTCCGCGCACAGCGGCGGCAGTTCGCTGAGAGCCGTGTTCTCGAACTGGTGGAGGCGCGAGGTCAGCAGGTCGTTGACGGCGTCCGCCGCCTCCTGGGTCGAGCAGTGCAGGAAGCGCTCCAGGACGAGCACGCCGTTGCTGTTCTCGCCCTCCTCCTCGACCTCACGCTGGTACGAGAACAGGTCGTTGCGCAGGTGCACCGCGTCGGAGAACGCGTCCCGCAGCACCCTCAGCGGCCGGGAGTCCGCGAGCGGGGCGGGGACCTCCGCGCCCGCCGCGTACTCCACCAGGCCCGCCGACCAGGGGGCGCCGCCCACCTTGCGCCGCATCTCGATGTACTCGACGGGATTGGCGATCCGGCCCTCGTCGATGTTGGAGAGCTCCCACAGGGACTCGTTGAGGAGGTTCTCCGTCGACTCCGCGAACCGGGCCCGCCAGGCGTCCGACATCGCCGGCACGGTCCGCGTCCACAGATCCGCCAGCCCCGCCTCCACCGGATTCGTGGGTTCCGGCATCGCCGCGCCCCGCTCCATCGGCATGAAGGCCGGCAACCGGTCCAGATAGCTCTTCCCGCCGGCCCGGTCCGGATTCCGCTTGAACAGCTCCAGGAAATGGTCGTCGAAGAAGAAGACCCACACATACCAGTCCGTGACCAGGGACAGGGCCTCGGCCGAGCAGTCGGGATGCGTGTACGCGCAGAGCAGCGCGTAGTCGTGGGACTCGAGATCCTTCTCCTCCCAGATTCCCGACCCCTCCAGCATCCCCATCCCGCGCGCCCACTCGCGGGTGTGGCTCCGGGCCGCATCCAGATGAGGGTTGAGGCGCGCCGGGTACGGCACGTAGAAGTCCGGCAGCGAGAAGGGCTGTGCCATGTGCGTGGGGCCTTTCCGAGAACTCCGTGCGGTCCGGGAGGACCGGTCCTGTCGGCGCCAGCACTACCCCTCGGCCATCCGGGGCACGCGTGAAGCGAAATAGTCACACAAGCTCAGGTCCGGTACAGACTTCACTCTTGACTCATCAGCACCTCCCGTCACAGAGTGTCGGCCGACCGAAGAACGTCCGGGGCGCCGACCGGCGAACGCTCCGCCGCCCCGGGCCCAGGAAAGGTTGTCATGACGTCGAAGCAGCGGATCAGACTCGCGCTCGCACTGACCACGACGGGAGCGCTGAGCGTGGCGCTCCTCTCCCCGGCGGCGGCCGGCGCGGACACCGTAAGGCCGGAGTGCCCGCGGAACCTGGCCTGCGACTGGGTCCCCGCGGCCTACCAGCAGACGGGCGAGCCGGAGGACAAGGAGTCGTACGGCAACTACGACACGGCGGACCGGCCCGGCAGCAGCGGCATCAAGTTCATCGTCCTGCACGACACGGAGGAGGACTACGCCACCACCCTGAACATCTTCCAGGACCCGGCCAGGCAGACCTCCGCCCACTACGTGGTCCGCTCGGCCGACGGCCACGTCACGCAGATGGTGAAGAACAAGGACGTCGCCTGGCAGGCCGGCAACTGGTACCTCAACACCCACTCCATCGGCATCGAGCAGGAGGGCGTCGCGACGGAGGGCGCCACCTGGTACACGCCCGAGATGTACCGCTCCACCGCACGGCTCGTCCGGCACCTGGCGGCGAAGTACGACATCCCGCTCGACCGCCAGCACATCCTGGGCCACGACGGTGTGCCGCCCACCAGCGCCGACGGAACCAAGAACATGCACTGGGACCCGGGACCCTACTGGGACTGGAACCGCTTCATGGCGCTCCTCGGCAGGCCCACCGAGCCCAGCGCCCCGAAGAGCAGCGAACTGGTCACCGTCAGCCCGGACTTCACGAAGAACCAGCAGGAGTTCCGCGACTGCGAGAAGAACTCCGCCCTGCCCCGGCAGGGCAGCAGCGCCGTCCCGCTGCACACGGAACCGTCCGCCGACGCACCGCTCTTCTCCGACCCGGGGGTGCACCCGGACGGTTCGCCGGGGACGAACTGCGCGGCGGACTGGGGCAGCAAGATCAGCGCCACCCAGCAGGCGGTCGTCGCCGACCGGGCGCCGGGCTGGACCGCGATCTGGTGGTACGGGCAGAAGGCGTGGTTCAGCACCCCGGCGGGAGCCGGGGTCACCACCCCGACCAGCGGACGCGTCGTACGGCCCAAGGCGGGCAAGGCCGAGGTGCCGGTGTACGGCGTCGCCTATCCGGAGAAGGCCGAATACCCCGCGGACTTCGTCAAGCCGACCGTGGGGACCCCGCTCCTCTACACCATCAAGGCGGGACAGGCCTTCCCGGGCGGCGGAGAGGCACCCACCGGTTACTTCTACGCCCCGACGATCGACGCGTCGAAGCCGTACGACCACACCTACTTCCGTGGAGGCCAGAAGTACGTGACGGTCCAGATCGGTCACCGCATCGGTTTCGTCCGGGCCTCCGACGTGGACGTGGTCCGCTCCGGCTCCTGAGCGGGCGCTGACGCCGTGAACGGCGCACTGCGGGACCCGTGTGTCGGCACCGGTCCCGCAGCGCGCTCCCCCGTTCGGCGGGAAGGACGCCCGGCGTGGTCAGCGTGTGCCGACCGCCGCGCGCACCGCCCGCCGCGCCATCGCGCAGTCGTCGTGCAGCCTGCGCAGGAGCAGCCGCTGCTCCTCACCGGAGGACGGCACGCCCGGCCGGGTCTGACCGCTGCCGGCCGGAGCGCCCTCCCGCATGGCGCGCTGGACGGCCGTCTCGTACGTACGGATCTCCCGCGTCAGCACGATCATGAGGTTGACCAGGAAGGCGTCCCGGGCCGCGGCCCCCGACGCCTGGGCCAGCTGGCTGATCTGACGGCGTGCCGCCGGTGCGTCACCGAGCACGGTCCAGAGCGTCGCCAGGTCGTACCCGGGCAGATACCACCCCGCGTGCTCCCAGTCGACCAGCACCGGCCCGGTGGGCGGCAGCAGGATGTTCGAGAGCAGGGCGTCCCCGTGGCAGAACTGGCCCATGCCCTGACGCCCGCCCGCGTGAGCCAGGCCGTGCACCAGCTTCTGCAGATCGCCCAGATCGCGGTCGGTGAAGAGCCCCAACTCGTGGTACCGGGCGATCCGTGCGGCGTAGTCCAGCGGTGCGTCGAACAGGCCGGCCGGCGGCCGCCAGGCGTTGACCTGGCTGATGGCTCCGAGGACGGCGCGCAGGTCCGCGCGGGGCGGGGCCTCCGCCGGATGCCTCGTCAGCGCCGCGACGCGGCCGGGCATCCGCTCGATGACCAGGGTGCAGTTCTCCGGGTCGGCGGCGATGAGCCGGGGCACCCGGACCGGCGGGCGGTGCCTGACGAAGGCGCGGTAGGCAGCTATTTCGTGCCGGAACCGCTCCGTCCATGCGGGGGAGTGATCGAGTAAACACTTCGCCACCGCGGTCGCGCGGCCCGTGGTGCCCACGATGAGGACCGAACGTCCGCTGCGGCGCAGCACCTGCACCGGATTGAACTCGGGACAGATCCGGTGCACCGAGGCGATGACCATACGGAGCTGCGCGCCCTGGGCACCGGACAGGTCCAGTCTGCCGCTGAGCGGTTGGGAGCCCGGCCCCGCCGCCCGCCGGGTCCGACCCGAGCCGGACGCCGGTGCGGCGGCGCGGGGGTCGAGATACGGCCCGCCGCCCGCCCCGAGGGGACGAAGCGGCCGGGGCGGGGCGGACACGGAGGACGATGCTGTGTACATGGGCGAGACAGATCCCTTCGTGCGCCGACAAGTTGCGTGCGCCGCCCCGGCCGGCGGCCGTCCGGCACCCTGGGGAGTACCTGGGGCTGCCGGGCGGGGTGGCGCTTTCCTACCTGACACCGGCCTGCGGGTGGCACAACATCTAGCGACCCCTGGCGAACCCTGGCGAATATTCACCCGGCATCCGCTGTGGGGCTAGGGTCAAGTCAGCCGAGAACCTGGGGGCTTGACGTGACCGGAGAACCCAACACCCGTCTGTCCGACCTGTTCGGCCTGGCCGGCTGGTCCAAGGGCGAACTCGCGAGAATGGTGAACAGGCAGGCGGCGGCCATGGGCCACCCCCAACTCGCCACCGACACCTCGCGGGTCCGGCGCTGGATCGACATGGGGGAGTCCCCCCGCGATCCCGTGCCGGAAGTGCTGGCGGCTCTGTTCACCGAGCGACTCGGCCGTGTCGTGACCATCGAGGACCTCGGGTTCGGCCGGCGCGGGCGTGTGGGGAAGCGGCGAAAGGCCGGGACGCAGGAGAATCCCGACGGCTTGCCGTGGGCGCCCGAACGGACGGCAGCGGTCCTCACCGAATTCACGGGAATGGACCTCATGCTCAACCGACGCGGCTTGGTGGGCGCGGGCGCCGCGCTCGCCGCCGGCTCAGCCCTCACCGGCGCCCTGCACGACTGGCTGCACACCGGGCCCGCTCCGGCGGCCCGCGCCCCCCGAGCCCCCGACCCCCTGTACGCCGACAACGCCGGCTTCGACCTGTACGAGGCCGCGCCGATCGGCTCCGAGGAGATCGAGGCCCTCGAACGCTCGGTCGAGGTGTTCCGGGCCTGGGACGCCTCCAGGGGCGGCGGACTCCAGCGCAAGGCCGTCGTGGGCCAGCTCAACGAGGTGGGCGGCATGCTCGCCTACCGCCACCCGGAACACCTGCAGCGCCGCCTCTGGGGCGTCGCCGCCAACCTCGCCGTCCTCGCCGGCTGGATGTCCCACGACGTCGGCCTGGAACCCACCGCCCAGAAGTACTTCGTGATCGCCGCACACGCGGCACGTGAGGGGGGCGACCGTCCGCGCGCCGGCGAGGCGCTCTCCCGCGCCGCTCGCCAGATGGTCCACCTGGGCCGGCCGGACGAGGCCCTGGACCTGATGAAGCTCGCCAGGTCCGGTTCGGGGGAGGAGACCCTGCCCCGCACCCGCGCCATGCTGCACACCATCGAGGCCTGGGCACAGGCCTCGATGGGACAGGGGCAGGCCATGAAGCGCACCCTCGGCGAGGCCGAGGAGCTCTTCGTGTCGGACAAGGGCGACGTCCCGCCGCCGAGCTGGATGCAGATGTTCGACGAAGCGGACCTGCACGGGATGCAGGCCCTGGCCTTCCGCACGCTGGCCGAACACGATCCGGGCGCGGCCTCCACCGCTCAGCGGCACGCCAAGCAGGCGCTCGATCTGCGGGTGAACGACCGCCAGCGCTCCAAGCTGTTCGACTACATCTCGCTCGCCTCCGCGTGCTTCATCGCCAACGACCCCGAGCAGGCCGACCGCTACGCGCGCCTCGCCCTGATGTCGATGGGGGAGACCTCCTCGCACCGGACCTGGGACCGGTTGCGCGAGATGTACCGGCTCACCGGGCAGTTCGCGGGCTTCGGCACGATCGAGGACCTGCGTCAGGAGATCGAACGCGTACTCCCGCCGGAGGTGTCCGGGAAGAAGGCCAAGGGGGCCGCGATCTGATCCGCGAGCGCCGGCGGGTCCGGCACGAGGGGGGTGTGCGTTCCGGGGAGACCGTGCTGCCGTTGTCCGGGCATCCGGGGACCTGGGAGCGTCCGGCATCCGCGTGGGGGCGGGTCCGACCGGGTGCGGGCCGCGGTGCCGGTCAGGCCTCGACGCGGGCCACCAACACGCAGGCGTCGTCGGGTCGTTCGTCCGTCCCCAGCTCCTCGACCACGATGCGTACGCACTCCTGCGCCGTGCGGGCCTGCGCGAACCGGGGCGCGAGTTCGAGGAGCGCGTCGGGGCCGGTGTTCCGGCCGTCGCGATGCGTGAGTCCGTCGGTGTGGAGCACGAGCACATCGCCCGGCAGCAGGTCCATCCGGTCCTGCTCGTAGACGACTCCGGAGGTGGCTCCGAGCAGGACCCCGTCCGGTGCGGGCAGAGGACATCCCACTCCGCCGCGGAAGAGCAGCGGTGGAGGGTGTCCTGCCTGCGCCCACACGAGCGTGCCGCTGCCGGGATCGAAGCGGCAGCACACGGCGCTGCCCAGAGCGGGCTGTGCCGAACACTCGATCAGCTGGTTGAGGTGGCCCATGAGCGGGCCCGGGTCGACCCCGGCGACGGCCATGCCGCGCAGCGCGCCGAGCAGCATCGCCATGGCCGAGGTGGCCGGGATCCCGTGGCCGGTGAGGTCCCCGACGGTGAGCAGTGTCCTGCCGTCCGGGAGCGGCAGCGCGTCGTACCAGTCGCCGCCGATGAGCTCGCTCGACCCCGACGGCAGGTAGTGGGCTGCGACGTCCAGCCCGCTCACCCCCCGGCCGGGTATCGGCAACGAGCCCCGCCACGGCGGCAGTACGGCCTCCTGGAGCTCCACCGCCATCCGGTGTTCGGCCCGGGCCAGCTGCTCCCGGTGCCGCAGGGAGTCCCGGCTCCTGCCCACCAGGTGCTGACCGCGCCGCAGGCGGCTGACGTCGCGCAGGACCGCCCACATCGACGCGGTGCAGCCGTCGGTGTCGAGGACGGGTTCGCCTCTCATGTGCAGCGTCCGCATCCTGCCGTCGGGCAGCAGGATCCGGAACTCGCCGTCTATCGGCCGGCCGTCCACCAGGCAGGCGGTCACCATCGAGGTCAGGAGGGGCTGGTCCTCCGCGAGCAGGGCCGACGGCAGTTCGTCCAGGGACAGTGCCTCGGTCCCGGGCGCCCTGCCGAAGATCTGGTAGAGCTCCTCCGACCAGCTGACCTCGTCCGTGAGCAGATTCCACTCCGCGCTGCCCACCCTGCTCAGGAATGATCCCGCCGGGGTCTCGGCCGGTGGCCGGACGGTCGCTCCCTCCGCCGGCTCGGCGAGGGGGGCGCCGCAGATGCCGTCCCGGAGCTGTCCCAGATGGTCGCCGAGGTCGTCCAGCTGATGCACGGCGAGCTCGTAGAGCGCCCGCTGCCAGCGCAGCCGGGGATCGTCGTCGTCGATCACGGAGGCATCGCGCCGCACGGCGTCCACGTCGCCGCGCAGCAGCCGGGTCCGGTCGATGAGGGCGTCGACGGTGTCCCGCTCGGGCGGTTGTGGGGCGGGGCGGTCCGCAAACAGATGGGACGGCATCTGGTACTCCGATACAGGCGGAACGGCCGGTTCGTGGGGGTGGACCGAACACGACTGTCGCACAGCCGTGAGGGGCCCGTAAGGGGTTTGGCAACACTCGGGAGGTTCTTGCTTCTGGCATATGCCATCGGCTGGGTTGGGCGGGGGTCCGCCGAACACCCTTGCTCCTGGCCATGAGTTGACGCAAGTCCACCGGCGTGAGCGGCTCGGCGCACGCCCGCGCACGCGGCCCCGTGCGGCCCGTACCGGCCAGGATCAGGGCGTACACGGGGTGGTGCGGACGCGCGGTGTGCCTCCCGTCCGTGGCGCCGTTCCTGCCAGGCGAAAGCGCGTGCGACGCGACGGCCGCGCGTGCGTCGCTCGGCCGTTCGGTCCGGGGTGCAGGGGAGGCGGAGCGTGTGACCCCGTCGGGGGAATGGGGGCGCACCTGTGCGTGTTGAGCCGGACAGAAATGAAAACGACACCCGTTCCCATCCAGGGGGCGAGGTCGGTACTCTCGTCTGGAGGCCCCCGATGGCGCGCAGTGAGACCAGGCCCGTCGTCCTGCTCCGGTCCACGGCCGGAACCGGCCACACCTATGTGACCCGCAAGAGCCGGCGCAGCGACCCCGACCGGCTGGAGCTGCGGAAGTTCGACCCGGCCGCGGGGCGTCACGTGGTGTTCCGCGAGGCCCGCTGACGGCCGGCCGCCAGCGGCCCCGTACACACGCCGGCACCCCCGGCCTGCGCCGTCGTGGTGCGGGTCACAGCGCGGGGGTGCGGTCGCCGGGAACGGCGAGCGGTGGTTTATCGTTCATCTATACGTGGGGGAGCGGCCGGAGAACGGCCCGCCTTCGCCTCCGCACACAAGCCGCCCCGGCTGGATTCCCCCGATCCGGCCGGGGCTCCTTTTCTGTCCGGGCGACCGCACGGCCCCGTGGCGCGGCGCTCGACGGGCCCGCTCTCACATGGTCCGCGTGAGATCCGCCGCGTAGAGCTCGATGGCGGGCCGGTACTGCCGCACGTCCGGACTGTCGCTCGTCGTCGCGACCAGCCGGAGCAGGAGCTGCATGGCCTCGTGGTGCTCCCCGGTGTTGAACAGCGCCATGGCCAGGAAGGTCCGCAGCGCGCCGTCGTCCGGGAACTCCGACACCCCGCGCCGGAGCGTCTCGACCGCCTGTCCGAACCTGCCCAGGACGCGGTAGGTGCTGCCGAGCCCCAGGAGCGCGCCCCGCCGGTCCTCCTCGCCGAGCCCGTCCTTCTGGAGACTCCGCTCGTAGTACGGGACCGCCTCCGCCTCCAGGCCGAGCACATCGTGGACCCGGGCGGTCTGGTAGGCGACGTCCGCGGCCTCCGGGAACGCCGCCGTGAGGGGGAGGAGACGCTCCCTGGCCTGCTCGGTGTGCCCCTGCTCGTGCAGCCCGACGGCCTCCGCCAGCAGCTCGTCCTTCTTCGATGCGCTCATGGGCCCATCGTCCCACCGGTTCCTGGGTGTGGCCGACGAGGTTGGGGGCATCCGTCCGCCATGACAGCAGAGGCGGATGGTAGTGCACGACGTAGAAGTATGGGACGAATGGTGCTGCGTGCGGCCGTTCTGGCCGCGGCATTCGTGTCCCTGGTGGCGTTCTCCGTCGTTCTGGCGAAGGTGACGCTCACGCCGTCGCCGGCGTCCGAGGACCTGGTGACGTCCAATCTCAGGCCGGGGCGTTCCCTCCGGCAGTACGCGGAGGACTACACCTTCCTCGCCGCCTGCAAGCAGGCGGGCGGAAACCTCCTGCTGGGCGCACCGTTCGGTGTCCTGCTGCCGATCCTGGTACCGCGCCGTCTGCGGATGCTGCGGATGACGGTGCTGACCGTGCTGGTCATCGCGGTCATCGAGCTCGTGCAGGGCTCGCTCGTCGCGGGACGGGCCTTCGACATCGACGACGTCATCCTCAACACCAGCGGCGCGCTCATCGGATACCTGCTGCTGGGGCGGCGGGTCAGCCACCACTACCACGCGCTCGCCGCACCGCCCGCCGCTCAGGCGGACAAGACGGGGGCCGGGAAGAAGGCTGCGCAGGACAAGGGCACGGCGAAGCCGGACGCGGCGGCCGCGTCCGGAAGCAAGGCGAAGCCGAAGACGGCCCCGGCCGCGGGGACGAAGAAGTCCCTCGGCGCGGCCGGCGCGGGAACCAAGACGAAGGCCGCGCCCAGGAGCGGAACCGGGACCCGTAGCGGTAGCAAGGGGAAGACTCCGGCCGGCTCCGCCGCACGCGCGGGCGCGTCCGCGCCGGTGGCCCGCGGACGCGCTCTGGTCGACAGGTTGCGCAGTCGTGGGCAGGGCCCGGGCGAGGGGGCGCCCGGACCCCGCCGACGGGGAGCCTAGAGCGCCGGGTAGGCGTTCTTCATGAGCTCCTGGAACTGGGCGGAGAACCACTTTCCCGACACCGGGGCGTCGCCCAGCGCCCCGGACATGTTGTTGTTGTTGCGGGCGTTACCCGTGTAGGTCGGGTCGCACATCCGGTCGAATCCCTTGCCCTCGTCGTTCGGGATCTCCTTGCTGGACCCGTCCGACTCCCCCGGGGGCTTCATCCAGACGTACGCGTCGATGCCGGCCTCCGGGGCCGCCTTCGGCCGCTCGCCGAGCCCGGCTCCGGACTGGTTGCACCAGTTGCCCAGGTGGATCCGCCGGTCGTAGCGGCCGCCGTCCACATAGGTGTCCACGCTGGTGGTGGCACCCGGGCCGGCCGGCCGCTTCGTGCCGCCCCAGCCGTTGCGCGAGGTGTCGATCAGCATGCCGATGTCGGAGTTGAAGCCGACGGAGACCAGCTGGTTGCGGAAGGCCTGGGCGAAGGACAGCTCGTCCGTGTAGCGGTTCCAGTCGACCCACTTCGACTGGCGTACGGACGTCCCGTTCACCGCGTCGTCGATGCGGAAGTTGTCCTCCTTCAGGGCGCTGTAGTTGGCCGTGTTGGTGATGAAGCCGTGGACGTCGGCGACGGTCGCGCCCTCGGTGGTCGCGGCCTGGTGGAAGACGTCGGCCGTGGCCCCGAAGTTGTCGTCCCAGCCGAGCCAGCCGTGGTGTCCCGCGTCGATGTAGTTGTAGACGTTCGCCGCGTCGCCGAGCTTGTTGAGCGCGTAGCCGACGCCTTTCACGTAGTTGCCGTTGGCCTTCATGACGTCACAGGCCGGGGTCGCGGTGGGCCGGCCGCTCGTGTTGGTCACGAGGTTCGGCAGGGAGTCGATCTCGACGGTGGTGACGATGCGCAGCCCGGCGTACTTCGCGTCACCCAGGATCGCCGCGATCGGGTCGATGTACTCCGTCCTGTAGCGGCCGATCTCGGTGGGTCCGAGCTCGCCGTTGGAGGCGAGTGCGGAGCAGTCGCGTCCGGGCAGGTTGTAGATGACGAGCTGGACGACGAGTTCTCCGGAGCCCTTCTGGGCCAGGGCCGCGTCCAGGTGGTCGCGCAGACCCATCGAGCCGTTCGCGCCCTCGATGGCGGCGATGCGGTCCAGCCAGACGCCTGTCGGCTGGTCGGCCACCCTGCTGCCGCCCGGTTCGGCGGCGGCCTTCTGCGACCACTCCGGGTTCACATAGACCTTGGCACCCGCGTACGGGTTGTTGACGCGGGCGCCCGCGGGCGGGTCGGTGGGCGGATCCGTGGGGTCGGTCGGGCCCGTGCTGTCGCCGTTGCAGGTCACGCCGTTCAGCTTGAAGGTCGCGGGGACGGCGCTGTTGCCGTTGCCGGACGCGTTGAAGCCGAAGGAGGCGGAACCGCCCGTCGCGAGGGTGCCGTTGTAGGAGAGGCTCTTCGCGGTGACGGCGGCTCCGCTCTGCGAGACCGTGGCGTTCCAGCCCTGGCTGATCTTCTCGCTGCCGGCGAACGACCACTCCAGCTGCCAGCCGGACACGGCGGCGCCGTTGTTCGTGACGCTCACCGCTGCGGTGAGACCGCCGTTCCACTGGTTCTGGATCGTGTAGTCGACCGTGCAGCCCGCCGCCGCGGCGGCGGAGGCTCCGAAGGGCGCCGCCGCGACGGCGGAGCCCGCGGCTGCGGCGACGAGTGCTCCCGAGGCGAGGAGCGCCATGCGGGATCGGCGCAGGGTGGTGCGGCTCGTGCGGCTCATGCGAATTCCGTTTCCTCAGCTGTAGAGGGCGCGCGGACATCGCGCGGCCCGTTCCTTACGGGTGGGGGTACCGTCGGAGGCGCTGATCAGGAGCGGGGCCGCGATGCGGTCCCCGGAGGTGTGCTCGCCGGTCCCGCCCAGGACGAGGGGGATTCCGGCCCGGCCGGCGGGAGAGGGGCACGCGCCCCTCGTCGTCACCGGTCGTGCGGTCGGGCGGACACCACGTGATGGCGGGCGGTCCCGCGTGTCCGCGGTCCACGTGGCTGATGCGGGGCCGGGCCTCGGCGGCCCGCCCGTCGGGAGGTCCGCACCGTCCGTCCGTGTCCGGTGCGTGCCGCGGCCGGTCCCGGTGCCCGCTTCCGGAGGTCCGCCGACGCGCGGCGCCGTGCGACCGCCGTGCGTACGGGAGTGGATCCGGAAGCCGGGTCCATGGCCGCGAGCGTGCTGACGGCCATGTCGGGCACCGCTCCGGGGAGCGGACTGAACACGTGCGACAGGTGCGGGGGACGACACATGAGCGACTCCTTGCAGACCGGGCGTGACCCCTACGGCACGTCGACTGGTGGAACCGCTCCCACTGGTGTGGCTCGACGTTAGAGCGTCAACTGGTGTCGGTCAACACAGCAGTTCGGCCCTCTTGCTGTCGAAAATATTCGACTCCTCACGTCTCTTGACTCTCTTTTTCCTCCTCCTCATGCTGGGAGCGCTCCCACTGGTTCAAAGCTTGTGCTCCACCCCGCACATCCCCCTGTCGCCGAGCCGCGAGGAGGCGCCGGACATGCCGTCGGGACGCGCGCGAAGGACGCGGTGGCCGGGAGAACCGCCCGGCCGCTCCTCGGCACGGCCGCTTCCGCGCCGGCGCACCGAGGGTGCCAGGGCCGCAACCTGGAGAGGGGTGATGGCCCAACGCCCCCTGCCCGTACAGGTTCTGACGTATTCGGCGCCTCCCGGCGGAGTGAAATCGCCGGACCGGGTCAGACGGTAGGAATGACGTCCACCGACCTGAGGACAGACAGCACCGGGGAGCCCGGTCACAGTGCACCGCAGCGCCGTTCCCGGATGCGCGGGTGCCTTCCGTTCGCCGGCGTGTGTGCCGCGGCACTCGTCCTGCTGCTCCTGGGCTCACGGCTCAGCATGCTGCCGGGGCTCGGCGACCTCTTCGAGGAGAAGACCACGGACCGCTCCGGCCCCGCGGTGCTCAAGTCCATCCAGGACATGAGCGCGTACGAGGCCGCGTCCGGCAACTTCCAGGTCGTCGTCGACCTGGAGAAGGACGCGAAGTACCTGCCCGACGCCATCCGCGGCACCCGGACGCTGTACGTCGGCGCGGGCACCGTCGGGGCGTCCGTCGACCTCGGTGAGGTCGGGGCCGACGGGGTCAAGGTGAACGAGGAGCGGACCGAGGCCGAGCTCGTGCTGCCCCACGCGATCCTGGGCAAGGCTGCCCTGGACCCGGACCGGTCCTACGCCGTCTCCAAGCAGCGGGGCATTCTCGACCGGCTCGGCGACTTCTTCTCCGACAACCCCTCCAGCGAGCAGGCGGTCAACAAGCTCGCGGTCAAGCACATCGGTGAGGCCGCGGAGGAGAGCGGGCTCACGAAGCGCGCCGAGAAGAACACCACCTCGATGCTCCAGGGGCTGCTCGGCTCCCTCGGATTCGAGAAGGTCACGGTCCGCTACGCCGATCCGTCCGCCTGACCCACCGCCCGCTCATCTGGGTGGGCGCATGCCGGAAAGACCGGCAGGGTACGGGCGCGGCGTGCCGCGCCCGTACCCCGAGCGCGCACCGGAGTGCAGCGCCTCCCTCGGCCCCTCCTGACGCCCCCGCCGGAAGGCGAATTCCAGGGGGCGTCGCAATGTTTGCCGTACCGGCAAGTCCTCTTGGCCGCCCGCACCGCGGGGCCGAATGATGACCGGCAGAAAGGCCACCGAGAACGCCAGGAGACCGACATGTCCCAGCCCGCCTCCGCCGCCGAGCCCTCCACGACCCTCCCCGGAGCGTCCCACCGGCTGGTGGACGTCCCCGGGGGCCGGATCCACCTCGTCGAGCAGGGGACCGGACCCCTCGTGCTCCTGATCCACGGCTTCCCCGAGACCTCCTCCTCCTGGCGCCGTCAGCTGCCGGCCCTCGCCGCGGCCGGCTACCGCGCGGTCGCCGTGGACGTGCGCGGCTACGGGCGCTCCTTCGCCCCCGCTCCCGTGGACGCCTACCGGATGACCGCCCTGGTCTCCGACAACGTCGGTGTGGTGCACGCCCTGGGCGAGGAGACCGCGATCCTCGTCGGCCATGACTGGGGCTCGTCCATCGCGGCGAACAGCGCGCTGCTGCGGCCCGACGTGTTCACGGCGGTGGCCCTGCTCAGCGTCCCCTACGCCCCCTGGAACCCGGTCCGCCCGACCGACGGGTTCGCCCGGATGGGCGGGAGCGAGGAGTTCTACGTCAGCTACTTCCAGCGTCCCGGCCGGGCCGAGGCCGAGATCGAGCCGGACGTACGCGGGTGGCTGGCCGGCTTCTACACCTCGCTGTCCGGCGACACGATGCCTCCGCCGGGCACGGACAGTCCCTTCTTCGTCCCGAAGGGCGCGGCGATGCGCGACCGCTTCACCCGCGGCCCCCTCCCGTCCTGGCTCTCGGAGGAGGAACTGGACCTCTACAGCGCGGAGTTCGAGAGGAGCGGCCCCACCGGAGCGCTCAACCGCTACCGCAACCTCGACCGCGACTGGGAGGACCTCGCGGCCTGGGACGGAGCCCGTCCCGGCTGCCCCGCCCTGTTCGTCGGCGGCGCCCTGGACTCCTCCACGACCTGGATGGCCGACGCCATCGCCGCGTTCCCCACCACGCTCCCGGGCCTCGTCTCCTCGCACATCCTGGAGGGGTGCGGCCACTGGATCCAGCAGGAGCGCCCCGCGGAGGTCAACGCCCTGCTGACGAAGTGGCTGCACACCGTGCGCCGGTGACGCCCGCGTGTCGCGGTCGGGGCGCGCTCCGCGGACCGGGGAGGGTGGACGTATGAACAGTGCAGGCATTTTCGCCGATGCGTTCGAACGCATCCATGAAGCGGTGCACGCGGCCGTCGACGGCCTCCCGCCGGAGGACCTCAACACCAGGCTCGACGACGGAGCGAACTCCGTCGCCTGGCTGGTGTGGCACCTCGCGCGCGTCCAGGACGACCACATCGCCGACGCGGCCGGCACCGAGCAGGTCTGGTTCACCCAGGACTGGGAGTCCCGCTTCGCGCTCCCCCTGGAGCGGGGCTCGACCGGCTACGGCCACACCGGTGCCCAGGCGGGGTCCGTGACGGTGGAGTCGGCCGACCTGCTCCTCGGCTACGCCGACGCCGTGCACGAGCGGACCCTGGACTTCGTGCGCGGACTCGACGACAGCTCCCTGGACCGCGTCGTCGACGACGCCTGGTCGCCGCCGGTGACCCTCGGCGTGCGGCTGGTCAGTGTCATCGCCGACGACCTGCAGCACGCCGGCCAGGCCGCGTTCGTCCGCGGCGCGCTGGAGCGCCGCTGAGGGGCGCCCCCGCCGGACCGCTGCTCCGGCGATTCCGGGACGGCGCTCAGGACACCGGGGGAGGGGCGGCGCCGGTGCGCGCGTAGTGGCCCGGACTCGTGCCGACCACACGCTTGAAGTGCCGGGAGAAGTGCGACTGGTCGTAGAAGCCGGTCGACGTCGCCACCTCCGGCGCGCGCATGCCGCCGAGCAGCAGGCGCCGGGCCAGGTCGACGCGGCGGCCCGTCAGGTACTGGTGCGGTGCCAGGCCGAACTCGCGGCTGAAGGCCCGCACCAGGTGGGTGTGATGGCAGTGCAGCCGCTCCGCCGCCTCGCGGAGCGCCAGTCCCGCCACGACATGTTCGTCCAGCAGGTCACGGAGCGCGTACGCGACCCGGCGGTCGGACGTGCGGGGG
The DNA here is from genome assembly GCF_040613235.1 of Streptomyces sp. NPDC006296. Classification (NCBI taxonomy): domain Bacteria; kingdom Bacillati; phylum Actinomycetota; class Actinomycetes; order Kitasatosporales; family Streptomycetaceae; genus Streptomyces; species Streptomyces sp. NPDC006296. The sequence continues at coordinate 50,136 of NZ_JBEXRT010000012.1, read as the reverse complement.
GCCGCGGGCTCGTCGCGCAGATGCCGGGCGAGGCGCTCGGCGACGAGAGCGAGACGGCTCTGCGCCTCCAGCTCGTCCCCGGGGTGCATGAGGGTCCGGTGGAGCTGGTCGACGCGGTGACGCAGCCGGGGGTCCCGCAGCACGGGCCTGCCGACCGCCCGTCCGACGAGGTCCGTGCCGAGCTGCGTGGTGTCCAGATAGAGGACGCGCTTGCGGAAACCGCCCGGGGAGGCCGGGCCGCCGTTGTGCGGGACGTGCGGGGGGAGCAGCGTCACCACCGAACGGGGCGCCCCGTGCTCATGGCGGTCCAGGTCGTAGCGGACCGCTCCCTCGTCGACGATGAGGAGTGTCCACGCGTCGTGCGTGTGCATGGGATACGCGTGGTCGGCGAAGTGCGCGTGGAAGACCTCCGCGATCCCCTCGACGCCCGGACGCCACGCGGTGATGTCCGGACGTGCACCCATGGGGAAAGCGTACAAGAGGGCCACGGGCGCACCGGCACGTGCAAACTTCGTACAAGACGGCCGCGGGCGGGCCCGGCAGGATCCTTCCCATGACCGACCACGACGCACCCGTACGCTTCGACACCAAGATCGCCCTGCTGCTCCGCGACGACCTGGAGACCTGGCAGCGCCTCAACGTCACCGCCTTCCTGGTGAGCGGCCTCGGGACGCAGGTGCCCGAGGTGATCGGCGAGCCGTACGCCGACGCCGACGACACTCCGTACCTGCCCATGTTCCGGCAGCCCGTCCTGGTGTTCGCCGGGCCCAAGGAGCTGCTGACCACCGCGCACGGCCGAGCGGTCAGCCGGGGCGCGGTGCGGGCCGTCTTCACCTCCGGCCTCTTCGCGACCGGACACGACGAGGCCAACCGGGCGGCGGTCCGGGCCGTGCCCGGGAACGACCTGGACCTCGTGGGCCTGGCCGTGTACGGGCCGCGGAACGCCGTCGACAAGATCCTCAAGGGCGCGTCGATGCACCCGTGAGCCGCGCCCCGGCGTCACCGAACGGATACTCGCGCGCACACCCGTGCGAGTGAGGGGCTCCGGTGCCATACTCGGAGACAAGTCCGCTTGACAGGCTTGTCACCGTCCCGAAAGGCGACGCGTCATGAACTGGGCATCGTGGACCACCCTCGGTGTCTTCGCGGGAACCGGCGGAGTGCGCACCGAAGAGGTGGGAGTCGTGGGCGGTGATCTGACCGTCCACACGACGTGGACCGAGAAGCAGGCCGAGGTCGCCGTGCAGTACAGCGGGGCGTCGGACTGGTTCACCCTGGCCGGCAGTCCGGTGCCGTGCCTGTCGGAGGAGGAGAGCAGAACCCTTCACCAGAGGGTGGTGGAGGCGGTGCGCGCCGGCGGCGGAGCCACGGTTCCTGCTCCGCACTCGCTGGCGTGACCCCCGGCGTTCCGGCTCCCGCTCAGCCCGCCGCGAAGCGCCGGACGTAGCGGCGCTGCCAGGGCGTCTCGACGGCCCCGGGGTGGTAGTACCGGCGCACATAGCCGACCGCCTCCGGCGCCGGGACGCCGTCCAGGACGGCCAGGCAGGCCAGCGCCGTGCCCGTCCGGCCGCGGCCTCCCGCGCACGCCACCTCGACGCGCTCGCCCGCGGCCCGGGTCCACACCTCACCCAGCACGGCCCGCGCGGCGTCCCGGTCCGCCGGCAGCCGGAAGTCCGGCCAGCGCAGCCACAGCGACTCCCAGGCGACCGGGGCCGGCGGTCCACCCAGCAGATGGACCGTCAGCGTGGGCTCGGGGCCGCCGGGGCGCGGGCGCCGCAGCCCGCGCCCCCGGACCAGCCGCCCCGACGGCAGCGCGAGGACGCCCGCGCCCGCCGGATCCCAGCCCGCCGTCACCGGCCGGTCCCGCACGGCACGGGGTTCAGGCCGCCACGGCGACGGGGGAGCCGTCGCCGGCGGGGGTGTCGGAGTCCGACGTGCGGCGCATGCCCTTCAGCACGACGACCAGGGCGGTGGACACCGCCGTACCTGCGGCGATCGCCAGCAGGTACAGGAACGGCTGGCCGATGAGCGGCACGACGAACACCCCGCCGTGCGGAGCGCGGAGCGTACAGCCGAACGCCATCGACAGCGCGCCGGTGACCGCCCCTCCGGCCATCACGGAGGGGATCACCCGCAGGGGGTCCGCCGCGGCGAAGGGAATCGCGCCCTCGGTGATGAACGAGGCCCCCAGCACCCACGCCGCCCGTCCGTTCTCCCGCTCGGTGCGGGTGAACAGGCTGCGTCGCAGCGTCGTGGCCAGCGCCATCGCCAGCGGCGGGACCATGCCTGCGGCCATCACCGCGGCCATGACCTTGAGGCTGCCGGGCGTCGGGTCGGCCAGACCGCCGACGGCGAAGGCGTACGCCACCTTGTTCAGCGGGCCGCCCATGTCGAAGCACATCATCAGCCCGAGGACGACGCCGAGGATCACCGCGTTGGAGCCCGACAGGCCGTTCAGCCAGTCGGTCAGGGCGTTCTGCAGGGAGGCGATCGGCTTGCCGACCACGATGAACATCAGGAAGCCGACGGCGATCGACGCGAGCAGGGGGATCACCAGGACCGGCATGATGCCGCGCAGCGTGGGGTGCACCTTCACCCGCTGGATGGCCCGGACCACCCCACCGGCCAGCAGCCCCGCGACCAGGCCGCCGAGGAAGCCCGCGTCCACGGTCAGCGCGACGGCGCCGCCGACGAACCCGGGGACGAGCGCCGGCCGGTCCGCCATCCCGTAGGCGATGTACCCGGCCAGCACCGGGACCAGGAAGCCGAAAGCGGCCGTACCGATCTGGTTGAGCAGCGCGGCCCAGCTGGCCGTCTCCCCCCACACGAAGTGGTCGGCCACCGATTTCGCACCGGCGATCTCGTAGCCCCCGATCGCGAAGGACAGGGCGATGAGCAGCCCGCCGGCCGCGACGAACGGGACCATGTAGCTCACGCCGGACATCAGATAGGTGCGCAGCCGCACGCCGAAGTGTCCGGAGGCGCTCGCCGCGCCGCCCGTCCCTTCGGCCGGGCCGCCGCCGTCCTCGGCGATCCGCGCGATCTCACCCCGCCGGGCCTTGTCACGGGCCTCGGCGATGAGCTCGGCCGGCCGGTTGATCCCCGCCTTCACCCCGGTGTCCACGACCGGCTTGCCGCCGAAGCGCGCCTTCTCCCGCACATCGACGTCGTGCGCCCAGATGACGGCGTCCGCAGCGGCGATCACCGCCGGGTCCAGCCGCTCGAACCCGGCCGACCCCTGTGTCTCGACATCCAGTACGACACCCTCGGCGCGGGCGGCCGCCTCCAGCGACTCCGCCGCCATGTAGGTGTGCGCGATCCCGGTCGGACAGGAGGTGACGGCGACGATGCGGAAGGGGCCGGCCTCCCGCGTGCCGGTCTCCGCGGAGACCGCCTCCGGCTCCGGGGCCGTCCCGGCCGGTTCCTCGCCGCGGATCAGCGCCGCCGCCGCGGCCGGGTCGGCCTCCGCGCGCAGCGCACCGGTGAATCCGGGGTCCATGAGCCGCCGTGCCAGGCTCGACAGGATGGTCAGGTGGTCGTCGTCCGCCCCCGCGGGCGCGGCTATCAGGAAGATCAGGTCCGCCGGACCGTCCGGGGCACCGAAGTCGATGCCGCCGGAGCTGCGCCCGAACGCCAGTGTCGGCACGGTGACGTGCTCGCTCCGGCAGTGCGGGATGCCGATCCCTCCGTCCAGGCCGGTCGGCATCTGGGCCTCGCGAGCCGCCACGTCGGCGAGGAAGCCGTCGAGGTCGGTGACGCGGCCGGCCGCGACCAACCGACCGGCCAGGGACCGGGCGGCCTCGCTCTTCGACTCGGCGGACAGGTCGAGATCGACCAGTTCCGCGGTGATCAGCTCATTCATCGCGGGGCTCCTTGCTCGTGAACCGCGCGGGGACGGCGCGGGGGGACGGGGACGTCGTGCGGCGGGACCGGGACGGCGCGGTCATGGGGACTGCGCCGGGAGAGCCAGGTCCACGGGGATGTCCGCGGTGGTGACCACCGCGGACGGATCGAGGTCGCCGGGCGTCGGCATGACGCTCCCGGGCAGCTGGACGGCGGCGGCACCGTGCGCCACGGCGGCGGCCAGCGCCGCGCGGCCGGACCCGCCCGCGGACAGGAACCCCGCCAGTGAGGCGTCACCGGCGCCCACGTCGCTCCGGACGGTGTCCACCCGCGCACGGGCGAAGTGCGCCGCTGCCGGCTCCACCAGGAGCTGCCCGACGGCGCCGAGGCTGGCCAGCACCGAGCCCGCTCCGCGCTCGCACAGTTCCCGGGCCGCCCGCAGGGCGTCGCCGACCGTCGCGAGCGGACGGCCGACCGCCTCGGCGAGCTCCTGCGTGTTCGGTTTGATCACGTCCGGCCGCTCACGCAGCGCGGCGACCAGCGCGGCGCCCGAGGTGTCGAGCGCGATCCGCACCCCGGCGCGGTGGCTGCGGGCCACCAACTCGGCGTACCACTGCGGTGGAAGGCCGCGCGGCAGGCTCCCGCAGCAGGCGATCCAGTCCGCGCCGGCCGAACGGGTCCGCACCGTGTCCAGGAGATGCCCGGCCTCGGCGGGGGTGATCTCCGGTCCGGCCGCGTTGACTTTGGTGAGCGCGCCGTCCGCTTCGACCAGGGTGATGTTGACCCGGGTGCTGCCGGAGATCGTCACCCCGGCGGCCTCGATGCCGTGCTCACCGAGCAGCCGGGCCAGCAGCGCGCCCTCGGGGCCGCCCAGCGGCGCGACGGCGACGGTGCGGTGGCCGGCCGCGGCGACCGCCCGAGAGACGTTGACGCCCTTGCCGCCGGGGTCGACCCGGTCCGCGGTGGCCCGCAGCACGGCACCGCGGGTGAGCCCCGGGAGTTCGTACGTGCGGTCCAGGCTCGGGTTGGGAGTGACGGTCAGGATCATGCGCGTACCACTTCCGTGCCCCGGCTCTCGACGGCCCGGGCGTCCTCGGGGCTCAGCCCCGTATCGGTGATCAGCAGGTCGACGTGCGAGAGGTCGCCGAAGCGCGCGAAGTGGTCCTGACCGGACTTGCCCGAGTCGGCGAGGAGCACCACCCGGCGGGCTGCCGCGATCATGGCCCGCTTCACGGCGGCCTCGGCCAGGTCCGGGGTCGTCAGGCCGCCCTCGGGGGAGAAGCCGTTCGCGGCGAGGAAGACGACATCGGCGTGGATCTCGGCGTACGCGCGCAGGGCCCAGGCGTCCACGGCCGCGCGGGTGCGGTGCCGCACCCGGCCCCCCACCAGGTGCAGTGCGACCCCGGGGTGGTCGGACAGCCGGGCCGCCACCGGCAGGGCGTGTGTGACCACGGTGAGCCGCGAGTCGAGGGGGACGGACGCGGCCAGTCTGGCGGTCGTCGTCCCGGCGTCGATGATGATGTTGCCCTCGGCGGGGACCTCGGCGAGCGCCGCGGCGGCGATGCGGTCCTTCTCGTCGGCGGCCACGGTGTCGCGCTCGGCGAGATCGGGTTCGAACCCGAGCCGCCCGGCCGGGATCGCGCCGCCGTGCACCCGGCGCAGGAGCCCCGCCCGGTCCAGGGCCTTGAGATCGCGCCGCACGGTCTCGGCGGTCACCTGGAAGCGCTCGGCGAGGGACGGTACGTCGACGCGCCCGCTCTCGCCGGCGATGCGCAGGATCTCCTGCTGCCGCTCCGGTGCGTACATAGAGGTGACATATCCGTTTCATGCCCGGGTCTGTGGTTTTACGGGCACACTACGGTCGCGCGTCGGTAAAGTAAACACATTCGGGCGAAGAATGGGCATGAACAGACTTCGGGGGTGGCTGGGTGCCGACCCGGTGGTCCCTCAGCCGCTGTCGTGCGGCGCGGTGGACCGGCCCAGCGGACGGGCCAGCAGCGGGGCCCCCAGCACCTGGTGGCCGCCGCTCGCCTGCATCCGCACCTCGCCGCGCTCGCTGATCTCGGCGCGCACGATGCCCGTCTCGTCGGCGTAGACCGGGTACCCGCCGGCGCCGGAGCGCGCCGTGAGATGGACGACGACCACGTCGTCCTCGGCGCCGCCCGCCTGGAAGATGAGCTCGTAGCTCTCCGGATAATCCATGATCGACCTCCCGACCGGGCCCGGCGTCGGCCGCTCGCCCGTCCCCTCCATTGTTTCCCACCGGTGGACGCCGCGCTCCGGGAGGACGAGCAGGTGACCACGGGTGTCCGGGGATGCGGAACGGGTGAGCCGGGGCGACGATCGTGGGCACGGGACCGGCGCGTGCTGACGATTTCGCACGGCCGGGCCGTGACGCCGGGCGGCCTCGCCGGCGCGCACGTACTTCGTCGGCGCGGGACCCACGGGCTCCCGGCCGCCCTGTGGAGAGGAACTGCCGTGCTGATGGCCAATCCCGCGACGCTCCGGAGCCTCGTCGCACGCTACGAGACTCTGCGGAGCGCCCACGCGCGGCTCGGGACCCCCGAGAGCGGGCGCCGGCTCGACGACGTCTCGTACACCCTCTGTGTCACCACCGGCACCCGGGCCGTGCCCGAGGCCTTGGCCGCCGCGGCGGCCCGGCTGCACGCCGTCCGGGCCGCAGGCTCACCCGGGTCCGCCCAGGTGAGCCTGACGGCGTGACCGCGCACCGCGCACCAGGCACCGCGCATCGCTCGCCGGGAACGGGCACCGGTAACGGGCGCCGGTCCGGCGGAACGGGGGGCGTCGGCCCGTCCGGAGCGCCCGGCCCGCAGGCGCGACACGCCGAATGGGCGGACGGTGCCATCGATCGGGTGACACCCGCAGGCCGGACAACATGAGTGTTCGCACGGGCGGCTAGGCATCCGGCATGAGATCCGATCCCCGTCGAAACAAGACCGTTTCCCCGCGCGCCCGCCGGCTCCGTGTGGCCGGCGGCGCCCTGTGCGCCGTCGCCCTTTCCGCCGCCCTCGTGACCGGCTGCGGCCAGAACAGCGGTGACAAGACCGCCGCGGAGACCTCCGAGGCCGCGAAGGTCCTCCCGAACCAGACGGCGAGCCCCTCCGGGAGCATGTCGGCCGCCCCCTCGGAGTCGGCCCGGCTGACCGAGGACCAGACCGAGCGCAAGGATCTGCTGTCGACCGTCAAGATCACCTTCGACAAGGCCGCCACGACGGCGGTCGGTGAGGTGTCCGGCGGCAAGCTGGCCGACCTGGAACTCGAAGGCCTCGACGACGCCGACGAGGCGTCCGGCAGCCCGAGCCCCTCCGGCAGCACCATGGAGAGCCCGTCCGCCGGTTCCGGCAGCGCGAGCCCGAGCGGGACCGGCAGCGCGAGCCCGAGCGGCAGCGGCAGTCCCAGCCCGAGCGGCAGCTCCACCCACCCGAAGTGGATGGCCGAGGTCGCCGAGGCCGACGGCACCGCCCACCGGGTGACCATCGACGCCGTGTCCGGCCAGGTCCTCGGCTCCGCACCGGAAGCGGACCAGAGCGACGCCGACAAGAAGGCGCTGGCCGACCGGCTCGCACAGGCGACCCAGACGCCCCAGCAGGCGTCCAAGACCGCCACCGGCAAGCAGGCCGGCTGGGTCACCTCGATGGCCCTGGAGGAGAACGACAGCAACGTTCTCGTCTGGAAGACCGACGTGGTCTCCAAGGACTGGAACAAGACCACCTTCGAGGTGGACGCCGCCAAGGGCACCATCGTCGGCGAACAGGCCGACAACGACTGACCACGGCGCTGGCCGACTCCCCGGTGGCGCACCGCGATGCGGTGCGCCACCGCTGCGTTCCCGGCGGGGACGACGAAGCGGCACGCGCCCGGAGCGCCGACCGCACGGCCGCCCGTCCCGATGGGGCCTCCGCTCACCGTGACCGTGTACTCACCGCGTCCTCACCCCGTCCGTGCCGACGGGGCCGGCGGTCAGGGGGCGATGCCGATGTCCTCGACGCGGCTCCACCTGCGCTCCTGGCTCCGGGTCATCGCGGGCCAGTGCGTGCCCCCCGCGCGGGGGTTCACCCGTGCGGCGTAGGCGTCGGGGCGGTACTCCGGCCGGAAGAAGCAGCCGGTCCCGTACACGGCGTCGAAGGCGGGGCAGGAGGACGCGAGGGACGCGGGGGTCGGCTTGCGCCCCGTCCGGACCCACCCGGACAGCGCCGAGACCGCACCGGCGTACTCCGCCGTGCTGAGCCCGCTGTGCTCGCTCTCCTGCGTGAACGTCTGCACGAGGTGACGGTCGCGCCCGGCGCCCCGGAGGCTGTCGCGGTACGCCGACTCGTGCTCGACGAAGGCGGTGGGGTCGTCGATGGCGTGCAGGGTGAGGACGGGGATCGACACCGCGCCGGTCAGATCGCTGTCGTAGGACAGGTCGCGCCGTGCGGCGGGGTCGGCGTCGAAGCGCTCGACCCCGGCGTTGAGCGCCGCGTCGTCGTGCGAGCCGCTGTAGCGCACCTCCCGGTTGCCGAAGGGGCTGCGCAGCCCGACCCGGTCCACGATGTCGCGGAAGGTGAAGGTGGCGAAGCTCAGATGCGACTCGAGCGTCCTCTCGGGGATCTTCGTGACCGCGAGGATGTCGTCCAGGTTCCGCTGCTGGAGAGCCGTCCGGTCGGCGGCCGGCGAGGCGTACCCGGTGCACTCCTGGAGCCGGGCGCGCAGCCCCGCACCGGTCATGGTCGAGCCCTCGCGGAGCCCCATCCACAGCGGGTACGACGGCTCGGTCGGGCGCGGGTGGTTGCGGCAGTAGTACTGGTAGACGACGCGGAGGTCCACGCGGTAGTCGTAGCCGCGGGAACCGCCCGCCAGGACGCCGTTGGTCAGCAGGGCGCCGTCGTAGGGCGAGTGGGCACCCGAGCCGTACATCTCGATCGTCTTCGCGGCCACGTTCCCGCCCCAGGACTGTCCGTGGATCAGGGTGGTCCCGGGACGCCCGAACCTCTCCGTGAACAGCCGGCGCAGATTCTCCGTGTCCGAGGCCGCCATCCTCGTCCCGTATCCGCCGCGACGGTACGCCGACCCTGCCCAGGCGTACCCCTGGTCGACCATGACCGACCAGCGCTCCAGGTCGTCGGCGCTGCGCTCCGGGTCCGACTCCTCGCCCAGACCGGGTCCGCCGTGGGCGTGCAGGACCAGCGTTCCGTTCCAGTCGCGCGGGACGGCGACGGTGTAGTGGGCGCCGTGGGAATCCTGGCCCGAATAGCACGTCGCCTTCCCTCGCAGGTCCGCCGGGCAGGGAGCCTCGACGGGGGTCGCGGCCGCCGCCGACGCCTGGGCCGGACCGAGGAGGCAGGCCGCGAGGATCCCGGCCACCCCGCCCGCCGCCATCGTGGACAGCCTTCCGCGTGAACGCCGCTTCGGGGAGCGGGCGGTGACGTCAGGGCCGGTCGGTTTCTCGGTGCGCTGCATGCCGGCCGATGCTAGCCGCGCCACGACGGTGCGCCAGAGGCCCGGACGTTGCGTTCATATCGTTCACCGGCGATCGCTTTCGGACGTACACCGGTGCGAACGGTGACCTCGGGTCGCCGGACGCGTTGAGCAGGGCGTGTCTTCTCCCTCCCCCCGCGCACCTCTCCCCCCGGCCGCCCCGGCGGTGGTCCCGAAGCCCTTCCTGCTGACACCGCACCAGGGTGAGGCCGCGCGCGCCCTCCTGGCCTACGTGAGCGCCCTGCCGTTGAGCGGGGCGGACGCGCAGCTCCTCGCCACCGTCGTCGCGATCCGGGCCGCCCGCCGAGGCGTCGGCAACCTCACCGGCCAGGACCTGCGGAGCCTCCGGCTCACCGATCCGGAGGCAGCGGTCACGGCCCTCGCCGCGCTGGGCTGGCAGGGCCAGGAGGCGCTGCTCGGTGACGATCTCGTGACCCCCGCGGGCGTGACCGTCCCGGACCTCGGGAGCCGGCCGGACTCCCGGCTGCCCTTCGGCAAGGTCATGCGTTCCCGGGTGTCGGGCTGGACGGTCCGCACCCTGTCCGCCAAGCCGGTCAAGAAGACCTCGACCGCCGCCCGGCTGGCCGCGCTGTTCCTGGCCGCTCACGGACCGGCCGACGCGCACGGCACGCTGCCCGCTCATCTGCCGGACCCGTGTCGTGCCGCCCTGCCCGAGCTGCTCACCAAGGGATTCCTCCGGGAGCTGGACGGCGACCGGTACGCCCTGGCCGACGCGGTGCGCCATCTGTCCGGCCTGCGGCCCCTGCCCGACACCGAGCCCGCCGTGCGGGACGAGCCGGAGGCGGAGGGGCCGAGCTGGGAGGAGTGGAAGGACCGGGCGAGCGTGGCCCTCCGGCGGCATGTCGAGGCCGTCGAGAGCTGCGCCGCGTGCGCACTCTCCACCTCCCGGGTGTCGGAGGCGTTCATGCGCAAGGCGGTCCCCGCCCAGTTCGGGGAGAAGGCGCGCCGGGCCTACGGCGTCTGGGCCGCCGCATACCCCGATCAGGGGCCCGCGGCTGCCGCGTCGGCCGCCGCCTTCCGCGCGGCGCACGGCCACGGACCCTCCGTCAAGCAGCTGTGCAAGGAGCTCGGCTGGGGCAAGATGTCCCGGGAACTGCGCATCCACGTGATCCGTCGGCTGATCGCCGAAGGCTGGCTGACGAACACCGATCCGGTGCCGTGGACCCTTCGCCCGGGCCGGGCCGCGCAGACGGGGGCCGCAGCGGCCGCCCCCGCGGCGGCTCGCCGCGGCTGAGGCGGCCGCACTCCCGCACTGACGACGGCGGTGGCGTCCGGCGTCCCGCCCGCGCCCCGGTGCCCGAGACCGTGCCGCCCGGACCGGTACCGGCAACTCCGCCCCGGGCCATGCGTGTTGGCAGGGTTCAAAGCGAGGGTGACGGGCATGCCAGGCGTAGCGCGCGTGCCCCCCACAGACACGCGCCGACCGGGAGGACGCAGTGAGAAGCAGGACACCCATCCGCAAGGCCGCCCTCGTCGTGACGAGCGCCGCGGCGCTCGTCGTCGCCTCGGCGGGCAGCGCGTTCGCCGCCCCGCCGCCGGCGCTGCCCGCCGCCGCGGACGCCCTGGAGCAGACGTACCAGCCGGCGTTCGACTACGACACGGACGGTTGCTACCCGACGCCGGCGATCGGCCCCGACGGTGCGATCGCCACCGGGCTCAACACCACCGGTGCGGTCAACGGCAGTTGCCACGACGCCGAGGATCTGGACAACACCAACGGCTACGCCCGTTCCCTGTGCAACAACGGCTGGTGTGCCGTGATGTACGGGCTCTACTTCGAGAAGGACCAGGCGGTGGCCGGCAGCGGGCTCGGCGGTCACCGGCACGACTGGGAGCACGTCGTGGTGTGGATCAAGGACGACGAGGCGCGCTACGTGTCCACCTCCGCCCACGGGGACTTCGACGTCTACAACCGTGATCAGATCCGCTGGGACGGCAACCACCCGAAGGTCGTCTACCACAAGGACGGAATCGGCACCCACTGCTTCCGCCCCGCGAACGCCAACGACGAACCGCCGGAGAACCATTACCACGACTGGCGGTTCCCCACCCTCGTCGGCTGGAACGGCTACCCGGCCGGACTCCGGGACAAGCTGGTGCAGGCGGACTTCGGCAGTGCGGTCTTCGGGCTCAAGGACGGCAATTTCGGCAACCACCTGGAGAAGGCCCTTCCGACCGGCATCCCCTTCGATCCGAACGGCTGATCCCAAGGGCTGATCCGAGGGGCTGATCCGAGGGGCCGGGCGACGCGCAGGCGGACGCCCGGCCCTGCCGTCCGCACACCGAGGACACGGCCGGCGCCGTGCCCGTCGTCCTGCGGGCGGAGCGCGCGGCCGGGGGAACGGGACCGGCTGTCAGTGGTGGCTGTGATGCTGCACGTATGGACGAACTGATGAGGCGCCGCGTCTACGGCGCCGACCACGACGACCCCGACCCGGGACCCCGGCCAGGGCGCGTCTACGTGGAGCTGGTGGGCGGACCGCTGGACGGCCTGCTCCTCGACGTGACCGGCTGGCCCCGGGACCGCCTGGCCGCGGGGGCCGCGCTCGGCACCGAACTGGGGAGATTCGGTGCGGGAGGCCGCACCGTGTACGGGCCCCTGGCTGCCGATCCGCAGCGCTGGGCCTGGGAGGCGGACAGCCCCTGAGCCGCCCGGTCCTGTGCGCAGCCGGGTGCGGTGCGGGGAAGCGGCGTGGTGGCCGTCGGCGGGGCGGTGCACCACGGTCTCCGGCCCGACCGGACGGTGGTCGCGGGTCGGCCTGCCCACCACACCCGCCCGCTCCGGGCGGAGGGCTCACCCCGGCCGGTGCCTGCCATCGGCCGAGGCTGACCGTCCCGGTGCGGAAGCCGTCCGGGCGGGCGCCGAGGATGCCCGTCCGCTGTGCTGAAGCCGTGCGGGAAGGCCGCTTCCTCGCGCCCCGGCGGGACGTCCCCTCGGTATCGGCGAAACGGACCCCTCCTCGGTATCGGCGGCCGGTCCCGCAGGTCCGGGGCCGCCTGTTCGTCACCGCGGGGCCGCGCCCGCCGACCCGGATCGTGGTGTGCGCGGCAGGCGAGGTCTGACCGCGGTATCCGGGGGCATATGCGTTCCAACGACGAAAGGGACATGTCATGTTGGGTATTGGCGCGGCCGTACTGTTCTTCATCGCTTTCCTGATCAACGCTGCCGAGATAGCGACGAACGACGTCTTCTCCTCGACGAACGTCATGCTGATCGGCCTGATCCTGCTGGCCCTGCACGTCGCGGGCATCGGGAACGGGCGCAGAGTCGGCCGGCGATGATCCTCGCGTGCCCGGCCGGAACACCGTGGTGGCGGCGTTCCGGCCGGGCACGCGCGGAGGCGGGCGCGCTCGTCCGGGGCTGCTGTCGCCGGACCGGTCCGTCCGCAGGGGGCGGGACGAGCCGATCGGCCGCGGTGCCGTGCCCTACGACCGGCCGGCGAACATTCCGGCCAGCTCACGCCATTCGGCCCGGGGGAGTCCGCTGCGGCCCTCGCCGGCGGTGAGCACCTGGAGTGCCACGTGATCGGCGCCGGCGTCGAGGTACTCGCGCGTCCGGGCCTGCACCCGCTCGGCGTCGCCCAGGGCGAACAGGGCGTCGAGGAGACGGACGCTGCCGCCTCCGTCGAAGTCGGCTTCGGCGAAGCCGAGGCGCAACAGGTTGTCGGTGTAGTTGGGCAGCTTGAGATAGAGCGCGAGCATGGTCCGCGCCGTGGTGCGGGCCCGCTCCAGGTCGGTGTCGAGGACCACGGAGAGTTCGGGGGCGAGCAGTGCGTCGGGACCCAGCGCCGCACGTGCCTCCGCCGTGTGTTCGGCGGTGACCAGATAGGGGTGGGCGCCCAGCGAGCGGCCGGTGGCCAGCTTCAGCATCTTGGGACCGAGGGCGGCCAGGACCCGGTGTCCCGGGTCCACCGGGGGCTTCGCGGCGTCGAGGGCATCCAGATAGGCGACCATCGCGCTGTAGGGCTTCGCGTAGCGGGGCACCATCGGGCCGTGGCTGACGCCCAGACCGAGCACGAACCGCCCCCGCGCGCTCGCGGCGATCGAGGCGATCTGCGCGGCCACCTCCTCCGCGGTGTGGTCCCAGATGCTCAGGATGCCGGTGGCCACGGTGACCGTGCGGGTGGCGGCGACGAGGGCCGCGGCGTCCTCGACCGACGCGTTCCCGCCGATCCAGAGGGTGCCGTAGTCCAGCTCCTCGAGCTCGGCGACGGCTTCCGCGATCGCGGCTCTGCCCGCGTCGTCGGTACGCGACCCGTGCAGGGCGCTGCTCCAGATGCCGACCTGTCCGAACGTCTCACGCTTGTCTGCACTCATGGTGAGGTCAACCGCGTCCCGGCGCGCCTATTCCCGGCCGGGCGAGGGTTCGTCCGAACGGAGCCGGCCCCGGAGGCGGGACGGGCGTCGAGGACGGCAAGGAAGGCGGAACGGGCGTCGAGGACGGGACGGACGGGCGGTGGACGGTGGCGCGTGCGCGGGGTGGTGGCACCGGGGCGGAGGGTGCGTCCGCGAGCGACGGCGCCGCCCGGACCTTTCGAGACTGCCCGTGGGCGCCGCCGGGCCGTCGCTCCGCGTGCGACGCAGCCCGGCCGGCCTCTCCCGGTGCGACCGTTCCGTGGACGTTCACGTGGTGCTTACGGTGGGGCCCCGTGCCAGCCGGCTCTCCGGGATTGGCTTCACGGCGTCCTGTTCGACGTGACAGACGAGGCACCCATGTCCCTGAAGCACGCACTGGCCGGTCTGACCCTCTCCCTCGCGCTCGTGGTCCCGGCGACCGCGCACGCGGCCGTGCCCCCGCACGCGGCCGAGTCGTTCCCCGCGGCCGCGCCGCCCCATGCGCACGGGCCGGCTCACCGTCCCGTGTTCGATCTGCAGGCCCATCGCGGAGGCCTCGGGCTGACCACGGAGTCGTCCCTGGAGGGGTTCGGCAAGGCGCTGCGCCTGGGCGTCAGCACCCTGGAGCTCGACACCCAGATCACCAGGGACCGGCGGGTGGTCGTGACCCATGACCGCCAGGTCAGCGCCCAGAAGTGCCGGGACACCGGTCCGTCGGCACCGCGCGATCCGATGTATCCGTACGTCGGAAAATACATCAAGGATCTGACGCTCGCGCAGATCAGGACGATGGACTGCGGATACCGGCAGCTGCCCGGCTTCCCGGAGCAGGAGCGGATCGCAGGCGCCCGGATGGCCGAGCTCAAGGACGTCCTCGGGCTGGTGCGGAAGCACGGGGCGAAGCGTGTGAGGCTCAACATCGAGACCAAGGTCGAGGCCGGGGCACCCGAGCAGACCGCTCCGCGCTCCTTGTTCGTCCGCCGCGTCTTCGAGGAGATCCACCGGTCGGGCATCGAGGACCAGGTGTCCGTCCAGTCCTTCGACTGGGGATCACTGCGGGAGATGCACACGCTCGCTCCGGACTACCCGCTGGTGGCGCTGACCAACTACGACTTCCTCCAGGTGGGCGAGCCCGGGGCCTCGCCCTGGCTCGGCGGGATCGACGCCGACGACTACGGCGGGGACTTCGTGAGGGCCGCCGCAGCCGTCCCCGGGGTGACCGCGCTGTCCCCCAACTACGGCTTCCCGCAGAACGGCACCGTCGCGGACCCCGGCTTCCGCTTCTACCCCGACCGGACGATGGTGCGGGACGCCCACCGCCGTGGACTGAAGGTGATCCCCTGGACCTGTGACGACCCCGCCACCGTCGAGGCGCTGATGGACATGGGGGTCGACGGGATCATCACCGACTATCCGGACCGTGTGCGGGACCTCATGGCCGAGCGCGGCATGCCCCTGCCGAGGGCGTACCCGGTGCCGCGTCCCTGACGCGCCGCGGGCGGTTCCCGGAGGCGCGCCCCGTCCCTCCGGCCCGCCGCGCACACCCCGGGGGTACGGCTACGGAGCGGTAACCGCGGCGGTGTCGAGATCCGGGGCCGACACGGGGCTGTAGTAGACGGACCGGCCCTGCTTGGAGCGCTCCAGCAGCCCGTGCGCGACTCCTTGCTCCAGGGTGTTCCGCACGACGGTGACCTGCGGCGAGCGCTGCGGATGAGCCTCCGTCAGCGCCGCGGCCACCTCTGCGGCCGACTTCGGCTCCCGCTGGCCCGCGAGGTACGACGTGACCAGCTCACGCCACGTCGGCCCGCCGGTCCCCTTCGACGACACCTTCCTGGAAGACGCGGTCCGCCCCGCGTCACTCCGCTGCCCCGCTCGCGCACCGGACTTCGGCGTGCTTCCCCGCTTCTTCGCCGCCGCCCCGCCCCCGGCCGACCGCGCGGCGGGTACGGACGCCGGTGCCCGGCGGCCCTTGCCCGCACGGGAGGCGGACTTCACGGCGTCGCCCAGTACGTCCTGCATCCTGACCAGGATCCGCTCGCCCTCCTCCAGTTGGGCGATCTCGTCCTGGAGCCGGGTCAGCTCGGCACGCGCCCGGTCCTGCTCGCTGCGGTTCGCGGCGAGATCGTCCTCGATCCGCTGCGCGTAGTCCGCGCTGATGCCGGAAGTAGGAGTGTTTTCGGACATGCAGTCCTCGTCCTTCGGTCGTCGTGTCTCAAAGAAGCAGGGCGGCCGATGCTACCGACACCGGGGGAGCCACCGCCGGGGCAGCACCGATCCGCCCCGCCGCGGGCCTTCGGACCCCTCGGATCACCGGCCCCACCTGCCCCGTCGGTGTCCGCCCGCGCGGGTGAACCGGACGCCGCGTCAGCGCCTCGCCTCCCTCGCGTGCCGTGCGTAGGAGTGAGTCGAGCGCACAACTCCTCCACATCCCGTCGTTGCTCTCTGGTGGGGGCCGGTTTCGCCATGTAGCGTCACTGCCAGATGTCGTGGTTCGCCGTACAAGCCCGCGCTTCGGTGCGGGCGTTTCGCTGTGTCGGCGCGGTCCACGACGCCTCCGGGCACGCGTGGTGCGGATCCGGATATCAACGGGAAGGCATGAGCATGGCCAGCGGAACCGTCAAGTGGTTCAACGCCGAAAAGGGTTTCGGCTTCATCCAGCAGGACGGCGGCGGGCCGGACGTCTTCGCGCACTACTCCGCCATCAACGCCACCGGCTTCCGGGAGCTCCAGGAAGGCCAGGCCGTCACCTTCGACGTCACCCAGGGCCAGAAGGGCCCGCAGGCGGAGAACATCACGACCGCCTGACGGTGTAGGTCGAGATCAACCAGGCCCCGGGGAGCACGATCCCGGGGCCTGGTGATCTGTATCGGCCGTTCCGTTCTCCCACGGAGCGAACCGGTCGGCGTCACGCCCCGAGGACGACGCGCCCCCGCCGAGCCCCCGAGGGCCGCCGCGGCCCGCGGCCCTCGTACGCACCGCCGGGCGTCGCCCGGCCCCGGCACTCCCCGGCATGCTCCGGGCCCTTGGTGGTCCCCGGGCCACGGTCCTCCCCGACGTTTCCCGGGCCCCCGGCATTCCCGGGCCCCCGGTCCTCCCTGACGTTCCCCTGGCCCCGGCACTCACCGTTCCGCGATGCGCGGACGCGACGGACGGACGCGACGGGCGGACGGTGACCCGGTGCGCCTCGCGCGGGTCGAGCCTGCGAAGTGGCCCGACCGCCGACCGCCGACCGCCGACCGCCGACCGCCGACCGCCGACCGCCGACCGCCGACCGCCGACCGCCGACCGCCGACCGCCGACCTCCGCCCGCCGCCCGCGTCCGACTTCGCCGTCCGCCCCGGAGGGTGCCCCGGGCCCGGACCGGGTAGGTGCTCGATGCGCAGGCCCGGAGCCGGGCCTGCCGGACGGACAGGCCGACGCCGGGGCCGCACCGGATCTCCGGCCGCCCGGCTCATCGAGGAGTCAGCACGTGGAGTCAGACGAGGGCGTGGGGAACGACCATCACCGAGCGCAGGTGATCGTGGTGGGCGCGGGACCCGCGGGTTCGGCCGCGGCGCTGCACCTGGCGAGGGCCGGAGTGGACGTACTGCTGCTGGAGAAGGGGAACTTCCCGCGCGACAAGGTGTGCGGCGACGGACTCACCCCGCGCGGGGTGCAGCAACTGGTGCGGATGGGCGTCGACATCGACGCCCCGGGCTGGATGCGCACCAAGGGCATGCGCTGGGTGTGCGGAGGGCGCCAGGTGCACATCGACTGGCCGCGCTCGGGCAGCAGCCCGGACTTCGGACTCACCCGGTCCCGGCACGACTTCGACGACATCCTGGCCCGCCACGCGGTGGCCGCCGGTGCCAGGCTGTGCCTGGAGACCAAGGCGACGGGCCCGCTGACCGACCGGGCCGGCCGCATCGTCGGCGTCAGCACCGTCACCGGGGCCGACAAGCGGCCGGTGAACTACCGCGCCCCGCTGGTGATCGCTGCCGACGGCGCCTCCGCCCGTACGGCCCTCGCCATGGGGCTGGAACGCGATCCGGACAAGCCGATGGCCACCGCCGCGCGACGCTACTACCGCAGCGAGGCCCGTACGCACGACCCCTACCTGGAGCTCTGGGCCGACCTGCGCTGTTCCCGCACCGGGCGCGACCTGCCGGGATACGGCTGGATCTTCCCGCTCGGCGACGGCCGTGTGAACGTCGGCCTGGGTGCCCTGCCGCATCGCGGCCACGGGGCGATCGACCTGCGGGCCACCATGGACCGGTGGCTGGAGCGGGTGCCCGCGGACTGGGGGCTGCGGGAGGAGAACGCCGACTCGCCCATGCGGAGCGCCGCGCTGCCCATGGGGTTCAACCGCCGTCCGCAGTACGGTCGCGGGCTGCTCCTGGTCGGCGACAGCGGGGGCATGGTCAGCCCGTGGAGCGGTGAGGGCATCGTGCAGGCGATGGAGGCGGGCGAGGTCGCCGCCGAGACCGTCGCCCTCGCCCTGCACCGCTCCGAGGGTCCCGGGCGTGAGCAGGCCCTCCACCAGTACGCGAGCGAGGTCAACCGCCGCTGGGGGCGCTACTACCGGCTCGGCAACAGCGTCGCCGACCTGGTGCTCGCCCGCTACGGCTACCGGCCGCTGCTCAGCCCGCGTGTCATGGCTTCGCCGGCGCTGGTGCGCACCCTCGCCCGGCTTCTGACGCACGGGAGCGACGCGCCGACGGACGATCTCATCGACACCGTCGTCCGGAGCGTCGTGCGGATGGTTCCCGCGTCGGGCCGGCGTGCGCGGGGCCTGGAGCGCGGACGCCGGTGAGCCGCGGGGTGCCCGGCCGGCGGGCCGAACCGTCGTGCAGCTGAGGTCAGCCGAGGGCGACGCGGGGTGCGGCTTCTGCGGCCGGGCCGCCGCGGAGCCGCACAGCCGTGCGCGTGCGTCCCGTCAGGGCCGTGCTCCCCGGCCGGGGCCCGCCGTGCCCCGCTCCGGCCGCCGGACCGGCCGGGGGAGTTCGGCGCGGCGCACCGCTCCGGAGGCCAGGACGACGACCACGCCCAGACCGGCGAAGGCGCCGCAGCCCACGAACACGGGGGCGCTGCCCCAGGCCCCGATGGCCGCCCCGACCAGCGGATAGCTGAGCGGGGCGATTCCGACGGAGACCAGCATCCCGACGGAGGTGACCCGGCCGAGGTACGCGGGCTCGACCGAGATCTGGACCAGCGCGTTGTTCAGACCGGCGAAGACGCCCGCGCACAGCCCGGTCACCACGGCCGCGACCACGGCGATCCAGAGCGCCGGCACCAGCGCGATGGCCGCGGCCCCCGCGGAGCACACGGCCAGCGTGCCCGCCAGCACGAGGCCCGCACGCGGCAGCCAGCCGATGACGGTGAGGAGCACGGCGCTGACGGCCGCACCCGTCCCGAAGCCGCTGATGATCCAGCCGTAGCCGGAAGGCCCCCAGCCGCGCTCCGCGTTCAGCAGCACCATGCCGACGTTCAGGGTGCCGATGAGCCCGAGCTCGCAGACGCCGCCGACCAGGACGAGCGGACCCACGAGACGGTGCCGGCGGATGTGGCGCAGCCCGTCCAGGAGGTCCTGGCGTGCGGTCCCGGGGCCCGGCCGCTCCACCGGGCCCTTCTCCAGGGGCCGCAGGCGCATCGTCGCGAGGAAGGGCAGGGACAGGGCGAAGAGCAGGCCGGCCACGGCGAACGTGGCCGCGGTACCGCCCAGCCCCATGGCCAGGCCGCCGGCCGGCGGACCCGCGATCTGGCTGAGGCGCACCGACAGGGAGCGCATGCCGGTGACACGGGCCAGCTGGTCGGGGCCGGTGATCCTCGGGGGCAGGGCGCCTATCGCCGGCACGAACAGCGCGTCCACGGCGCCGAAGACCAGTGCCACCGCGACCAGGATCCACAGCGACGGCGCGGTCAGGGCGATCCCGCCGGCCACCGCCAGGATGAGGAGGCAGCGCAGCGCGTCGCTGCCCAGGATCACCCGGCGCGGATCCGACCGGTCCGCCACCACGCCCCCGACGAGCATCAGCAACGCCCGCGGCACGGCCCCCACGGCCATGACGAGACCGACCTCGGCGGGACCGCCGGTCTTCTGCGCCGACCATCCGAGAGCGACGAAGTACACGCTGTCGCCGACGAGTGAGGCGGTGTACGCGACGAGCCACCGCAGCACGTTGCCGTCACGGTAGGCGGGCAGGGCGGGGCCACGGGGTGGGGCCGGGTCGGTGGTGGTCAAGCGGGGCTCCTGGATGTGGGTGTCGGGGCCGGATCAGGGCCGGAACGGGAAGCCGTAGAGGTGCACGGACACGTGCTCGCGGTCCTCCGCGGCCCCGGCAGCTTGGCCGCGGTCCCGCCAGCGCCGCGCCACCGCGTTGAACTCCTCGCTCATCTCCGCGAGTTCGGCGGGCGTCAGATCGAGGAGCCACTCCGAGCTGAACGCGGCGTCGGTCCACGCCCCGCCCCAGGAGGCCGACCGGTCCAGATAGGCGCGGTACTGGGAGGCACGGGTCTCGAAGATGCCCCGGGTCAGCGCACCGGCCACCGCCGCGCCCTCGGGGGTGGCCGCGAAGTCCGAGGAACGGAAGCCCCAGCCCTCCTCGGTCGCCACCTGCCACCACCGCTCCCGGCCGTCGGCGCCCCGCCCGCTCGCCCCGGTCACGAAGCCGTGCTCGGCCAGCGTGCGCAGGTGGTAGCTGACCAGTGACGGAGCCTGGCCGACCTGATCGGCGAGCTGGGAGGCGGTCGCCGTACCCGCCGCGAACAGCAGCCGGTAGAGCTGCATCCGCAGGGGATGGGTGAAGGCCTTCAGCCGGCGCAGGCCGGTGATCTGCTCGGGCTCGCGCTTCTCTCGCATGCGCGCCGACGATAGATGCGCACATTTTATTGCGCAATAATATTTTCACATCTGTTGTGTGTCCCGCCGGAGAGCGGACGTGCGCGGCCGGAAGCCGTCCTCCCCTGCGCCACGGACGTGCGCCGCCCGCCGCCCGTCGGCGTGGTATCGATGGTCCCGGAGCCCCGCGCGGGGGAGCGGGCACCGTGCGGGACCCCCGGCCGTCTCCGGGCCCTCCGGAGAGCCGGAGAACACGTCGGCCGCCGATGTCGAGAACCGGTCGCCCGCTCCGTCCCCGGGGTGAACGCGACCACGACGGGTCGCACAGCGCAGAGGAGAGAACCACCGATGGCCAAGTACCTGCTGCTCAAGCACTACCGAGGCGCACCCGATCCGGTCAACGACGTGCCGATGGACCGCTGGACGCCCGAGGAGATCTCCGCCCACATGCGGTACATGGAGGACTTCGCGGCCCGCCTGGAGGGGACCGGCGAGTACGTCGACGGCCAGGCGCTCTCCCCCGAGGGGACCTTCGTCCGGTACGACGGCGAGGGCCGGCCGCCGGTCACCGACGGGCCGTTCGCCGAGACCAAGGACCTCATCGCCGGATGGATGGTGATCGACGTCGACGACTACGAGCGCGCCGTCGAACTGGCCGGGGAGCTGTCCGCCGCCCCCGGTGCGGGCGGGAAGCCGATTCACGAGTGGCTCGAACTGCGCCCCTTCCTGACCGCCCCGCCCACCGTCACGGAGTGAACCCCGGGGTGAACGAGGCCCGGCTCAGGAGCCTCACGCCGAGCGTGCTCGGCATCCTCGTCCGCCGCGGAGCCGACTTCGCGGCGGCCGAGGACGCCCTCCAGGACGCACTCGTCGAGGCGGTCCGCGTCTGGCCGTCCGATCCGCCCCAGGACGCCAAGGGGTGGCTGGTCACCGTGGCCTGGCGCCGATTCCTCGACGCGGCCCGCGCGGACGCCTCCCGGCGCCGGCGCGAGGACCGCGTCGACGAGGAGCCGGTCCCCGGACCGGCTCCCGCGTCCGACGACACGCTCCAGCTCTACTTCCTGTGCGCCCACCCGTCGCTGACCCCCTCGTCCGCGGTGGCGCTCACGCTGCGCGCCGTCGGCGGGCTGACCACCCGGCAGATCGCCCGGGCCTACCTCGTGCCCGAGGCGACCATGGCGCAGCGCATCAGCCGCGCCAAGCGAACCGTCTCCGGTGTCCGGTTCGACCGGCAGGGGGACGTGTCCACCGTGCTGCGCGTCCTCTATCTGGTCTTCAACGAGGGCTACTCGGGAGACGTCGACCTGGCGGCCGAGGCCATCAGGCTCACCCGGCAGCTCGCCACGTCGATCGACCACCCCGAGGTGTCGGGGCTGCTCGCCCTGATGCTGCTGCACCACGCGCGGCGCCCCGCCCGGACCGCGCCGGACGGCAGCCTGGTGCCGCTCGCCGAGCAGGACCGCAGCCGCTGGGACACCGGGGCGATCGCCGAGGGCGTGCACATCCTCCAGCGCGCCCTGGGCGGGGACGGGCTGGGGGAGTTCCAGGCCCAGGCGGCGATCGCCGCACTCCACGCGGACGCCCCCACCGCCGAGGAGACCGACTGGGTGCAGATCGTGGAGTGGTACGACGAGCTCGCCCGGCTGACCGACAGCCCGGTCGTCCGGCTCAACCGCGCCGTGGCCGTCGGCCAGGCCGACGGTCCGCGCGCCGGCCTGACGGCGCTCGCGGCGCTGGACGACACCCTTCCGCGCTACGACGCGGTGGCGGCGTACCTCCACGAACGCGACGGCGACCCGGTGACCGCGGCGAGGCTGTACGCCCGGGCGGCCGGGAAGGCGCGCGACCTGGCCGAGCGCGACCACCTGACGCGGCAGGCCGCTCGGCTCAACTCCCGTCCGGCCGGCTGACGGTCCCCCCCGCGCACGGCCCGGCCGTGGAGGCCCGCCCGGCCGGTACCCCGCGGGCGTGATCGGCGGGACGCCGCGCACGGCGTGCCGCCGGTCAGGGCTGCGGCGCTCCGTCGGCCGCCTCGTGGGCGTGCTTCAGCGCCATGCGGACCTCGACGGCTTCGCCCCGGTCCACCGTCGCCCAGTACGGGTGGGTGGAGACCGTGACGCTCAGGTCGAGCAGCTGTGTCCGCAGCCGGGCGATCTCGTCGCGCTGTTCGGGGGTGTAACCGGGGCTGTCGCCCTTCTCGGACCGGTACTCGGTGTGCAGGTGCTTCTCGCCCTGCCACCCGGGCATCGGCTCGGCTGACCAGGGGAGAGCCGCGGCACAGCGGTCCAGCGCTGTGCGGGTCCGGTGGAGGGCGAGCTGGGCGTCTCGCAGGTCCTGGGGGAAGTCGTACATGGGCACCCCGGGATAGTACGTCTGTTCGATTTACGGGCGCGAGTCACACGCCGGGCGGTCGATTTCCGGCCACTCGGATTCATGCGATCGGCGGACGCCGTGCCGTCCCGGGCCTGCGAGGAGTCGCCGCCGGCCCGGCCGCTCCTTCCCCGGCCGGCCGCGCGAGGCCGCACGGCTCGACCCCGGAGGCCGCGGTCTCCGGCAGGGGCGGACCGGAGCCGCGGGTGTCCCTCAGGCCCGTCCCGGCGCCTCGGCCGTCGGGTCCGGGCGGCCGTCATGGCGCGCGAGCACACGGTGCGGGTCGGCGCCGGTGACGCGGACGTGGTCGGTGTGGATGGTCGCGGCGGTCAGCCGGGGCACCGCGTGGATCAACGCGTGTTCGGCCGCGACCGCCCGTTCGTGCGCCTGGACGACCGTCAGCCGGGCGTCGACGACGATGTCGGCCTCGGCCCGCAGGGTGTGGCCGATCCAGCGCATCCGTACCGGCCCGATGTCCCGCACCCCGTCCACGCCCCGCAACGCGTCCTCCGCAGCGGTGACCAGGGCGGGGTCGACGGAGTCCATCAGGCGCCGGCAGACCTCGCGGGCGGCGTCCTTCAGTACGAACAGGATCGCGGCGGTGATCAGCAGTCCGACGACCGGGTCGGCCGCCCGCCACCCGAGAGCCGCGCCCCCCGACCCGACGAGCACGGCGAGGGAGGTGAACCCGTCGGTCCGCGCGTGCAGCCCGTCGGCGACCAGGGCGGCCGAGCCGATCCTCCGCCCGGTGCGGATCCGGAGACGGGCGACCCATTCGTTGCCGACGAAGCCGGCCAGCGCCGCTGCGGAGACGGCCCACAGATGCGTGAGGTCGCGGGGGCCGAGCAGGCGCTCGACGGCCACCCGGGCGGTCAGTACGGCGGACGCGGCGATGGCGGCCACGACGAGGATGCCCGCGAGGTCCTCGGCACGGCCGTATCCGTACGTGTAGCGGCGGTTCGCGGCCCTGCGCCCGAGCAGGAACGCCAGGCCGAGGGGGAGGGCGGTGAGCGCGTCGGCGGCGTTGTGGATCGTGTCGCCGAGCAGCGCCACCGACCCGGACAGGGCGACGACGAGTGTCTGGACGACGGTCGTCGCCCCCAGGACGACGAGCGAGATCCACAGCGTGCGCATGCCCGCGCGGGACGTCTCCATCGCCCTGTCGACCTTGTCCGCGGCCTCGTGACCGTGCGGCCGGACCGCGTGCGCGAGCCTGTGGCGGAGCCGGCCCGACAGGGACCCCGCGGACCGGTGCGGCGTTCCGGCGGCCGTGGGCCCGGGCCGGTGACGGTGCTCATGTGCGCGGGCCGGGTGGGCGTCTCGGTGGGTGTGGGCGCTGTCGGGTGCCTGCGTGTGCCGATTCCCCTCCATGCCCGTCACCGTGGCACATCGAACCCATTGCGGCTACGGCCGTCCTACCCTCCGTGACCAGGTGCGACAGGCTCGCAACCGCACACCGGCGGCGCGCGGAGCGGCGTCACGGCCGCACGCCCCGGTCAGCGGGTCGCGGAACGTTCTGCCGCACGGGCCCACAGGACGAGCGGGACCTGGAGCGGCAGCCGCCCGTAGGCGAGCGCCCGCGCACGTGCGGGGCGGGTGCGCCAGTCGTACGCCATCTTGACGTTGGCGGGGAACACCCCCACGAAGAGGAGCGCGGTCGCCCGGGCGCTGAGGCGACGGGTACGGGGCACGGCGAGTCCCGCCGCGAGTGCCAGCTCGACCGCGCCGCTCGCCCGGGTCCAGGTCCTGGGGTGCCCGGGGAGGGACCGCGGCACGATCGCGTCGAACGACGCGGGGACGGCGAAGTGCGCGACCCCGGCCGCGGCCAGGAAACCGGCAAGCAGCAGGGGCGAACGCGAGGCGTGCGGGGCGTGTGCCATGAGGGCTCCCGAGGATGACCGGCGGTGCGGGCCACGAACATTACTCCTGGGTAAGGGCAGGGTCCCTGGCGCTCCCGCGAGCGGCGTCCACCGCCTCCGGTGACGCGTGCCCACACGGAACCGCCGATGCCGGACCGTACGCGCACACGGCAGGACGCCCGACCACTCCCGGACCGCACGCGCACGCGGCAGGACGGCTTCACCGCTCCCCGCTCCTCGCCCCGCACCTCCGTGGTCCCGAGTCTCCGCGGCGTGCGCTACGGGCGGCGTCCCCAGGCGGAGACCAGCGGAGCCGTCGCCAGGTCGAGCAGTCCCGTGGCGACGTTCGACAGATGGCGGTCGATGTCCTCGTCGGTCGCGATCCCGGCCGCCACGAGCCGCCCGCGGATCTGCCGGACGGTCGCCGCCTCCAGGACGGTGCACGCCGGAGAGGCGAGGGGGAAGCAGGCGTCCGCCCGGACGTCGCTCAGGCCGGCCTCGCGCAGCTGCCGGGGCAGGGTGCGGCCGTACGCGAGATCGGCGCCGCGTGCCGCCATGAGCTCGCGGAAGCCGGCCCTCAGGCGATTCGCCAGCCGCTGCTCGGGGCCCGACTCGTCGGGGCACAGCAAGGGCTGCAACCCCGGATCGGCGTCCTCCAGGAGCAGCGCGCCACCGGGTCGCAGCGCCCGCACCATGCGGCGCAGCGCCTCGGCCCGGTCGGGGACGTGCACCAGCACCAGCCGGGCGTGCACCAGGTCGAAACCGCCCGGCGGAGGGGGATCGGCGGCGACGTCGTGGCGCAGGACCTCGATGACGTCGGAGGCGGCCTCCTGAGCCCAGGACACGTCGATGTCGGTGCACAGCACATGACCCGAGGCTCCGACCCGTTCGGCCAGACCGGTCGGGACGGAGGTGCCGCCCGCCCCCACCTCCCAGCACCGC
Source organism: Streptomyces sp. NPDC006296 (assembly GCF_040613235.1). NCBI lineage: Bacteria > Bacillati > Actinomycetota > Actinomycetes > Kitasatosporales > Streptomycetaceae > Streptomyces > Streptomyces sp. NPDC006296. Next base: position 24,471 of record NZ_JBEXRT010000012.1, on the reverse strand, counting down.
ATGCCCTCGGTGAGGCCGATCCGGTCGACGTGCCGGAACGTCACCGGATCGAACAGCTCCGCCAGCGCGCCGAACCGCACGCCCGCCTCCGACTGCTGGTTGGCGAGCAGATACCCGCTCTCCGTGCCGTGTTCGGTCATGCTCGTACCCGTCTCTCCTGCTGCACCCGGACCGGACGTGTCCAGGATGGCCCGTGCGCCGGTCCCGGACGCGCCCGGGTGCAGGCCGCGCCCACCGGACGCGGGACTGCGGGGCTGCGGGTTCCGCGAGGACCAGGCCGATCCCGTGGCCGGATCCGGCCTGTCGGCCCACCCGCCCGAGCGGGCGGACGCCCCCGTGTCCGACGGAGTCCACGCGCCCCCAGCACGGCCTTCCGCACCACCGCCCGGACGCCCGCGGCCTTCCGCACCCTCGCCCGGACGTTCTCGAACGGCCGCACCCCGCGCCGGGGCGGCGCAGCGCTGACGCGGGCGGCGCTACGCGGGCTCCTGCTGCCCGATGCCGTCCGGGGCGCGCCACGGCGTGTCCGGCGGGAGCAGCTGGGGGCGCTTCGCCGTACGGCCGTCGCCGGAGGAGCGGGCCCGCAGGCGGCGGCCGAGCCACGGGCCCAGGAACGCGGCGATCCAGCGCAGTTCGTCGCCGGCGGTCCGCCACCCCGTGGCAACGGCCCGCGGCGGCAGGGGGAGCGTCCAGGCGTCGTCACTGTCCGGCAGGCCGAGGGCCTGGGCCACGGCCGCGGCGATCCGCTCGTGCCCGAGAGGGCCGGCGTGCAGCCGGTCCGCGCTCCACATCCGGGGATCCGTGGCGACGGCGTGCCCGCCCGTCTCGACGACCGTGACCCCGTGACGGGCGGCCGCGGCGCCGATGCGCGCATTGAGCTCCAGGATGCGCGGCCTGACCGGCCGGGCGAGCGGCACGATCCGCGTCACGTCGGGGAAGGCCAGCGTCACCACATGGGCCCCGGCCCCGGTGAGGGCGGCGAACATCGCCTCCACGTGTCCGGCCACCTCAGCGGCGTCGAACCGCGGCCTGAGCACGTCGTTGACCCCCGCGACGACGGTGGCCAGATCGGGTCGCAGCGCCAGGGCCGGGCCCAGCTGTTCGGCGCGCACCTGTCCGGCGAGCCGGCCCCGCACGGCCAGGTTGGCGTACAGCACCTCCGGGCGGGCCGCGGCGAGGTGCCCGGCGAGCCGGTCGGCGAACCCGCGCAGGCCGACGGTGTCGTCACCGTCGCCGACCCCTTCGGTCTGGCTGTCGCCCAGCGCGACGTAACGCAGGTACTCACCGCTCGGCATGGGTCGACTGCCTCTCTCTGAGGACGGTTGCGATTCTGAGGCACCAGCTCCGGTGCTCCTGTTCGAACGCCAGGCCGCGCAGACAGGTGAGGTACGGGCCGATCCGCTCGCCCCGCAGGAGGAAGTCCTCCTCGTCCGCCTCGCCGCGCAACTGCCGCAGCAGCGAGCCGAGGAGCGCGATCTTGGCCTCGGCCGCGGACGCCCGCTCCTCCAGCTGCCGGATGACCGGCGCCGTGCCGATGCGGTCGGCGGTCTGGACCTTCACCAGCAGGTCGTCACGGATGAACGACGGCTTCGCCGCGGCCTCGGCGAACGCCTCCAGCTCGGCGCGGCCGGCGTCGGTGACCTGGAACAGCCGCTTGTTCGGCCGTGTCTCCTGGACGACCTGCCGGCCGGAGACCAGCCCCTCCTTCTCCAGCTTCGCCAGCTCGGCGTACAGCTGCTGCGGCAGGGCGTGCCAGAAGTTCGCCACACCGATGTCGAACGCCTTCGCCAGCTGGTACCCGCTGTACTCGCCGTCCAGCAGTGCCGCCAGCACCGCGTGCCGCAAGGCCATCGAAGCAGCCCCTTCCCTTTCGTCGTCCCCCGCTGCATCATACTCAAGAAAATGAATAGTCACATTCTTGAGTATGGGGAGAGGTCATGCAGACTGCCGAACGCTTCCGCGACGCCGTGGAGAAGGGTGAACTCAAGGCGCTGGAAGACCTGTTCACCGAGGACATCCGCCTCTACAGCCCCGTGAAGTTCACGCCCTTCGAGGGCAGGGCCATGGTGACGGGACTCTTCGGCGTCCTGCTGCGCACCTTCGAGGACTTCCGCTACGTCGGCGACTTCGAGGGCACGGCCGAGACCAGCGCCGACGGCGAGGAGGCCCGGTCGGCGATCCTGGTCTTCCGGGCCACGGTGAACGGCAAGGAGATCCACGGGATCGACCTGCTCCAGTTCGACGAGGCGGACAGGATCAAGGAGTTCACCGTGATGGTGCGTCCCCGGTCCGCGGTGCACGCCCTGGGGGAGGCGGTGCTCGCAGGCCTGGTCGCCGACGGCCTCGCCCCGGAACCCGCCGACCGCTGATCGCCTCGCCCCGGAACCCGCTGACCCCCGACCGCCGACCGCGGGAAGCTCCCGTGCCCGGCGAGGCCCCCGCGTTCCGGCAGGGGGAGCGGCCCCGGTGCTGCTGTGACCCTGCTGTCCCCGTTCAGGGGCGAGCCCGCGCCAGGTTCCGCGGCCCGGGGCAGGGAGCCCTCGCACCCGCGGCCTTCCCCGCCGCGGGCACACACAGGTGTGGCCCCCACCCGCGCGGGTGGGGGCCACACCGGGAGCAGGGTTCAGGCGTCCTGCCGGGTCCGTGCGATCTCGCGCACCCGGCCGCGGACGAGGAACCAGCCCCCCACCAGAGCCGCCGCGATCAGCGGCAGGAGGGTCACGGTCGTCCGCCCGACGCCGCCGCCCCACCACATGAGGACGACCACGCCGGCGAGGAACAGCAGGGTGACGATCTGGGTGTAGGGAGCCCACGGCAGGCGGTAGGCGGGCCTGGCGACCCCGCCGTTCTGCGAGCGGTGCCAGAACACCAGGGAACACAGCATGATCATGCCCCAGGTCCCGAGGATCCCTATCGACGCGAAGTTCAGCACGATCTCGAAGGCCTGGCCGGGAACCACGTAGTTCAGCCCGACACCCAGCACCCCGAACCCCGCGGTCAGCAGGATGCCGCCGTAGGGCACCTGGCCCTTGTTCATCAGCCCGGTGAAACGGGGCGCCGAGCCCGAGAGCGCCATGGAGCGCAGGATGCGGCCGGTTGAGTAGAGGCCGGAGTTCAGGCTGGACAGGGCGGCGGTGAGCACGACCAGGTTCATCACGCCCGCCGCACCCGGCACGCCGATCTTGTCCATGACGGTGACGAACGGGCTCTGGTCACCGGAGTACGCGGTGTAGGGCAGCAGCAGCGCGAGCAGGACCACCGAGCCCACGTAGAAGAGTCCGACCCGCCACATGATGGAGTTGATCGCGCGGGGCATGATCTTCTCCGGGTTCTCCGTCTCGCCCGCGGCGACGCCGCACAGCTCGACGGACGCGTAGGCGAAGACGACGCCCTGGATCACGAGCAGCATCGGAAGGGCCCCGAGCGGGAAGACCCCGGTGTCCGCGACGGTCGACAGCCCGGGGGTGTGCCCGTCCACCGGATGCCGGGTGACGACGAGGAAGATGCCGATCAGCATGAAGGCGACGAGCGCCGCCACCTTGATGATCGCGAACCAGAACTCCATCTCGCCGAAGTACTTCACCGAGATGAGGTTGGCCGTCAGCACCACGGCCAGGGCGATCAGCGCGAGGATCCACTGCGGGACGTCGCTGAACAGGCCCCAGAAGTGGGCGTAGGTCGCCGCTGCCGTGATGTCCGCGATCGCGGTCGTCGACCAGTTGAGGAAGTACAGCCAGCCGGCCGCGAAGGCGCCCTTCTCGCCCATGAACTCACGGGCGTAGGAGACGAAGGCGCCGGACGACGGGCGGTAGAGGATCAGCTCGCCGAGCGCCCGCACGACGAAGAACGCGAAGACGCCGCACACGGCGTACGCGAGGGCGAGCGAGGGGCCGGCGTCGGCGAGACGTCCGCCCGCGCCCAGGAAGAGCCCCGTGCCGATCGCGCCGCCGATGGCGATCATGTTGATGTGGCGGGACTTGAGGTCCTTGCTGTAACCGGCGTCGCCGGCGTCCACGTGGGGGGAGGTCGTCGACGAGGTGCCGGCGCCGGGCTGATCGGCTGCTGCGATGCTGCCGTCACTCATGTGGGGGGTTCGCCTTTGTGAGGGGGAAACGGTCCGTCCCGGCCGGGCCCGTGGGGGGCGGGCATCCGGCGATGGCGCGAGGGCTCATGATCAGGAACCCTGCGATTCTGGCAGTGCGGTGGGGTCCGCGAAAACAAATCTGAGGTGTTTCAGAGGTTTCGACTGGATGAACCGTGCCGGACGGCGCGAGGCCCGGAGGACGGTCCCGCGGTCCGCACCCCGGCGTCAGGCGCTCCGGCGCGCCGGTACGGGGCCGGTGTGCGGGGTCGCCGCCGCGGCCCGGCGGACCGGAGCGGGGCGCCGTGGCGGGCGCATGGGCCGGTACGGCGCCCCGGCCGGCCGGTGGCCGTCACGACCGGGTGCCCCGGGCGTCACCGCGGCCGGACACGGGACCGCAGGCAGCCGTCCGCCCTCCCGGTGGCCCGAGCCCCGGGCGGGTGGTTCACGTCCGCCGCTGTCTCAGGCGGGCCCGGACACCCCGTCCTCTACGGGGACGTCCAGCCGGCCGGCCACGGTGGCCAGGGCCGCGCCCAGCGGGAGCGCGACGCGGGTGACGGCGTGCCGGTCGCCCCGGGTGACGTCCCGGTTGACGATCAGCACCGGCGTGCCGGCCTGCGCCGCCTGGCGGACGAAGCGGAGCCCGGACATCACCGTCAGCGAGGACCCCAGGACCAGCAGGGAGGTGGCCTCGCGGACCAGTGCGCGGCACTGCTCTACGCGGGCCGGGGGCACGCTCTCACCGAAGAAGACCACGTCCGGCTTCAGGACGCCGCCGCAGACCGTGCAGGGCACCACACGGAAGTCACCCACCTGTGCGTCGGTGAGGTCGGCGTCGCCGTCCGGGTTGATCGCCGCGGCGACCGGCCGGAAGTCCGGATTGGCCTCCTCCAGCCGCCGGGCCAGCTCGCGCCGGAGGCTGAGGTCACCGCAGACGAGGCAGACGACCCGGTCCAGGCTCCCGTGCAGCTCCACGACGCCCTCGCTGCCGGCGGCCTGGTGCAGACCGTCGACGTTCTGGGTGATCACACCCGAGAGCATGCCCTCCCGCCCGAACGCGGTCACCGCCCGGTGGCCCGCGTTGGGGCGCGCACGGCCGAAGGTGCGCCAGCCGAGGTGGCTGCGGGCCCAGTACCGGCGCCGGGCCTGCGCGCTCGCGGTGAAGTCCTGGTACGTCATCGGGGTGTGCCGGCTGAGACTCCCGCCCTCACCGCGGTAGTCGGGGATGCCGGACTCCGTGGAGAGGCCGGCCCCGCTGAGGACCAGCACACCACCGGCCCGGAGGGCGTCGGCCACCGGCTCCGGATCCGTGGTGCCCGGGGCCAGGCCCTCGGTGGGGGTCCAGCTCAGGGTCGGGCGCATACGCATGCCCCCAGAGTACGGAAAGGACCCGCCAGCGGCGGTGGCCGTGCCTGCCGGGTCCCGGGTGAGGGAGCCCTGCCGGGGTGCGTTCCGGGACGGGGTGTCAGCCGGACACGGCCGGCCGGTGCGCCTCGCGCCCCGGAGCCATCGCCCAGCGGATCGCGGCGGTCAGGGCGCGCCCCGTCGGGTTCAGGCACGCCTCGCTCACGCCGGACAGCCGGGGCAGCCCCAGCGACGTGCGGGCCCACCGGGGGAGCGCGGCGACGGAGTTCGCGGCGAGGACCGCGTACGGCGCACGGGCGGCCCGGGGCAGGGGCGGATGCAGCAGGATGAAGCGCGCCGCCTCGCGCGCCTCCACGGTCGGGCGCAGCTCCGCGCGGTAGGAGCGGAGCCGGGCCGCGAGCTCCGTCCGGTCGCGCGGCGGATCGATGACCCCGAGGGCCTCCGCCACGCGTGCGGTGTCGGCGATGTAACCGTCGTAGCCGGCGGCGTCGAGCGGTGCGGCGCCGTAGCGCCGGTGCGCGAGCAGGAAACTCTCGACCTCGGCCACGTGCACCCAGCCGAGCAGATGCGGGTCGGAGGCGGCGTAGGGCTCCCCGGCGGGTGTCGTGCCCCGCACCGTGTCGTGCACGGCGCGGATCCGGTCGACCGCCTGCTGGGCGTGGTCCGCCGTCCCGTACGTGGTCACGGCGAGGAAGGTGCTGGTGCGCTGGAGCCGTCCCCAGGGATCGCCGCGATAACCGGAATGGGCCTCCACGGCGGCCATCGCCAGGGGATGCAGGGACTGGAGCAGGAGTGCCCGGAGACCGCCGATGAACATGGACGCGTCGCCGTGGACCGTACGGATCGGCCGGTCGGGGCCGAACCAGCGCGGACCGGGTGTGCCGTGGATACGGGCGCGGTTCTCCGGTCCCGCCGGACCTGCGACCCGGGCGAAGACGGCGCTGCCGAGCCGGTCCCGCAGACCGGGTGCGGCACGCGTGGGCGATTCCATGAGCCCAGTATGCGCCTCGCGAGAGCCGGGCCGGCCGGGCGGGGGACGCCCGGACGGCGGCGGCCGGGACGGCACGGCGCCCTCGGCCGGGAGCCGTGCCGCACCCTGCCGGCCGGACCGGCGGGGTGCGACAACACCGCTTCGACGGTGCCGGGTTGGCCGCGGTCGCCCGTGGCCCTCCCCGCTCACCCCGTACGGCGTGCGGCCCAGACCATGCGTTCGGTGCGTACGCCCAGGTCGGTGCGGCGCAGGATGCTGTGCGGGCCGTCGGCGTCCAGGAGCCGGTCGAGCGCGGCGAGATCCTCGGGTGCGAGCGATTCGGCCGCGGCGCCGCGGATGCGCTGCAGCACGCTCAGCGCGTACCGGGGGACCGTGTCGCCGGGGGAACCCTCGATGCGCACCTCGACGGTGCGCCGGTCCTCCACGGTGAAGCCGGCGCCCGTCAGCATCGGCCCCCAGTCGGCACCGCGGTGGGGCACGTGCTCCTCGTGGATCCGCCGGGTCGCCGCGTGGCAGCGTTCTTCGAGGCCGGGCCGCTCCTCGGGGGCGTGCTCGGGCAGGAAACGGGGGAAGCCCGCCAGCTCGACGACGGCGAACAGGCCGCCGGGTGCGAGCACCTCGTGCACCTGACGCAGGGTCCGTCCCGGGTCGGCCATGTGGTGCATCGAGGCGGAGGCCCAGACGAGACCGGGCGTCCCGAGGTCCGGCCAGTCGGCCGCGTCGAGGTCGGCCCGCACGGTGCGCACACGGTCCTGCACCCCCTCGGCGGCGGCCTTCTCCCGCAGCCGCTCCAGGTGCTCGGCGGAGGAGTCGACGGCGGTGACGCGTGCCTCGGGGAAGCGGGCGAGGAGCGCGAAGGTCCCGGTGCCCGTCCCGCAGCCCAGGTCCACGATCTCCTGCGGGGGCGTTCCGACGGGCAGCCATGCGGTGATCGAGGCGGTGTGCTCGCCGAGCACCTCGGCGTCCAGGTCGAGGATCTCCGCCTGGTCGTCGGAGCCGGCGGCGTCATCGGGGCGGTGGGACGTGCCGTGGCCGGGGGAGTGCGGGTGTGCGTGGGTCATGGCGTCACGCTAGGCCCACCGTGCGCAGATGGCACTTTTGTTTGCCGGAATGGCAAGAAGAAGGGGGTGCGGTGCACCGCGGCAGTTGGAGCGGCGGACCGACGGGCCCGTCGGCGTACCCGTCTCAGTGGGCCAGGAGACGGGCGGCGTCCCCGGTGAAGACCGTACGCCCGGCGGCGATCCGGCGCTCCCGCTCCGGGCCGGGGCGGCTCAGCCGGTCCAGCGCGCCGAGCAGCGCGGCCGCGTCGTGGACGTGTTCGGTGAGGCCCGCGCCGGCCATCTCCCGCACACCCTCCACCCCGTGCCCGGGAATCGGCCGGTACCCCACGACCGGTACCCCGGCGGCCAGTGCCTGCACCGCGGTCTGCCCCGCGGCGTTGTCCACCAGAGCGCTCGCCGCGGCCATCAGCTCGGGCAGGTCCTCGACCCAGCCCAGGGCCAGGACGCCGGGGAGCCCCGCCGCACGCGCCCGCAGCCTCTCGTCGCCGCCGCACAGCAGCACCGGCAGCAGACCCGCCTCGGCGAGCAGCCGTGCGGTGCAGGTCAGACCCCGGCCCACCCCCCAGGCCCCCGCCGAGACCAGCACGGCGGGGCGGCCCCGGCCGTACCGCGCCAGTTCGGACACCCAGCGGGACGGCTGCCGGGCGCCGTCCGCCCGCCCGGCGGCGGTGAAGGCCGCCGGCACCACCGGGCCGCTCACCCGCGCCGGGCGGCCGGTCCCGGCACGGACGCGGGCCGCCGCGGCATCCGTCAGGCACAGGTACAGGCTGTTGCCCGGGTGCAGCCACTGCCGGTGCACGGCGAAGTCGGTGACCACGACCGTGCGGGGCGGACAGTCGTCGCCGTCCGCCGCGCCCAATCGTCCCGTCACCTGGGCGGCCTGATGGAAGGTGGGGACCAGCGCGTCCGGACGCCACCGGCCGACGACGCGGCGCAGGCGCGGCGCGAGGACCGCGGCCAGCGGGGCGGTGGTCGTGCCCCGGCCGCGTGCGGCGCCACGGTCCTGGAAGAACGCCGAGTAGACCGCCTGGTAGGTCCACGGGCAGCGGCGGAGCGCCGTCCGGTACGCGGCGCGCATCCCCCGGCCGGCACCGGAGGGCAGCAGGTCCAGCAGGTCCACGAGTGCGGCCCGGTGACCCTCGGCCCGCAGGCGTCCGGCCAGTTCGCGGGCGACGGCGTCGTGCCCCGCTCCCATACTGGCGCTGATGATCATAAACCTGCTCATTCCCGCATGGTCCCCGTCAGGAGCTCCGGGGGCCAGGCAGGGGACCGGCGAGCCGTTAGCCCACTGCGGGCATGTGCGTTTGCCGGTACGCCGGTTGCACGAAGGATGAGTGAGTACGGCCGGTGCGGGCCCGGGACGGTGCTCCGCGTGACCGGTGGCCACGGAGGACGGAAGGCCCATGCGCGCGAGCCCAACACCCCGCAGCACCCCGGCGGCCGGAGCCGGTGCGAAGCCGTCGGACGCGGCCGGCCGCCCCGCCCGCGGCCGGCGCAGGGTCGCGCTGATCACCGGCGCCTCGTCCGGGATCGGCGCCGCCGTCGCCGTACGGCTCGCCGCGGGAGGCCGGTGGGACCTGCTGCTCAACGGGCGGGACCGGGACCGGCTCGGTGCGGTCGCCGACCGCACCGGCGGTGCCGCGCTGCCGGTGGACCTGGCCTCCCCGGACGGCTGCCGCCAACTCGCCGAGGCGGCACTGGCCCACGGCGACCGGGTCGACGCACTGGTCGCCGCGGCCGGGCTCGGATGGGCGGGCGCCTACACCGACATGCCACCGGCCGCCGTGGACCGCCTGGTCGACGTCAACGTCGGGGCCGTGCTCCACCTCGTCCGCCTGCTGCTGCCGCAGATGGTCGCCCGCGGGTCGGGCAGCCTGGTCCTCCTCGGTTCCGTGGCCGGCCGGTTCGGCGTGCGGGGCGAGGCGGTGTACGCGGCGACGAAGGGCGCGCTGATCCCCTTCGCCGAGAGCCTCCGCTACGAACTCCGGGGCACCGGGGTCCGCGTCTGTCTCGTCCAGCCGGGCCCCGTCGACACCCCGTTCTTCGCCCACCGCCACGCCCCCTACACCCGCTCCTGGCCGCGGCCGGTACCCGCCGGGCGGGTGGCGGCCGCGGTCGAGGAGGCCCTGACCGGGAGGCGGCCCGAGATCACCGTGCCGCGCTGGCTGGGAACCCCCGGCCGCGTCCAGGGCATGGCCCCGAACCTCTTTCGCCGGCTGGCCACACGCTTTGGCTGAGCTGGACCCCCGTCTCCGGTACGGCCGCGGAGGGCCGGAGGCGTGATCGTCCTCTCCGTCGTCGCCGCCCTGTGCGCCGCGCTGGGCAACGCGGCGGCCTCCGTGCTGCAGCGCCGTGCCGCGGCCGCCGACCTGGCCGACACCGCGGCCGGGCTCCCCGGCCGGCGGTTCGGCCTCGTCCGGCGCCCGGCCTGGCGCTGGGGCGCCGGACTCCTCGTCGTCTCGGGCGCGGCGCAGGCCCTGGCCCTGGCGACCGGACCGCTGGCGGTGGTGCAGCCGGTGATGACGACCGAGCTGCTGTTCACGCTGGTGCTGGCCGCCGCCGTCTTCCGGCGTCCGCCCGGACCCGCGACCTGGGCGGCGTTCCTCGGGATGGCGCTCGGGCTGGCCGCCTTCCTGCTGCTGGCCGCACCGTCCGGCGGCACGGAGACCGTCCCTCCCGGCAGATGGCCGATCAGCGCCGTTCCCGCCCTCGCCGTGTCGGTCGCGCTGGTCGCGGTGGGACGGCGGCTGCGCGGCTCGGCACGCGCGGCGGTCCTCGGGACCGTGACGGCCATCGGCTTCGCCTTCACCGCGGCACTGATCAAGGACACGCTCGGCCATGCCTCCGGCGGGCCCGGGAACGTGCTCACCTCCTGGCAGGTCTACACCGCCGGGGTGTCCGGACTGGGGTCCTTCCTGATGCTGCAGGCCACCTTGCGCGCCGGTTCGCTGGCCGCGTCACAGCCCGCCCTCACGCTCGGCGACTCCCTGCTGAGCGTCATCCTGGGCATCTCCCTGTTCGACGAACGGATCGGCCTCGGCTGGCGGGTGCTTCCGGAGGCCGCTGCGCTCGGCCTCATCGCGTACGCCTGCGTCCGCCTGAGCAGGTCGCCCCTGGTCTCCGGAAAGGCGGAACAACGATGGTGAGGCACCCCGGTGCGAGGAGCGCGGCAGCGGTCGCGGGCGTGCTGGCCGCGACCGCCGCATGGCACATCGGTCCCGCCGCCACCTGGCTGCCCCCGGTGCGCAGGATCCTCAGCCCGTCGCTGGACGGCCGGGGCCGCCCGGACCACGTGGCACTGACCTTCGACGACGGACCGGACCCGGCCGGCACCCCGCACGTCCTGCGCTTGCTCGCCGAACACCGGGTCCGGGCCACCTTCTTCCTCGTCGGGGAGTCGCTGACGCGTCACCCCGGCCTCGGCCGGGCCCTCGTGGCCGCCGGTCACGAGGTCGCGGTGCACGGCTGGCACCACGACCGCCCCTGGATGCCCGCGCCGCTGCGCGACGTACGCGAGGTGGCGCGCGCCGCCGGTGCGGTACGGCGGATCTGCGGCACGGACCCGCGGTGGTACCGGCCGCCCTACGGCATCCTCACCGGGGGACGGCTGGCGGCCGCCCGCCGCGCCGGCCTGCGGCCGGTGCTGTGGTCGGCATGGGGCCGGGACTGGACCGCGCACGCCGACGCCCGCTCCGTGACGGCATCGGTCCTGACGGACCTGGACGGTGGGGGCACCGTGCTGCTGCACGACGCGGACCGGTGGAGCGCACCGGACGCGTGGAGGGCCACGGCGGACGCGCTGCCCGGCCTCCTCGCAGCCTGCCGGGGGCGCGGTCTGAGCGTGGGCCCACTGGCCGAGCACGCCGTGGGGAGCTTCCGGGATCCCAGGCCCCGGCCCCCGGCCCGGTAGCGCCGGCACCGCACGCCCCCGGTGCGGCCCCACCCGCACGTCCACCCGCCGCCGCGATCGTGCGCACCCCCGCGGCCCCCTGCGCACCGGCGCGGACGGCGCGCCGGGAGGGGCGTGTGCACGGTCCGGCAATGATCCTTCCGGCGGTCCGCGCGCCCTGCCGGTCACCCCCGGGGCGCGGGAAGGATGAGCACACCGCACGTGATCCGACGGACTCCGCCCACCGGCCTCCGGCCGGTGGACCCACGGTGGAAGGAACCCACGTTGTTGCTGCTCATCTCTCCGGACGGCGTCGAGGAAGCACTCGACTGCGCGAAGGCCGCCGAACACCTCGACATCGTCGACGTCAAGAAGCCCGACGAGGGCTCGCTCGGTGCGAACTACCCGTGGGTCATCAGGGACATCCGCGCCGCGGTCCCGGCGGACAAACCGGTGTCCGCCACCGTGGGAGACGTACCGTACAAGCCCGGCACGGTGGCCCAGGCGGCGCTCGGCGCCGCGGTCTCGGGAGCCACGTACATCAAGGTGGGGCTCTACGGATGCACGACGCCCGAACAGGCCGTCGAGGTCATGCGGGGGGTCGTCCGCGCGGTGAAGGACCACCGGCCCGACGCCTTCGTGGTCGCCTCCGGGTACGCCGACGCCCACCGGATCGGCAGTGTCAACCCGCTCGCCCTGCCCGACATCGCCCGCCTCTCCGGCTCCGACGCGGCCATGCTCGACACCGCGGTCAAGGACGGGACCCGGCTGTTCGACCACGTTCCGCCCGAGGTCTGCGCGGAGTTCGTCCGGCTGGCCCACGAGGCCGATCTGCTCGCCGCCCTCGCGGGCAGCATCAGGGCCGAGGACCTCGCCACACTGACCCGCATCGGCACGGACATCGTGGGGGTGCGCGGCGCGGTCTGCGAACGCGGGGACCGGACCACCGGAAGGATCCAGCCGCACCTGGTGGCGGCCTTCCGGGCGGAGATGGACCGGCACGCCGGCGCAGACGCCGTGACCGCGGCAGCCGCGAGCTGACCGCCGGGCATGCCGACGCACCGGCCCGTCCGCGCCCCCGCGGTCCCCCGTACGGGCTTCGCCGTGCTCGACCCCGCGACGGGCGAGACGTTCGACGAGGCACCCGACCAGGGCCCTGACCTGGACGCCGTCGTCGACGCGGCCCACGACGCCTGGCACGGCTGGCGTGCCGCCCCCGCCGTCCGCGCCGGCGCACTGCTCGCGGCGGCCGACGCCGTCGAGGCCGCCGGGACCGAGCTCGCCCCCCTGCTCACCCGTGAACAGGGCAAACCGCTGGCCGAGTCCCACGCGGAGGTCGTCCGGACCGCCGCCCGCCTTCGCTACTTCGCCGAACTGGAGCCCGGCGTCCAGCCGCTCACCGACGGCAGACCGGTCCGCAGCGAGGTCCGCTGGCGACCGCTCGGTCCCGTCGCCGCCATCGTCCCCTGGAACTTCCCCCTCCAGCTCGCCTCCGCCAAGTTCGCGCCCGCGCTCGCCGCGGGCAACACGGTGGTGCTCAAGCCCTCGCCGTACACCCCGCTCGCCACCCGCATGCTGGGCTCCGTCCTGTCCAGCGCCCTGCCCGAGGGCGTCCTCACCGTCGTCACGGGCCGGGAGCCCCTCGGCGCCCGCCTCGCCTCCCATCCGGGGATCCGCCATGTGACGTTCACCGGCTCGGTCCCCACCGGACGGGCCGTCGCGGAGAGCGCGGCGGCCTCACTCACCCGGGCCACCCTGGAGCTGGGCGGGAACGACGCCGCCGTCCTGCTGGAGGACGTGGACGTGGACCGCATCGCGGACCGGTTGTTCTGGGCCGCGTTCCGCAACTGCGGGCAGGTGTGCATGGCGGTCAAGCGTGTGTACGCCCCCGCCCGGCTCCACTCCCGCGTCGTCGAGGCCCTCGCACAGCGCGCGAGGACCGTGGCCGTGGGCCCCGGACTCGACCCCGTGTCGGAGCTGGGCCCGGTCAACAACGCCGCACAGCTCGCCCGTGTCGAGCACTACACGGCCCGGGCTCTGGCGGACGGCGCCCGGGCCGCAGCCGGTGGCCACCGGCTGGACCGGCCCGGCTACTTCTTCGCGCCCACGGTGCTGACCGATGTCCCCGCCACCAGCCCGGTGGTGACGAACGAGCAGTTCGGCCCGGTGCTGCCGGTGTTGCCCTACGCCCGCCTCGACGAAGCCGTCGAGGCGGCCAACGGCACCGGCTTCGGTCTCGGCGGTTCCGTGTGGGGCACCGACCTGGACCGGGCGGAGGCGGTCGCCGACCGGCTGGAGTGCGGGACGGCCTGGATCAACCACCACGCCGAGTTGTCCCTCGCCCAGCCCTTCGCGGGCACCAAGGAGAGCGGTGCCGGTGTCGCGGGCGGCCCCTGGGGTCTCTACGGCAACCTCCGGCCGTTCGTCGTGCACCGCCCGGAGGAGGCGTGACCACCGGGTTCACGGCGGCGGTACTGCGCTCGTACGGGGAGCGGTTCTCCCTCGAGGAGGTGACGCTCGGCGCGGGGCCGGCCGACGGCGAGCTCCTGGTCAGGATCGCGGGCTGCGGGATGTGCCGTACCGACCTCGCCGTCCGGCGGTCGGCCGGCCGCAGCCCGCTGCCCGCGGTGCTGGGCCACGAGGGGGCGGGGGTCGTGGTGGAGACGGGCGGTGCGGGCACCGGCTTCGGCACCGGCGACCACGTGGTGCTGAGCTTCGACTCCTGCGGACAGTGCCGCACGTGCAGGGCCGCGGCCCCGGCCTACTGCGACTCCTTCGCCTCGCTCAACCTCTTCGGGGGGCGGGAGGAGGACGCGGCACGGTGCACCGACGCGGCCGGGGAAGGACTCGCCCCCCGGTGGTTCGGCCAGTCCTCGTTCGCCGAGTACGCCGTCGTGCGGGCCCGCAACGCCGTCCGGGTCGACCGGTCCCTGCCGATCGAACTGCTCGGGCCGCTCGGCTGCGGCTTCCTCACCGGGGCGGGCGCCGTCCTCAACACCTTCGGTGCCGGACCGGGCGACACCGTCGCCGTCTTCGGCGCGGGAGCGGTGGGCCTCGCCGCGGTGATGGCCGCCACCGCAGCCGGTGCGGTGACCGTGGCCGTCGACCGGCACCCGGAACGCCTGGCTCTCGCCGAAGAGCTCGGTGCGATCCCCGTCCACGGCTCGTCGGCCGGCCTGCCCGAGGTCGTCCGCCGGCTGACCGACGCGGGCGCGCAGTATGCGCTCGACAGCACGGGCTCACCGCAGCTGATCAACGACGCCCTCCAGGCCCTGCGTCCGACCGGCCATCTCGGCCTGGTGGCACGGACCCACACGGCCCTCCCGCTCCTGCCGGGGTCACTGGACCGCGGCAGGAAGATCTCCCACATCTGCGAGGGGGACGCGGTGCCCGGCCTGCTGATCCCCCGTCTGACCGCGCTGTGGCAGGCCGGGCTGTTCCCCTTCGACCGGCTCATCCGGACCTACCCGCTCGACGGCATCAACGAGGCCGAACGTGACTGCGAAGCCGGCCGCGTGGTGAAACCCGTCCTCATTCCGTAGGAGGGGCGGACGCGGGGATGCGCCGTCTGCGCACGCCGAGGAGCGGCCCTCCTGAGCCTCAACCTCAGCGTCAACCTCAACCTCAGCCTCAGATCCAGACCCGGCCGCAGCCGTCGGTGGCGCGGGGCCGACGGGGCAGATCGGCGCGGCTCCCGTCCCCGTCACCCCGTGTCCTTTTCTCGTCCGCTCGTCCGCTCGTCCGCTCGTCCGCTTGTCCGTCGAAGGAGATGCACATGGTCGACACAGCTCGCAGGGACACCGAGAGGGAGGGCGTGGAAGGAGGAATCGGACGTACCGCCCTCCTGGTCGCCGCGTCACGGGCGATCGAGACCCACCGCCACGACAGCCTGGCCCGCGATCCCTACGCCGAGCACTTCGTGCGCGCCGCGCCGGCGTCCGCCGACTGGCCGGTCCGCATCCACGAGGTTCCGGACGGGGACGCGAACCCGCTCTGGGGACGTTTCGCGCGGTACTTCGGACTGCGTACCCGGGTGCTCGACGACCACCTTCTCCGGTCGGTGCACACCGGCGCTCTCCGCCAGGTGGTGCTGCTCGGGGCCGGTCTCGACGCGCGTGCGTTCCGGCTGGACTGGCCGCCCGGCTGCGTGATCTTCGAGATCGACCGGCAGGGAGTGCTGGACTTCAAGCACGGCGTGCTCGACGGGCTGTCGGCCACGCCCAGGGCCACGCGCGTGCCCGTCCCGATCGACCTCCGCGCGGACTGGGTGGGAGCGCTGACCGACGCCGGATTCGACCGGACCGCCCCGACGGTCTGGCTGGCCGAGGGCCTGCTGTTCTACCTCCCCATCACCGCCGAGAGATACCTCATCGACACGGTGGACCGGCTGAGCCCGAGGGGAAGCACTCTGGCGTACGAGGTCAAGCTCGAAAAGGATCTGCTGGCCTATCGCGACAGCCCGCTCTACACGTCCACGGAGCGGCAGATCGGCATCGACCTGCTCCATCTGTTCGACGGCGGACCACGGCCCGACTCTGCGGGAGACCTGGAGGGCAGGGGCTGGTCGACCTCGGTGCACACCCCTTTCGACTTCACTCACCGGCACGGCCGCGGCCCCCTGCCCGAGCCGAACGACGCACTGGAGGGCAACCGCTGGGTGTTCGCGGACAAAACCCGCCCGTGACACGGTCGACGGACGCTGACACCGTGCCCGGGCCGTGGCCGCGACGACCGGTTCGGCGCCCCCTCCCGCAGGCCGCGGGCGCGGTGACGCGCACCGCGGGTCCCGGACCGTCGTCGGGACCGGTGACGCGTCAGACGGGCTTCACCCGGGTGCGCAGAAGACAGAATTCGTTGCCCTCCGGGTCCGCCAGGACGTGCCAGCTCTCCTCCCCGGACTGGCCGACGTCGGCGTGCACGGCACCCAGGGCGAGCAGCCGGGCCAGTTCGGCGTCCTGGTCGCGGTCGGTGGCGCTGACATCGAGGTGCAGCGGGAGCTTCCCCGGTCGCGGGTCGCGTCCCGCGTTGACGACGAGGGTCGGCAGCATCCACGTCGGTCCGCCGGATCCGGCATCCGGCGGACCGATGTGGATGCTGCCGTCGTCCTCGCGCTCCAGCTCGGAGTATCCGAGGACGTCGCACCAGAACGCGGCCAGCCGGGCGGGATCCTCCGCGTCGATCACGAGTTCGCTGATACGGCATGCCATGCCGCAGAGGATAGGCCCGAGGGCCGCGCCCCGCGCCGGATCCGCGCGACACGCCGCCCACTCCCCGCCCCGCGGTGCCGACTGCGGGGCTCCCGGAGCCGCGCACAGCCCGGACGCGGCGCGGCGGCGGCACGGGCTCCCGGGCCACCGGCCCGCCGCGCCCGCCGCCGCGTCAGACCGTGCTGATCGCCGGGTCGGAGACGCCCGCCTCGCCGGTCTCCACATGACCGGCGAAGCGGCGCAGGAAGGCGGCGTCGGTGTCGGAGACGACCTCGATGTCGTACCAGCGGGCGGAGCCGCGCAGGTCGACCGTGTGCGACACGGTCGCGCCGGGGTTGACCTTGAAGGTCTGGGCCGCGCCGCCGTAGGCGTCGGTCACGGTCAGGTTGACCGCGGCCGAGGCGGAGTTGGTCATGCTCAGCGTCAGATTGCCGCCGGCCGCCACGTGACGCGCGGTGACCTCGGGGCCGTTCTCCTTCGCCGGTCCGCGCCAGGTACGCAGGAAGCCGTTGGGGCCCCAGACCGTGAGGTCGATCCGGTTGCCCGTGGAGGCGCTGGTGTTCCAGGTGTCCGAAAGGGTCCTGCCCGCCTCGACGGTGTACGGCCAGGGGCCGTCCGTGCGGTTGCCCGAGGTGCTGTGGAAGTGGGCGCCCAGGGTGGGGCCGCCGGCGAAGGTCAGGGTGAACGTGCCGCTGGAGACGGTGGCCTTCCCGTCCACGTACGGTTCGTACCCGAGGGCGCGGGCCGGCTTGGAGCCCGCCTCCTGCCGGGGCAGCGCCCCGGTGGCCGGCGGGCTCGGGTGGTAGGACGGGTGCCGGTTCCGGTCCGGCGGCTCGTATCCGGCCGTGGAGGGCAGCGCCGCGGGATCCGCGTCCGCGCGGGCGAAGTCGAAGGCCGAGGTCAGATCCCCGCAGACGGCGCGACGCCACGGGGAGATGTTCGGCTCCCGCACCCCGAAGCGCTTCTCCATGAAGCGGATCACCGAGGTGTGGTCGAAGGTCTCGGAACAGACGTAGCCGCCCTTGCTCCACGGTGAGACCACGATCATCGGCACCCGGGGGCCGAGCCCGTACGGGCCCGCGGCGTACCCTCCGCCGCCCGGGTACAGGTCCTTCGACACGTCCGCCGTGGACAGCCCCCACGCGGAGGAGGCGGGCGGGTACGGCGGCACCACGTGGTCGAAGAAGCCGTCGTTCTCGTCGTAGGTGAGGAACAGGGCGGTCTTCGCCCACACGGCCGGGTTCGCCGTCAGTGCGTCCAGGACCTGCGCGATGTACCAGGCACCGAAGTTCGTGGGCCAGTTGGAATGCTCGCTGAAGGCCTCGGGCGCGGCGATCCAGGACACCTGGGGGAGCGTCCCGCCCGTCACGTCCGCGCGCAGCCGGTCGACGTAGGTGCCGCCCGCCGCGACGTCGGTGCCGGTGCGGGCCTTCTCGTACAGGGCGCTGCCGGGCCGCGCCGTGCGGTAGTTGTCGAAGTACAGCAGGGAGTTGTCGCCGTAGTTGCCGCGGAAGGCGTCGTCGGTCCAGCCCCAGGAACCGGCCGCGTCGAGCCCGTCGCCGATGTCCTGGTACACCTTCCACGACACCCCGGCGGCCTCCAGCCGCTCGGGGTAGGTCCGCCAGCCGTAGCCGGCCTCCTGGTTGCCGAGGACCGGACCGCCGCCCGTGCCGTCGTTGCCGGTGTGCCCGGACCACAGGTAGTAGCGGTTGGGGTCGGTGGCCCCGATGAACGAGCAGTGGTACGCGTCGCACACGGTGAAGGCGTCGGCCAGGGCGTAGTGGAACGGGATGTCGTTCCGCGTCATGTACGACATGGTCGTGGCCGTCTTGGCCGGCACCCACGCGTCGTACTTGCCGTCGGCGTAGGCCCGGTGGCCGCCCGCCCAGTCGTGGTCGAGACCCGTCAGGAACTGCATCCCCAGGTCGTCCACCTGCGGGTTGAAGGGCAGGACGTCCTTCGTCCCGTCCGACTGGTGGAAGACGGACCTGCCGTTGTCCTGGAGCACCGGCCGGGGGTCCCCGAAGCCGCGCACCCCCTTCATCGATCCGAAGTAGTGGTCGAAGGAACGGTTCTCCTGCATCAGGACGACGATGTGCTCGATGTCCTGGACCGTTCCCTTGCTGCCCTGCGCCGGGATGGAGGCGGCCCGCGCGATGCTCTCGTTCAGCAGGGTGAGGGCGGCGGTGCCTCCGGCCAGTTGCAGGAACCTGCGGCGGTCGAACTCGGTCATGGGTGACGACCTCTGGGGTGGGGGGATCAGGGGCGCCCCAAGGACAGCCGTCCCGGGGTACCGGACGGGGACGGGTCCGTGACACCGGGCGGTACACCGGGAGAACGGCCTCCCGCTCCGGCGGGACGGACCTGCCCGCGCCTGCGGCTGGTCGGAGGGTACGGGCAACCCGTGGCCGGGCGACAGGCCCCGGCGGTGCGCTCTCCGTCCAGGGGCCGGTTCCGGCCGGCGGCCGGAACCGGCGGACCGCTGTCGGGGACGCCCGTCCCCGGAGTGCCGGAACCGCGCACTCCTCATGTGCTGTCCCCGCCGAGGTTGCGGAGAAGGCACCTGTTGCAACTAAGCTAAACCTAACCTAATCATGGCGTCTCTTGCCGGGGAGTGGTCCTTCGATGCCCGAATCGCTTGCAGTCCGTCAGGCGGCACCCCAGCGGCCCCTGTACGCCACGGTCGTGGCCGTGCGTCCGCTCGCACCGCGGATGGTCCGGATCACGCTGGCCGGGGACGGCCTGGGCGACTTCCTCTACGCGGGCCCCGACCAGCTGGTCCGGCTGTTCCTCCCGGTGGGCGAGGAGCTGCACCTGCCGACCGGTTCCGACTGGTGGGGCGAGCTGCAGGCGATGCCGGCCGGCCTGCGCCCCGTGGTCCGCAACTACACGGTGCGCCGCATCGATCGCGCCCGGCGCCGGATCGACGTCGACTTCGTGCTGCACGGGGACAGCGGGCCGGCGTCCGCCTGGGCCGGAGCCGCCGTACCGGGGGACCGGATCGGCGTGCTCAGCGACGGCGCCCGCTACCGGGCCGACGGTGCGGACTGGCAGCTCCTGATCGGTGACGAGACCGCCGTGCCCGCCATCGCGTCGGCGCTCGAAGGGGCCCGCACCCCTGTGCACACCTTCCTCGAGGTCGGGGACGAGGGCGACGTCCCGGACCTGGCCGGCGAGGTGAACTGGCTGCACCGGTCGGGCGCCCGCGGCTCCCGGACGGTGGCGGCGCTGCGCGGCCTGTCCTTCCCGGCCGGCACGCCGTACGTCTGGGTGGCCGGCGAGTCCACCCTGGCCACCACGGTGCGCCGCTACCTGGTGAACGAGCGCGGCATCGACAAGGACCGGATCTACTTCTGCGGCTACTGGCGGGAGACGCCGGCCGCCGTACGGGCAGCCGCCACGACGGACCGCGAGCCGGTGGCCGCCTGACCGCATCCCTGCGAGACCAGCCGCTCCGCGGTGGAAGGCGTTCGCCGGTGCTGCCGGTCCGCTCGGTGCGCGTGCCTCACAGCCGGACGACGACCAGGGCGATGTCGTCCTGGCCGCCCCCGGCGACACCGAGGCGTGCCAGCAGGGTGTCCGCCATGCGGGCGGGGCTGAATCCGGTCATGCCGTCCAGGGCCGTCTTGAGCCGGTCCAGACTGGTGTAGATGTCCTCGCCCCGGCGTTCGACCAGGCCGTCGGTGTAGAGGATCAGCGAGTCGCCACGGCGATAGGCGGCACTCGCCTGCGGGCGCGGTACGTGCTCGGGGCGCGCGCCGAGGGGCGGGTCGGTGGCGTGCTCGAGCATCTCGCAGGTGCCGTCCGCGTGCAGCAGCACCGGCGGCGGGTGGCCCGCGCTGGAGTAGACCAGCAGCTCCGACCGGGCGTCCACGAGCACCGTCACCGCGGTGGTGGCGAGTGCGCCCTCGACGGAGCGGGCGTACATGCCGAGGACCTCCAAGGCCTGGGCGGGCCCCGTCACCGCCCGGCTCGCCGCGGACAGGGCGCTGCGGAGCATTCCCATCACGGTGGCCGCCTCCAGACCGTGGCCCACCACGTCACCGACGGCGACGGTGAACCGCCCGTCGGTCAGGTCGACGGCGTCGTACCAGTCGCCGCACACGTTCAGCGAGCCGATCGCGGGCAGGTACCGCACCGCGACGTCCTCGTGGCGCGCCAGGTCGGGGGAGTGCAGCATCGACTCCTGCAGGGTGACCGCGACCTCCCGCTCCCGCCCGTGCGCCGCCCTCAGCTCCTCGTTCAGACGCAGCAGCTCACGCGCCCGGACGTACAGCTCGGCCTCCATCCCCTCCTCGCGCTCCGTCAGCGAGCTACCCGCCCCGCGGCCGGGTGCCCGCCGGGCCCGCACGAAGGCGGTCACGTCCTCCACCCGGTGGATGATCCACGCCACGCCGTCGTCCCGGTCGAGCACGGGCGTGTTGACCGTCGACCACCAGCGCTCCTCGAACGTCCCCGGCTGCGCCGCCACGGGGATGTCGTACCTCTGCATGGCCAGCACGTCCGCCTCGCCGGAAGCCAGTACCCGCCCGAAGGACGCCTCGACGGTCGGCACCCAGTCCGAGTCCGGATCCGCCGGGTTGTCCGGAAAGGCGTCGAACACGTGCCGGCCGACCAGATCCTCCCGGGTGCGGCGGGTCGCCCGCAGATAGGCCACGTTGGCGTCGACGATCACCAGATCCGACGCCAGCACCAGATACGGGCTCGGCGTCGCTGCGAACAACGACCTGTAGTCCAGTTCGGGTTTCACGCGATTCCGCCCACTGTGAAGCCTCGGCCTCGACGGCCCTGGTCCTTCCACGCTATGCGCCACCACGGGGCCTCGCCCGCTGTGGATCCGCCGGGCGCGGCGCCGGTGTGTGCCGACGGGAGGACGGTGCCCGGGGCGGTGGGCGGATCGACGCGGACAGGTCCCGCGCGCCGGGCACTTACGGAATCCCTGATTCCGGTCCCGGCGCACCCGACTGCCCGGACACGGAGGCCGTACGGAGGCGCCGACAGGGCGGAAAGGTGTGCGACGACGCGTCCCCGGCGGTCTGCGCCCTCACGTCACCGGGGACGGGGTCCCCGGGGCCGGGCGCCTCGGACCGCGGGCTCAGGCGGCGGGGGCGTAGTCCGTGCCGGTCGCGGCCTCGGCCGGGTCGTCGAAGACCAGCCTCGGCCCGCGGGCGTCGGTGTTGGCCTCCAGGAGGCGCCGGGTGGCCGCGTCCCGGGTGGCGACGGACAGCGGCGTCTCCAGGTCGCCGCACTGGCGGTGGACCCGCAGGACGGCGCTGACCGTGGCGGGGGTGGCCGCGGCGCCGTCGACGACGAGGAGGACGGGTGCGTGCCGGTGGACCTGGACCAGGTCCATGATGTCGGCGGCCAGTCCGGCGCGTCCGGTGACCCCCGGGTCGTCGACGACCGTGATGACGAGGACGTCGTGATCGAATCTGTGACGCAGCATGGGTGACCTCCGTTGCAGGCCCGTCCGCGGGCTCGTGTGCACTGCGTCTGCCCTTTTCAGTTGCTCCCATGCAACGGTTCCGGCTCAGCGGCGGGAACTCGACCCCGCCCGCGGACGCACCGGGCGTCCGCGCCCCGGGTCCTTCCGGCGGCGCGCGCACGCCCTGCGGCTCGTCCCGCCGCCTCCCGGCCGCCGGGGGCACCCGCCCGAAAGGATGAACCGGCCTCCGTACCCCGCGTGTCCCCGGCCCCGAGGCAGCACGCTGCGTGCGGGGACAGTCGGTGGTGCACCTCCGCAGGGGTGTGCGACGGCGGGCGAGGGGAGTGGCAGTGGACACAGCCGAGGGGCGGACGAGGGCGTCGCTGCGGGACCGGATGGGCTACCGGTTCGACCGCACGCTGGCCCGCTCCACCGGGACGCTGATGGGCTGGCTCGTGGTGACGTGCCTGGCCGTCGTCGTGCCGGTGAGCGCGCTGCTCGTGTGGACGGATCCAGGATCCCCCCGCTCGGTGTCGGGACGGCTGGCCGCGGCCTGGCGGACCAGCGCCGAGACGCTGCGGCTGGGCACCGCCACCGGTACACCGCTGCGCCTGGTGCTCTCGGCGGTGCTCGGGCTCGTCGCCCTGCTGTGCGTGTCGACCCTGGTCGGAGTGATCACGACGGGTCTGGCGGAGCGGATGGCCGAACTGAGCCGCGGACGGTCCACGGTCCTGGAGGAGGGGCACGTCGTGGTGCTCGGCTGGTCGGACCAGGTGACCACGGTGGTGGGCGAGCTGGCCGCCGCCCGGGCCCCGCACCGGCCCCGCGCCATCGTGGTGCTGGCCGACCGGGACAAGGTCGGGATGGAACGGCTGCTGGCCGCCCACGTCCCCGCGGCCGTCCGCGACCTGATCATCTGCCGCAGCGGGCCCGCAGGCGATCCGGACATGCTCGCCCTCGTCAGCCCGCGGACGGCGAGCACCGTCCTGGTGCTGCCGTCGGCGGGACCGGCGGCGGACGCCGAGGTGCTGCGCACGCTGCTGGCGCTGCGCGCCGTTCTCGGCGAGGGCGCCGACGGCCCGCCGGTGCTCGCGGCCGTCCGGGACGACCGGTACCGGGCTCCGGCCCGGCTGGCCGCCGGTGCGCAGGGCACGGTGCTGGAGACCGACACCGTGACGGCCCGGCTGATCGCGCAGTGTGTCGGCCGGCCCGGCCTCTCGCTCGTCCTGGGCGACCTCCTCGACTTCGCGGGCGACGAGTTCCACCTGGCCGACGCCACCGCCTTCCGGGGAAGCACCTTCGGCGCGACCCTGCTCGGCCACCCCGGCTCCTGCGTGGTCGGACTGCTCACCCCCGACGGCCGTACGCTGCTCAACCCGCCGGCCGGCACCGCGGTCGCACCGGGGGGCCGCCTCATCGTGCTCGCCCGGGACGACGACAGCACCCGGGTGGAGGACTGCGGCCATCTCGTCGACCCCTCGGTGATCGTCTCCGCCCCCTGCGCGCCGGACCGGCCGGCCCGGTTGCTGCTGCTCGGCTGGAACCGGCGGGCCCCGCTCGTCGTGGACCAGCTGCGCCGCGCCGCGCGCCCCGGGTCCGTCCTGGACGTGGTCACCGACAGCGCCGTCCCCGGGCCGCGACAGCCGGAGCCGGGGGAGGGGGCCCCGTCGGACCGGGACGTGCGCTTCCGGTCGGCTGCGCTGTCGCGGCCCGAGACCCTGCTGGGGCTCGACCTCACCCCGTACGACGGGCTGGTCGTCCTCGCCCCCGACCAGGACGGCGGCCCGGACCACCCCGACGACTGGACCCTGGTCACCCTGCTCGCCCTGAGGCTGCTGGAGGAGCGGACCGGACGTGAGGTCCGCCTGGTCACCGAGATCATCGACGACCGCAACCGCCCCCTGGCACCCGTCAACACCGGCTCCGACGTGATCGTCAGCGGGAAGCTCACGGGCCTCCTGATGGCCCAGATCGCCCAGAACCGGCACCTCGCTCCGGTCTTCGACGAACTGTTCTCCGCGGAGGGCGCCGGGGTGTCCCTGAGGCCCGCCGGCGGATACGTACTCCAGGACGCCGAGGCCACCTTCGCCACCCTGGTCGCCGCCGCAGGTGAACGGGGCGAGTGCGCGATCGGCTACATCCGCCACGACGCCCGCACCGGGTCCGCCACCGGCCCGGGGATCCGGCTCAACCCGCCGAAGGCCGAGCGGCGCGTCTGGAACGCGCACGACCTGCTGGTGCTCCTGGCGACGGAACCCTCCACCGCCTCGGCCCCGGCCGGCCCGGTGGACCCCGCGGACACCGCCCCCGCACCCTGACGACGGGGACCGGTCCGCGGGCCCCTACGCCGGACGCCGGGGCGGGGGCGGAGGGCCCGGGGGGGGGGACCGCCCGCCGGCCAGACCAAGGGAGAAAAAAACACAGGAAATAACAAAACACAACACAACTTAAG